>JAWLCO010000133.1:0-1704 GCA_041687075.1 Hyphomicrobiaceae bacterium | reverse complement strand
GCGGAACCCGCCCGGGAGGTGCCGGGGGAAGCACCTGCTGTCGGAGGCACGACTTTCACACGCTTGACCCTGGCAGCCGTCGCCGTGCCGGTCTTCGCCTATGCTGCGTGGGAAACGATGCAGTTCTCGCCAAGCTCCCGCCTGCTGCCGCTGCTCGCCATCATCCCCGGGCTCGCGCTCGCGATTTTCGTCTTCGGCCGCGAGCTGTGGCAGCTCGCGCGGCATTCCGAGGCGTTCCGGTTCGACGCGCCGGATGAATACGGGATCATTTTCGGCTTCATCGCCTACGGCGCGGCGATCGGCCTATTCGGCTTCAATCTCGCGACGGCCGGATTTCTGGCGTGGGTGCTCTTCTCCTGCGCAAAGATGCGCCCCGTCACGGGAGCCGCGTACGGCGCCATTCTCCTCGTCGCGATCAACGGCATGTTCCAGCTGATGCGTATCGCGCCACCGGAAGGGATGCTGGTCAGCCTGCGTATTTTCTAGGCCAGACCAGCAGTCCCGCGTCAGGTGAACGAAGGCGCAAGCAGCTCAGGCGACGCGATCGCCCTTCTTGACAGTTACGGCCCGGTTATCGACGGCCGGCAGCATCTTGGCCGGATCGCGGGTCACGACAACGTCGACGACACTCGGGCCAGGCGTACCCATGGCTGACTTGAGGGCGTCAGCAAGCTCCGATGGCTGCTCGACGCGTACACCGTGGCAGCCGAAGGCCTGCGCCACGGCCGCGTAGTTCGTCTCGGCGAGATCCGAGGCGTGGTAGGCGCCTTCGCCGTACATCAGGTGCTGCAGCGCCTTCACGTAGCCGGACGCCGCGTTGTTGACGACGATGATGGTGAGGTCGAGACCGGTGCGGCGTGCTGTCTCCAGCTCGCCGATCATCATGTTGAAGCCGCCGTCGCCGGTGATGCTGACGACGGCACGGCCGTTCGCGGCCATGGCCGCACCCATCGCACCCGGCAGGCCGTAGCCGATGGAGGCGAAGCCGCGGTCCGGTACGAATCCGCGGCCGGCCTGCTTCGTGTCATAGAGCAGTCCGCCCCAGTGCGCGGCAAAACCGCCGTCGGCGAGGAGGATGCCGTCTGCGGGCATGGCGGCGTTCAGCTCGTGCATCAGGCGCGCCATGGCGACGGGAGTCTCGTTCGACTCCAGCCGCTCGCGAACGCCCTCGCGCCACGCATGCATCCGCTTCGTGACATCGCCGGCATAATCAGCCTGCCGGTTGCGGATCGCGGGCGCATCGCCCGAAAGAGCGGTCATCAGATCACGGATGCCCTCGCGCGCATCGCCCCACAGCGCCACCTCGGGCTCGCGCGTGCGGCCGAACTCCTCCGCCAGAATGTCGAGATGGATGATCCGTTTGCCGAGGGGCGGCACCGTATAGCGCTTCGTCGCGATCTCGCCGAGCTTGCAACCGACGACGATGATGAGATCGGATTCATCGATCAGCTTGTTGGCGATGCGGTCATAACGGCCGAACAGACCGGCGTTGAGTGGATCGGTGCAGGGAATGGCGCCCTTGCCGGTCATGGTGTGGGCAACGGGCAGGTTGATGGCGCGCGCCAGCTCGGTGAGAGCCTCCGCGGCGCCGGAGATGTGCACGCCGCCGCCGGCGAGCAGGATGGGCCGCTTCGCCTCGGCGATCATGCGTGCGGCACGCTCGAGCGACCGGGCATCCGGACGGCAGCGCAGCGCCGGTGCGGC
>JAWLCO010000132.1:0-11296 GCA_041687075.1 Hyphomicrobiaceae bacterium | reverse complement strand
GATGGCCATCGGCACCAGCACGAAAAACGCCACGAACAGGCTGACCCCGCCATAGGTCACGACGGCGCCTGCGATGACGACGGCGAGAACCGCGCGCTCTGGTCCGAAGCGCTCCTGCAAATACCGGGCGATCGCTGAGATGGAACCGCTATCGTCCATCAGCTTGCCGAGCAGCGCGCCGAGCAGGAACAGGGGAAAGTACTGCGCCAGGAACTGCGCCGTGGCTCCCATGAACGTCTGCGTCCAGTGGGCGAGCAGCGGCTCTCCGGCAGCCGCGGCCGCAATCATGCTCGCAGCCGGTGCAAGCAGCAGGACGCTCCAGCCGCGATAGGCGAGCCAGACGAGAAAGATGAGCCCAATCAGGATGCCGATGAGCCCCATGCCGCCTCACACCTGCTCGAGCAGCGAATCAAGGTCCAGCGTCGAGCGCTTGCCGAGAGCGGCACCGTAGGTCTCGAGAAATGCGTCGGCGGACCGGCGCCCTTCGTCGCGGAGAGTCCTGAGGAAATCCCACTCCGCATTCAGCTTGGAGGAGTAGCCGAGCTCCGCCATCGCAGAGCTGGAAATGCGGTGAATGCGCATCTCGGCCCAAAGCTTTCCTTCACAGTTACCCGTGTCCGCCACCTGCCGCAGCAGCGCGATCATGCGCAGCTCCTTGATCAGCGTGGCATTGAAGGAAACCTCGTTGACGCGGTTGATGATCTCGCGCGCCGTTCGCGGCGTGCCGCTGCGCTCGATAGGGTTGACCTGCACGATCACCGTATCGCTCGCGGCGCATTCGCGGACCAGCGGTGTGATCGTGGGGTTGCCGGAAAAGCCGCCGTCCCAATACGCCTCGCCGTCGATTTCGACGGCCTGGAAGAGCGTCGGCAGGCAAGCCGAAGCGAGCAGAACGTCAGGCGTCAGCTCGGCATTGCGGAACACACGGCCGCGGCCGGTTGATACGTTCGTGGCGGTGACGAACAGCCGGATCGGCCCGTTCACGATGCGCTCTGGATGGATGCACCGAGCCAGGATTTCGCGGAGCGGATTGGCGCCGTGCGGATTGAGATCATAGGGAGAGAACAGTCTCGCCATGAGATCGAGCGCGATGAATGCGGGCGACGTGTCCATGGTCCAGCGCCCCATGAGCATATCCATCGGGCTGCGCCGCAACGGGCTGAGCATGGCCGCGCACGACACTTGGGTCCAGAACTCCTCGAGCGCCGTCCGTGCGCCATCGCGCCCTCCGGCCGCAAAGCCGTCGGCCAGGACGGCCGCGTTCATCGCTCCTGCGGATGTGCCCGAAATGCCCTCGATCTGGATGTCCGGCTCTTCCAGAAGGCGGTCCAGAACCCCCCAGGTAAACGCGCCATGCGCGCCGCCCCCCTGCAGTGCAAGGTCGACGAGAAGGGGACCGCCGTCAGTCTTTCGGGGAGGCATGGAAACGCATTCCCGCGCGCTTCACACAAACGCCAGCCTGGCAGCAACGAACCAGTGCACAAAACGTTCCGGATCGCCCGGGCGCGATGGCCAGCCATTCGCTTCGCCGGAAAATCAGTCCGGGGATTATGAGCGCTATGCTCCGTTGTCGCCGGGCTCGACAGAATTCCAACCACTCAGCATGCCGCGTTTCCCAGCAAGCCAGGGTGCCATGAAGTCCAGAAAGGCGCGGATGCGGGCCACGCGCTGCAATTCCGGATGCGTCAGGAGCCAAAGCGCGGATGCCATCTCGGCGATGGGCGGACCGGCGCGCGCAAGCCCCGGGTCCGTGTCACCGAGATAGCAAGGGATGGGCGCAATGCCGAGGCCGGCACGAGCGGCGGCGCGTAGGGCGAGGAGTGAATTCCCCCTCAGCACCACCCGCTCGGGCGGCACTTCCTTCGCAATCCACTTGGCAGAGCCGAGATGGGCGAGGCTGTCGTCCGGACTGATCCAGTCATGGTCTTCCAGGCCGCGCCGGTCGGAGTGTTTGGCCAGGTAGTCCGGGGCCGCGTAGGGGGCCGTCGCGATCTCCGCGATGCGCCGGCCGACGAGGTTGTCAGCGGCAGCAAGTGATGGGCGGATCGCCACGTCCGCGTCGCGCTTGGTCAGCGTGAAGAAGGCATTCGTGGCGACGACCTCGAGTGCAATCTCCGGATGCGATGTGCGAAACGCCGCCAGCGCCGGCGCAAGAAAATCGAGCAGCGTGTCCGTCGTCGTGACCCGCACGATGCCTGACGGGCGCAGGTCCTCGCCGGCGAGACGCTGCTCGAGACTGACCAAACCGCCGAGCAGCTCCGCCGCGGCTGCGATTGCCATCTCCCCAGCCGGCGTCGGCGTATAGCCGTCCCGGGCGCGCTCGAACAGGCGTACGCCGAGCCGTTTCTCCAGTGTCCCGAGCCGGCGGAAGGCCGTCGAATGGTCGACGCCGAGGCGGCGCGCAGCACCGATCAGGGTTCCCGCCTCGCCGATCTCGAACACGAGGCGCAGGTCCTCCAAACCAATCCGTGCTTGCATATGACGCAAGGCCATCTTTCAACAATGCCGTATTTGCTTGCGTTGGACAACAGGAAAGAATGGCACAGGAACAGAAAGGATGAGCAGGACGGACCCATGCCAGCCCTCACTCTCGTAAGCCATCACCTTTGTCCATACGTGCAACGCGCCGTGATCGCCCTTCTCGAGAAAGGTGTCCCATTCGAGCGGGTGTACATCAACCTCGACGAAAAGCCCGCCTGGTTCCGGCAGATCTCGCCGCTCGGCAAGGTTCCATTGCTGAAGGTCGGGGATGAGGCGGTGCTCTTTGAGTCCTCCGCCATTTGCGAGTACCTGGAGGAGACGCAACCCCATCCACTCCATCCTTCCGATCCGCTCGAGCGCGGCCGGCACCGGGCCTGGATGGAGTTCGGCTCTGCCGTGCTCGCCGACATCTGGGGCTTCGAAACCGCCAAGGATCACGCCACGTTCGAGCGCAAGGCGGACGATCTCAAGGCGAAGTTTGCCCGGCTCGAGGAAAGCTTTGGCGACGGCCCCTATTTCGCCGGCGAGCAGTTCTCGCTGGTCGATGCGGTCTTCGGCCCCGTATTCCGGTATTTCGACGTATTCGACGCGATTCTCGACCGCGGAATCTTCTTCGATAAACCGCGGGTCCTTGCCTGGCGCGCGGCGCTCGCGGCCCGGCCGAGCGTGCGTGACGCCGTGGCGCCGGGCTACGCGGACCGGCTGCGCGGGTTCCTCAAGGCGCGTGATGCCTACCTGCACCAGATCGCCACGCAGTCTGACGTGATGAGTCGACACTTGCCGGAGACGGCCGGGGTCGGCGCATGACACCCGCGCTGGCGTGGCTGCTCCTGGTGCTCTCGGGGCTGCTCGACGTCGCTTGGGCGATCAGCATGAAGTACTCCGAGGGCTACACCCGGCTTGGCTGGTCGCTCCTGTCCTTCGTGCTGCTTGCGGCGTTCATCTATCTGCTCGGACGCACGCTCGAGGTCCTGCCTGTCGGAACGGCATACGCGGTGTGGACCGGCATCGGTGCGGTGGGAACCACGATGCTCGGCATCCTGCTGTTTCACGAGCCGGTCAATGCCGTTCGCATCGGCTCGATCGGACTGGTGCTCATCGGTATCGCCGGATTGAAGCTGTCGTCTGCTTCGTGACCCATCTGCGGCGTAAGGAAACGTGAATGGCCGCAGCCAATGCGGCCATCATCGGGAGCATTTCACGAAATCAGCGCTCCACCTCCCCCAACCGCACCTCGTGGGAGGCCGCGAGCTGCCAGCCGCCGCCGGCGCGGACATAGACAGCCGTCCAGGCAAACCGGTACGCCTTCCCCTCCTCGTCGGGCGATTTGAGCGGTGACGTGCCCGTGGCGATGGCCGTCCAGCCGCCCGGCACGCGGATCTTCAGGTCATCCGCGGGCGCGAGCTCGATCACCGGATCGCCCTTCAGCAGCGCCTTGATCCGCGCATCCCGCCCGACCTGCTCGCCCGAAGTTCGCGTGTGCACGAACGAAGGCGCGTAGAGGTCGTGCAGCTTCTTCGCGTCCTTTCGGTCGGCGACGACCGCGAACTCTTTCCGCCAGGCGACGATTTCCTCGACAAAGGCCTCCTCCTGCGTGGTCGACAGGATCGGCGGCGGGTGTGCGCCGGCGCTGATCGGCAGACCGCTGATGGCGCACAGCAGGACGAGAAGCACGATCGGCATCCTTGAGGACCTCCGCTTCGTGGCAACGGTCTATAGGCCAGTCAGCTTAACCGCGGCGCAGCTTCGTGTCATGACCGTCAGCGTTCGCCATCGGAGCCGTTATTCCGCCAGCGCGCAGGCGAGACCCCGAACTCGCGTTTGAACGCGCGACTGAAAGCCTCCTCCGACTCGTAGCCAATCGCGTGCGCGATCTGCTTCAGAGGCTTCGTAGTCTCTCTGAGGTGCAGCTTCGCGCTCTGCAGGCGCCAGCAGCCGATACCTCGGTCGCTTCATCTCTGTCGACCGAAACCAGCAGCCGGCACGAGATGACGACGTGATATGCGATCACTTGTGTTGGCGAAGTCAGGAAAGGCCGGCAATCGTCGGCATCCAAAGCGGCCGAAACGCACCACGGTGCCGTAAACCGAGCGTCAATGAACACACCGCCGGTCAGCCGGACCGAACGCAGCATATCCGCATGCGGATCCATCGAGGCGAGCACCGGTCGAATATGTATGGGTAATCATATTATCCGAACGCCTGATCATTCGCATTCACCGTTTCGCGCGCTATCTGAGCGCCCGCCGGCAGCGCTCCAGCCGGCGTCTCAGGTGAATGTCAGCACGAGGAACGAGATGGTCACGACGGTCAAACAGCTGATGGAAGCCGCGAATGCTGCCGTGCCGCGGATCACGCCGGCTGAAGCGCGCGAGATGATGTCCCAGAACAATGTCCTGGTCGTCGACGTGCGCGATGCCCCGGAGATCGAACAGACCGGCAAGGTGGCCGGTGCGATCAACGTATCTCGCGGCATGCTCGAGTTCCGCGCCGATCCGGAGTCGCCCTACTATGACAAGCGCTTCGATCAGACGAAGCCCGTGATCCTTTACTGCGCCTCCGGCGGCCGCTCCGCTCTGGGGGGAAGGTGATGAAGGATATGGGGTATGCGCGTGTGTTCAATCTTGGCGCGTTCAAGGATTGGGCGGAGAGCGGGGGGAAGGTGGAGTAGTAGCGCGGGAGAGGCGCGGCGCGAGCCGATCTGCTCGCGCCGCTATTGAGGATGCTCAACCTTGCCAGCTGCAGTTCAACTCGGCCACTGCAGCTGGGCGGCGAGCCAGCCGCCACGGACCATGAGGTGCGGAGCCCCGTCGCTCCGCTTTCCCCTCCCTTCCCTCACTGCTCGCTTCGGGGGTTCGCGCCACTTCGGCGTGGCAATTCTCCCTCGAGTGCGCTGCTGATCCGGTCGACGCCAAATCGGCCATTGCAGTGATATGCATTCCCGACTACGTGCAGCATTGTTCCCTTCAACGGGGCGAGTTCTTTACGCAGCCGCAGGATCATTCCGGCCCATGGACACCATCCTTCCTCTCCTCACCGACCCGGCTGCCTGGGTTGCGCTCGTCACGCTCATCGTGTTGGAGGTGGTGCTCGGCATCGACAATCTCATCTTCATCGCCATCCTCACCAACAAGCTGCCTGAAAGCCAGCGGGATCTGGCGCGCAAGATCGGCATCTCGGCGGCGCTGGTGTTGCGGTTGGCGCTGCTGTTCACGATCGCGGCCATCGTTCAGCTCACGACACCCGTCATCTCGATCTTAGGGCTCGACTTCTCCTGGCGCGATCTGATCCTCATCGCGGGTGGCCTTTTCCTCGTCTGGAAGGCGACCACCGAGATCCATCACCGTGTCGATCCCGATCCGGCGCCGGACCTGTTCGACCGGCGCGCAGTTGGGCTCGGGTTCGGGGCGGCGATCGGGCAGATCCTTTTGCTCGACCTCGTTTTCTCGATCGACAGCATCATCACCGCCGTCGGCATGACCCCTCACGTGCCCATTATGGTAGTGGCCGTGGTCGTCGCCGTCACCGTGATGCTGCTGGCCGCGACACCGCTCTCGAACTTCATCGCCGCCAATCCCACGATCGTCATGCTGGCGCTGAGCTTCCTGCTGATGATCGGCATGGTGCTGATCGCCGACGGCTTCGGGGTGCATGTGCCGAAGGGCTACGTTTACGCCGCCATGGCCTTCTCCGCCCTCGTCGAAGGCCTCAACATGCTGGCCCGCCGGGCCAAGAGGCCGGAAGGCGGCGAGAGCAGGCAATAGCTCCAAAAGGCACCCTCGCCTGAACAACGGCAGCCGGTGCGCTACGCTCGCCGGGCGTAGCGGATGACGATCTCGGCGGCCGCATCGCTTGGGCTACGGGCAGCGACGGCCAGGCGTTCAGGGATCCGGGCGAGGAGACCGAGCTGGCGGCCCCGCTCGGGTGTGTCGGCGAGCAGCGGAGCCACGGCTTCGGCGAGTTTCTCCGGGCTGCAGTTCTCCTGGATGAACTCCGGGTAGACATTCTCGCCGAGCACCAGATTGGCGAGCACGATCGACGGCACCTTGACCAGGAACCGCAGCTGCGCTGCGATTGCGTCCACCTTGTAGGCGACGACTGCCGGCACACCCGCGAGCGCCAACTCGAGCGTCGCCGTGCCGGATGCGGCCAGCGCGGCTGTTGCGAGCTTGAAGGCGCGGAACTTGTCCGCCTCACCTGCGATGAGATGCGGACGCACCGGCCAGCTTTCGAGCGCGGCCTCGATCTGAGCACGGACGTGCGGAACGGCGGGGATGATCACCTGCGGCGCCAGCCGGCGGGCAGCGAGCACCCCGAGCGCCTTTCCGAATGGTTGCATCAGCCGTCCCACTTCGGAGGACCGGCTGCCGGGCAGGACGACGAGCACCGGCCGATCCGCCGCGAGCCCCAGCCGTTCCGAAAGCGGACCGGGATCGAGGGCGTCCAGCCAGGTCCGGCGCTCGACCAGCGGATGACCGACATAGCTGCAAGGCGGCCCGCCGAGCCGCTGATGGACCTCCGGCTCGAACGGCAGCAGCGCCAGCACGTGATCGACGTACCGGCGCATGCGCCTCGCCCGGCCCGGCCGCCACGCCCAGACGGACGGGCTCACGTAGTCGATGATCGGAATGGCCGGGCAGCGGCGGCGGATGCGCCGCGCAATGGCGTGCGTGAACTCCGGGCTGTCGATGATCACGACCACGTCCGGCGCCGCAGAGATGGCTGCGTCCACGGTCCGGTGCACGCGGCGGATGATCCGCGGCAGCCGCGGCAGGATCGAGAGCGGGCCCATGACGGCCACATCGGCAAGTGGAAACAGGCTTTCGAGGCCCTGCTCGCGCATCAGGTCTCCGCCGACACCTGCGAACGTGACGCGGCTCCCCAGCCGTGCGTTCAGGGCCGCCATCAATCCGGCGCCCAGGGCATCTCCGGACTGCTCGCCGGCCACGAGGAACACCCGCAGCACATCCCCTTCCGCGGGCATCAGTCACCCTCGCAGGTGAGAGCGAAGAGGCCGCGCTGGACGGCCGCTCCCACCAAGTCCCAGCGTGCGCGGTCGGCCCAGCGGCCTGCCAGGACGATACCGGCGAGGCCGGCCCTTTCAACCAGCTCGGCAAGCTTCGCCGGATCGGAGGCAGCGGGCCGCAAAACCAGAACACCGCGCCGGTGGCGCGAAACACGGTCGCCCCACTGACGCAGGCCCCGAACCCGCTCCAGCATCCGCTCGACACCTTCACCGGCCTCCACGGCCAGCACGTGCTGGCGAACGGCGACCGCGGCGTCGCCCGCTCCGAAGGGAATTGCCGCAAACATGACTTCGAGGGCTCGCTCGGCATCGTGAATGTCGCGGGACTTCATTTTCCTGCCACTCACCCAGCTCAGCCGGCCCCAGCGGGGGGGCTCGATCGCGCGCCCGCCAGATTCGACATCGCCAGTGGCTGGCGCATTGGCGCCAATGAGGAACAGGCCGGTTTCGCCCAACAGCTGTTCCACACGGCGACGCTCGGCCACCAGCACCTGGCCGGCCGCGATCGCAATGCCCTCCAAGCCGGCCGCGGCAGCCCCTTCAACCGTGTGGGGCCCGGCGGCCGGCAGATCGATGCGAAGCTCCTGGCCGGGCTTCGGTGCCTTGACGAGAACGCCACCCCTGCTGCCCTGGCCCTCGGCACGGAGCGCCTGCAGCCGGCTCAGCATCCTGTCCGTTCCCTCCGCGGCTTCGATGGCGACGGGGCGGCCATTGGCAATCACGACGCCCTGCCCCACGTCCATCGGCCCTAGTGCTTCGATCAGGGCGAAGCCCGTGGCGATATCGCGGCGGAGTTGATCGTCCGGCTTGCGGGTCCCGAGCACGCCCTCGTCCGCCAGCAGCGCCGGCGCCACGTCATGCGCTCCGACCACGCGAAACCCGTGGCGCTCGAAAAAGGATACGATCCTGCGCAGCACGCTGTCGTCGCCACCGGCCATGAGGCTCAGGATCAGCGGCAAGTTGAGGACAAAGCCCAGATCGGGCCGCAGCGCTTTCAGGTCCGGCCGCCGGACACCGCCGAGAATGACGATATCCTGGCAGCCTGCCTGGCGAAAGGCGCGCAGCAGGCCGCCGATCTGGCCGAGCCCGATCCAGGTGTGCGGATGAGTTTCGATGCCGGGCTCGGCCTCTCCGGAGATGGCAACGACGTGAACCGGCCGGCCGCTTCGGCGAACCTCGTTCGCCACTTCCAGCGGGAGCGCGCCGTTACCCGCCAGAACGCCGAGCGGCCCCCGGCCCCTCTCCACCCTTCAGCCCTCGGAGTCGCGCGGCGTGCACACTGAGCGCTTGCCGCCCTCACGGATGAACGCGATGATCTCCTGCACCAGCGCATGGTCCGCGAACTCGGCGGCGACGTCGTCGACGCGCTCCTTCAACGTGCCTTCCGCCGCGAACAGGAGCCGGTAGGCGCGGCGCAAGTCGTGGATGGTCTCGCGCGAGAAGCCGCGCCGCTGCAGACCGATGATATTGAGCCCCGAAAGATAGGCGCGGTTCCCGAGTGCCATGCCGTAGGGAATGAGGTCGTTCTCGAGACCCGACATGCCGCCCAGAAACGAGTGAGCACCGACGCGCGCGAACTGGATCACCGCCGCGCCGCCGCCGAGTATGGCGTAATCGCCGATCGTGCAGTGGCCCGCCAGCATGACGTTGTTGGAGAAGACGACGTTGTTGCCGACGTGGCAGTCATGCCCGACGTGGGAATTGGCGAGGAAGGCGCAGTTGTTGCCCACCACCGTCTCGAGCCCGCCGCCCGCGGTGCCCGGGTTCATGGTGACCCCCTCGCGGATGAGACAGTCAGCACCGATCGTCAGCGTCGAGGGTTCACCCTTGTATTTGAGGTCCTGCGGCTGATGGCCGATGGACGCGAAGGGAAAGATGCGGGTCCGCGGACCAATGGTGGTGCGGCCGGCCACGACGGCATGGCTGACGAGCTCGCAGCCATCGCCCAGCGTGACTTCCGGCCCGACCATGCAGTAAGGCCCGATTTTCACGCCGGCGCCCAGCTTTGCGCCGGTTTCGACGATGGCGGTGGGGTGGATGTCGGCGTCAGCCATTCTGGCTCGCAATCGCCTCGGTCTCGGGCGTGTCGACAATCATGGCACTGATCTCCGCTTCTGCCGCGACCTGTCCGTTGACCTTCGCCTCGCCATAGAAGCGCCACGCGCGGCCGCGGCTGCGGATCTTGCGCACGTGGAAGAAGAGCTGGTCACCGGGCAAGACCGGCTTGCGGAACTTGGCCTTGTCGATGCCCATGAAGTAGACGAGCTGCGGCCGATAGCTCTCCCCCAGAGAGTGGACGCACAGGGCACCCGCCGTCTGCGCCAGTCCCTCGATGATGAGAACCCCCGGCATGACGGGGAAACTCGGAAAATGACCCTGGAAGAACGGCTCGTTGATGGTCACGTTCTTGAGCCCGACAGCGGACTCGTCGCGATCCATGTCGAAAATGCGGTCGACCAGCAGGAACGGATAGCGATGCGGCAGCAGTTTGAGCAGGCGCGCAATATCGGCCGTGCCGAGCTGCTCCTTGGCTGTCGCGTCATTCATTGCCGTACACTCCGTCCCCTCATTCCTCGAGAAACAAATGATCCTTCCATTCCTTAGCTTCCGCCCTCTTCCCCGTCTGTGCCTGGCGTGACATAGCCCTGCTTGCCAAGGCGGCTCAAGACGGCGAGCTCGCGCGCCCAGTCCTTCAGCGGACGCGCCGGAGTGCCGCCGACGCGCGCTCCAGCCGGCACGTCCTCCTTCGGGTGCGAGGCGCCAGCCACTTGCGCGCCCGTGCCGACCTTGATGTGCCCCACCGTCCCGGACTGGCCGCCCATGACCACGAAATCCCCGAGCTCTGTCGAGCCGGAGATGCCGCAGTGCCCCACGATCACGCAGTGCCGCCCGATCACGACGTTGTGCCCTATTTGCACGAGATTATCAATTTTCGTGCCTTCGCCGATGATCGTGTCGTTGAGCGCGCCACGGTCTATGGCGGTATTGGCGCCGATCTCCACATCGTCCTGAATGATGACGCGCCCGATCTGCGGCACTTTCAGGTGACCCTGCGGGCTCATGGCGAAGCCGAAACCGTCCTGCCCGATGCGCACGCCGGCGTGCAGGATGACACGGTTGCCGATCAGCGCATGCGTCACACTGACATTGGGACCGACGAAGCAGTCCCGCCCGATCGCGCAGCGATAACCGACCACGGCACCTGCGGCGACCACCGTGCCGCGGCCGATCTGCGCTTCCGGCCCGATGATGGCACCGGGCTCGACCGAGACGCCCTCTTCGAGCTGTGCGCTTGGATCGATAGCGCTCGCACTGCCGGCGCGCGCGACCTTGGGACGGAGCGCGTCCGGGTAAAAGAGTTGCAGAGCCAGCGCGAACCCACGGTAGGGCGCCCTCGTCAGCAGAGCTGCTGTGCCCTCCGGGACGCGGGACGCGAAGGCCGGCGCCACCAGGCAGGCTTCGGCACCCGTGGTGGCAAGCTGCGGCAGATACTTCCTGTTATCGACAAACGAGACGTGGCCGCTGCCGGCATCAGCGAGGCTGCGGACATCGCTGATGGGCCGGGAGCCATCGGCCCCGGCGGCAAGCTCCGCGCCAGTCGCGCGTGCTACCTCGGCCAAGGGAAATGGACCGGCGCGTTCGAAAAATCCTGGATGTTCCATCAGTTCACTTTCGTGAGGAACGTGCTCCGTTGCTGCACCAGCAAGATCCCAACAGTCATGGTGAGCAACGGCGGCAACGGCACCCGGTGATCATCGGGGACCAGCAGCCGTCTAGACGAAAAACCGG
>JAWLCO010000131.1:0-11301 GCA_041687075.1 Hyphomicrobiaceae bacterium | reverse complement strand
GGTGCAATTTTTCCTCCACGGAGCATCCGACGTCAGGGTTCCGTGAGCAAGCAGCTCTGAAACGCGCCATCGCCCCGTGCACTCCTGCCCGGGGCGATGCACTCATTGTTACAGGCCTCACCAGAGCTGACTCCGGAGGCGGCGGGAGGGCTGCGCCGGGGCGATGACAGGCCGGGGGGTCTCAGCAGATGCGAGTCCCTCCAATTTTCTGTGAGAACGATCGCGAGCGGGGGCCAATTGCTTTCGGAGATCGAGGCCTGGTCGTCTCGATTGTGACCGCATGTTGTGCCGTAGTGGTAGGCCCCCTCCTTCACGGACGACGCCGCAAGCTCGGCACCAGTTCCGGCCAGGAGGCTTCTGAGCCCGCCCAAGGCCCGTCCCTCGGATACCTCCGTCCTGCGTAGACGGGGCTTTCCCTACCGATTGCCGCCAGAAGGAGCCGTCGCATGGAACCTATCAAAGGCGGGCGCATTGCTGCAGTGCAGCATCCATGATGCACACGCAGCATCCCGCGTCAGGGAGACAGGAAGGGGGCTGCGACGAAGCTGCTCCGTTCAAGACATCAACGAACCCACGTCGTGAAAGACCGCTGCAAGAGAACTTGCGCGCACGGTCGGTCACGCCCCGCCTCAAGAGGACCGATAATGACCACCATCCGTCAACTGATCCAATCGAGCCCGAAGAGGGCGAACAAACTCTTCGCGAAACTCGTCGACACCTCCGACAACGCGGTCAAGACGCGCGACCGGCTGTTCTCCGAATTGAAGGACGAGCTCGAGCTTCATGCCGCGCTGGAGGAGCAGCATCTCTTTCCGGTGCTGAAGAAGCACAAGGAAACGAAGGACCTCGCCACCGAAGCGCTGCAGGACAACCGGCAGACGCGCAAGCTCCTGTCCGAGCTCGAGAGCACCCCGAAAGACAGCGAGGAGTTCGGCACCAAGGTGGCCGAGCTCAGGAAGGCATTCCAGCAGCACGTCCGCGACGAAAAGAAGGAACTCCTGCCCGCCGTCATGAAGGCGCTGAGCGACGAGGAGACCAGCACCGTCGTCGAGAACATCGAGGACGAGAAGGCGCAAGTTGAGGCGGCGCAGCGTGCCGAGGCCGACGCGCGTCGCGCCGAGGCAAAGCGTGAGCGTGAGGAAGCCGAAGCCGAGCGTGAGCGCGAGCAGGCCAAAGCCAAGCGTGAACGGGAGCAAGCCAAAGCCAAGCGCGAACGCGAACGCGAACGCGAGCAGGCCGAGGCGGCGGACGCTGCGAAGAGCAAGGCGAAATCCGATGCCGAGCGCGATCAGAAGGACGCCGTCGCGGCTGCGGCCGAGGCCAGCAGCGTCGCGCGGAAGAGCAATGACGAGAACAAGCAGAGCGAAGTGGCGCGCCGGCCCGAGGTCGAGCGCGAGATGGCAGGAGCAGAAGGCCAGGCCGCGGACATCCTGGAGGTCGGCGCCAAGGTGGCGCAGCAAGGCGCCAAGGTGACGCGGATGGCCACGCGGGCCGGCGCCGAGGGGGCCAGAGACATGAGCAAGGCCGTTCGGGCCGCGACCGGCTCCGAGCAGACGCAGGAAGCCGGACGCGAGACGGACGCGGCCTCGACGATGATGGCGCTGCTCAACGAGCAGGCGCAGCACGCGATGCAGGCGACGTTAGCGGTCGGGCGCGCCAGGACGCTGGCAGAGGTTGCCAAGGCGCAAAGCGACTTCATCGGCGGCAGCCTTCAGCGAATGGGGCAGCTCAATAGCCGCTATCTCGCCGTCGTCCGCAGCGGGATGTTCATGTCCTTCCCGTCATCCCGTCGCTGAAAGCCGGGACGGTCTTGGGCCGTCCGAGAAGGAGCCGTCATGCCAAAGCGATCCAGATCGGCGCCAGATGCCGTTTCCGCTCCCGATAGCAGGGTGATCCCGATCGTCGAAGAGCAGGCAGTCATCCTCAAGCGCAAGACGCTGACCGAGGGCGTGCGCGTCCGGACGGTGGTGCACGAGGACGAGGCGGTGATCAATGAGCCGGTCGCCAGCGAGACTATCGAGGTCGAGCGCGTGCCGCTCGATCGATGGGTCGAGGGTCCGGTTCCGGTGCGGCAGGAGGGCGATACCACGATCGTCACGCTCCTCGAGGAGGTCGTGGTGACTGAGAAGCGCCCCGCGCAACGGAGGAGATCCGCATCACCAAGCGCCGGGACGTCGCGGAAAGCTCCCACTCCGTCACGCTCCGCCGAAAAGAGGCCGTGATCGAGCGCACAAGCGCCGCCGGCGACAACGAAGACGAAACAGGCTGACGGGCCTTCGCCCGTCAGCTCTGGAGCTGCCCTGAACTCTTACAAATGGAAAAACCAGAATTGAACGCCGGCCGCCTCGCGGGCCGGCTCGAGGCGGCCGCGACGCGGACGGGCGAAGCCGCCGGCCGGCAATACGATGTCCTGACGGCGAGAAATGCCGACGGCCATCCTGTCGAGGTCTGGCGGATCGAGGGCGCGGGGCATGCCTGGTCGGGCGGCGACGCCGACGGTAGCTACACGGACCGCATGGGACCGGATGCATCTGCCGAGATGGTGCGCTTCTTCCTCGAACAGGTGCAGGCGTAGGATCCTTGCGGCGCCGAGGGAACTTCGGAGTGGCGCCGCGCTTTGCCGAGAGAAACTCCCCCGGGCGCGGCGAGTCCGCGGCTCCTGCCGGAATACGATGAGGAAGTCCGGGTCATGACTGGAACACGACCGGTTCTGCGGCCCGGCGACACCTGCTGGCGCATCGAGACGGCTGACCGGCTTTCGGTGATCGTCGACGCAGCCGACTACTTCGCCGTCCTTCGCGAGGTCATGCAGAAGGCTCGGCACAGCGTCATCATGATCGGCTGGGAATTCGACACGCGGATCACGCTCGACCCGCGCGAGGACAGGGGGGAGGTGCCCAGCCGGCTCGGCGAGTTTCTGAGCTGGCTCGTCCGTCGGCGCCCGGGGCTCGACGTCTGTCTGCTGCAATGGGACGTGGGCGTCTTGGGCACGCTCGCCAGGGGCTCCACGCCGCTCCGGCTCGCCGACTGGCTGATCGGGCGCAAGATCCGCCTCAAGCTGGACCATGCCCATCCCTCGGGCGCGGCGCATCACCAGAAGATCATCGTGATCGACGATGTCCTGGCCTTCTGCGGCGGCATCGACGCGACGGCCGATCGCTGGGACACGCAAGACCATTCCGACGACAGCCCCTACCGGGTCAGACCCACCACGAAGCGCCCCTACGGCCCGTGGCACGACGCGACCGTTGCTGTCAGTGGCGAAGCTGCCCGGGCCCTGGGCGAGCTTGCGCGGACGCGGTGGGAACATGCCACGGGCGAGAGGATCGCGGCGCCGCCCGCGGCCCCACAGATCTGGCCGGAAGGCCTCGATCCCCTGCTCCGGGATTCCGAGGTAGCGATCTCCCGCACGCAGCCTGCCCATGCCGGCCGCGAGGAGATCCACGAGATCGAGTCCCTTTATCTCGCGATCATCGCGGCGACCCGGCGCACGCTCTACATCGAAAGCCAGTACTTCGCCTCGCGCCTTCTGGCCGAGGCCATCGCCACGCGGCTGGCGGAACCGGAGGGCCCCGAAGTCGTCGTCGTCAATCCCGAGTCGGCGCAGGGCTGGCTCGAGGAGGCGGCGATGGGTTCGGCCCGGGCACGGCTTCTCGCGATAGTGCGCAACGCCGACGTTCACGGCCGCTTCCGCCTCTACACGCCAGTGACCGACAGGGGCAATGCGATCTACGTGCACGCCAAGATCGTCGTCATGGACGACCGGCTGATGCGCGTGGGCTCCTCCAACCTCAACAATCGCTCGCTCGGCTTCGACACCGAATGCGACCTCTCGGTGGAGGCGCTGCGCGGCGGACCGGACGAGGCAGACCGGCGCGCGCGCATCGGAGGCCTCAGGAACAGGCTCCTCGCCGAGCATCTGGGCGTCGCGCCGACGACGGTGAAGCGCGCGATCGATACGACCGGCGGCTCCCTGATCGATGCGATCGAGGCACTGCGGGGTCCCGGCCGCTCGCTCGTGCCCTTCGAGCCGCCGGAATTCGGCGTCGCCGCAGACGCGCTGCTGCGCGAGAACGATCTGCTCGACCCCGAGCTTCCGGCCCACAGGTGGCGCCGCGGCAGGCTCCGTCGCCTGCGACAGCGCATCTTCGGAAGAATGCAGCCGTCGGACAGCTGAGCCGGTCGACAGGTCGCACGGTCATCTGCGCCGGGGGCAGTCACAGCGTCGCACACGAACAGGCTAGAATAAATCGCGCGCTGGCCTATGCCGCCTCCGCCTACGCCCAGTCCTCTGGCGACGTGGCCGTGCTCGATGCCCAGGTGCCGTTCCTCGAGGGTCCGCAGGTGCTGCCGGACGCTCATGACGCGTTCTTCGTCCAATCCGAGGCGGACGAGACGGCATCGCTCTTCGAGCACTGCGCCCGCGGGCTCGACCAGTGCCTCGATCTGACCGGCGGGCACGGCCTGCCGCTGATCGGTACGGGGGACGGGAACGAGACGGCATAAATCGCGTCGGCGAGCATGGCCAGGGCGAAAGCGTCCGGCTCGGATCGCTGCTCCTGCGCACCATCGCGCTGTTCGCACCGCTGGCTGACAGCCGCGACCCTGCACACGCCGCACGCTGGCGCGCGAATGCCGAGACGGTGCGGGAGGCGCTAGAGCGCGAGGCCTGGGACGGCGCCTGGTACCGCCGCGCAACATTCGACGATGGCGGCTGGCTCGGCACCAACACGGACGACGAATGTCGGATCGACTCTATCGCCCAGTCCTGGGCCGTGTTGTCCGGCGCCGCCGACGCCGAGCGTGCCGCCCTGGCAATGGCATCGCTCGAGCGGGAACTGATCCGGCGTTGCACGGGGCTCGCGCTCCTCTGAGCGAAGCCCCTCATGCGTTTCCTCCTGTTGGTCTGTCCCCGAACCCTGGACCAGCTCAGAAGAGTGTCCCAGGCACTTCTGAACTGCTCCCCTTCCTACGATTGTTGGGCTTGGCCACTGCTGGGATCGGTACTTGCCGGGGCCATGTTCCCGTCGCTGGGAAAGGCGAGTAAGAAGCGCAGACCGTCCGGCTCGAACTCCGACTTCGCCATGCCGCCGAGCTGCCGGACGATACTCTGTTCAATCAGCCGGCTCCCGAAGCCACGGCGTGCAGGCGGTGTCACGCTCGGCCCGCCGCTCTCCACCCAAGTCAGGCGGACCTGCCGGTCGCCTGCATCCCCGAGCTCCCGCCAACTGACCTGGAGGCGTCCGCTTTCCGACGAGAGGGCGCCGTACTTGGCGGCGTTGGTCGCCAGCTCGTGCAGGACCATTGCGACAGCAACTCCGGTCTCCGGTTTGAAGCGAATAGCGGGACCATCTAGGGAGACGCGATCACCCACTCGATAGGGGTCCAGCGTCGCGCGCGCGATGTCGCCCATGTCGGCACCTACCCAATTCTCATTGATCAGAATATCGTGGGCCCGGCCGAGCACGCCGAGGCGCCCCTCGAAGGCCGACTTGAACTCCTCGAGGGACGTGCTGCGCCGCAAGGTCAGCGAGCAGATGGACTGCACCGTCGCGAGCACGTTCTTCAGGCGGTGATGGAGTTCCCCGGCCAGCACCTGTTGCTGCTCCTCGGCCTGGACGCGCGCGGTGACATCCTCGATCGCAAGGAGAATGAGCCCCGGACGGTCGGCTGCACGCACCAGCCTGCGCGCATTCATCAGCATGCTGCGGCGCCCCAGGCGCGGGAAGTGGTGCTCCGCCGGCAGGCCTTCGAACGGGTGGTCGTGCGTCAGCACCTCGTTCAGCAGGTGCCGCAATTCCGGTATGTCCCAGGCGCCGTGGTCGAGTTCGTGCAGGAGATAGCCGACCGACTTGTCCTTCTCGCAGCCGAACGCGCCGGAGAATGCGCCGTTGATGGACCGGACCCGCAGGTCGCTGTCGAGGACCAGGAACGGCTGCCGGCTCGTCTCGATGATGGCTTCGGCGTAGATGCGCGCCTCGTTGACCAGATCGGCCGCATGCTTCCGCTCGGTGATGTCGACGAAGCTGACCACCACTCCGGTCACCCGGTCGTCGTGTGTCCGATAGGGGAGCAGGCGCCTGAGATACCAGTGCCCGTTGCTGCCGCGGACCTCCGCGTCGACGCCGCCCGGGTTCTGCAGCACCGCCTTCGCGTCCCGCAGCAACGAATCGTCGTCGACCTTCCAGGCGAAGTTCGTCACCGGTCGGCCGATGTCGGAGGGCACCAGGTCGATGACCTCCCTGCTGGCCGGCGAGTACCACCTGATGCAGAGATTCTCGTCCAGGAACACCGTCGTGATCTCGCTGCTGATCAGCAGGTTGTCCAGGAGATACGACGCATCCTCCAGTTCCTTGATCTTGTGCTGGAGCTGCGAATTGACCGTCTGGAGTTCCTCGTTGAACGAATGCATCTCCTCCTGCGAGGTCTCCAGTTCCTCGTTGGCGGACTGAAGCTCCTCGTTCATCGAGGTGACTTCCTCGTTCGCCGCCTTCAGCGCGTCGTTGAGGCCATTCAGCTGCTCGATGGCATCCTCCAGCTCGGCCCTGCCGGTCTTCAACTCCTGGTCCGAGGCCTGCTCCGCCCCGTCGTCCTGCCGGCCCTCGCCGTGGGCGACGGGCGTCGAGCCCGGGGTCATGAAACTGACCAGGAGCAGCGTGTCCGTCCCCTCGGATCCGGCCACCGGCGCGATGACGACCGTGACGGCCCGTTCGCGGCCCGCCTGCCCGACCCGGGCACCGAAGGTGACCGGCCGCTTCTCGGTCGCCGCGTGGCGCATGCCGTCGCGCAGCCTGGCGCGAAGGCCGCCGCGAGCCATGGCGAAGATGTCCTGCCCGGGCTCGCCGGGCGGGGGCGCCAGATAGTCGCCCGTGTCGCCGTGGAACCAGAGTGCATGGCCGTTGCGGTCGACCAGGACCGAGGGCGGGGAGAAGCGGTCGAGAAGCGCGCGCCGCGCCAGTTCGGCCGGGCGCGGCGCCGAGCCATCCAGGGACGGGACGGGAGATTCGAACCGCTTGCCGCGGTCGAGCACCGGCAGCGCCGGGAAGTTGACGACGTCGTGGCGCGTCGGCCCGAGCCGGCGATAAATGCGCCACTTCTTCGAGACCGGCTCGAACAGATCGGTCCGCCGCCCGACGGTCTCGGCGTTGCCGAGAAACAGATACCCGCCCTCGCGCAGCGCGAAATGCAGCAGCGCCACCGCCCGGCTCTGGGCCGCCGGGTCCAGGTAGATCAGCAGGTTGCGGCAGCTGACCAGGTCGAGGCGGGAGAACGGCGGGTCGCGCAGCAAGCCATGCGCCGCGAACACCACGCGGTCGCGGATCTCCTTCTTGACCCGGTAGCCCCCCTCGGCCCTGTCGAAGAAGCGCCCGAGACGATCCGCCGGGATCGCGGCGACGGCGCCCTCGGAGTAGACGCCGGCCCGGGCCACGTCCAGGTTGTCGTCCCTGGCGTCCGTGGCGAAGATCCTGATGTCCGGCCGCTGTTTCGACGCGTCCGCGCGCTCGACGAGCAGCATGGCGAGCGAATAGGCTTCCTCGCCGGTGGCACAGGCGGGAACCCAGACGCGTACCGGGGTGCGGCCGTCGCGGGCGGCCAGCAGAGGCGTGAGCACCGTCTCGTCGAGCACTTTCCAGGCTTCGGGGTCTCGGAAGAAACCCGTCACATTGATCATCAGGTCCTTGGCCAGCAGACCGATTTCGGTGGGGCTGCTGCGAAGCAGGTCGATGTAGTCGGAAAGGGCGGGCGCGTCGTTGAGGGACATGCGCCGCCGGAGGCGGCGCAGCAGCGTGCCCGCCTTGTAGTGCCGGAAATCCTGGCCGGCGCGCGTCCGCAGCAGCGCCAGCACCGGATCGATCGAGGCGACATCGGCGGCCGTCGGGTCGGGGTCCGCGGGTCCGGCGACATAGGCGTTGCGGACATAGCGCAGGATCGCGTCCGCCATCTGCTCCGGCGCCAGGATCCGATCGGCGAGGTCCGCCGCGATGGCGCTGTGCGGCATCATGTCGAACCGCGCGGTCGCCGGGTCCTGCACCAGGACGCATCCGCCGTGCGCCTTCACCTCCTTCAGTCCCTCGGTCCCGTCGCTGCCGGTCCCCGACAGGACGATGCAGATCGCGCGTTCGCCGCGATGCAGCGCAAGCGACGCGAATAGCCGATCGACGGGGTAGCGGTGGCCTCGCCGCTCGGGTGGCTCGGTCAGCCGGAGCCTGCCGTTTTCCACGGTCAGCGAGGAGTCCGGGGCGATCACGTAGACGCGGTCGGCATCGATCGCCATGCCGTCGGCGGCCTCGACCACGGGCATCGCGGTATGCTGGCCCAGGATGTGCGCCAACCCGCTGTCGCGGCTCGGGTCGAGATGCATCACCACGAGATAGGCCACGCCGCCGTCGGACGGCGTCGTCGAGAACAGCCGGATCAGCGCCTCTATGCCGCCCGCCGAGGCGCCGATGCCGACCACAGGACAACCGGCCGCCGCGGGGGTGCCGGACGTGACTATCTCTGCCGGTCCGCTCCGGCCCTGCTCCGCACCCACGGGTTGCGGCGGCGACCCCGAGGGCGAGGGTTCCCGATGGGAGACGGGAGGTCTTCGACGTATCGAACCAGCCATATAGATCTGCCTTCCATCGCCCCGCCACACCATGCGCCGTTGCACTCTGGTTGTCACCGAAGCAATTATTCTCAACGCTGCCAAGCCGCGCAGCTAGGAAGGCCCGCGACAGGCCACCACATGCGAGGGGCGATATGCCTACACAAACCCCGGTTCACGGCAGCAACGAGACTAGGCCGTGACGATGTCGTCCGGCATGCAGACAGAAAAAATCGTAGGCCTCGCAGCCCTCATTCTGCTTGCACTTGGTTGCGCGCTGGTTCTCTGGCCTTTCCTGCCGGCGCTGCTTTGGGCGGCCGTCATTTGCTCCTCGACTTGGCCGATCTACACGCGCCTGGAGGGAGCACTCGGCGGGCGTCGCACGATCGCGGCGGCCCTGATGACTCTGGCCGTGGCCATCATCCTTGTCGCGCCCTTCGCGCTCGTTGTGGCTACGCTGGGCGATAGTGTCAGTCGCCTCGTTACTGCCGCAACGGCTCTGATCGAGCACGGCCCGGCGCCCCCACCAGACTGGGTGGCAGCACTTCCTGTTGTCGGTCAGACTGTCTCGACCTATTGGCAGAGCTTTGTGATGAATGCACCCGCATTCGCGATCGAGATCAATAAGCTGGTGGGTCCTGCGACCGATATGGCCATGGCTGGCGGAGCGGTGCTCGGGGTCGGTCTCATCGAGCTTGGCTTCAGCGTTTTCATCAGCTATTTCTTCTATCGCCACGGCAGACTTATGGCCACCTACGTTCGTGAGAGCGTTGAGCGGATTGTCGGGTCAAGATCTCGCCGCCTTCTAGTCGTCGTTGGTAAGACGGTTCAGGGTGTTGTTTACGGTGTGATTGGTACCGCTCTCGCCCAAGCCTTGGTAGCCTTCCTCGGGTTCTGGATTGCCGGCGTTCCACAAGCAGCTTTTCTAGGCTTTCTTACATTCGTGCTTTCCTTCTTCCCCGTGGGTCCACCGCTCGTTTGGGGTGGGGCCGCGCTGTGGCTGTTCTTTGAGGGCGAGGTTTGGTGGAGCCTTTTCATGGCTGTTTGGGGGTTGCTCCTCATCAGTAGTATCGACAATCTGCTGAGACCGTTTCTGCTTGCACAATCGAAAACGCTGCCAATCTTGCTGGGCCTGTTCGGATTTCTCGGCGGGATTCTTGCCTTCGGGTTCATCGGTGTATTTCTAGGTCCGACGCTGCTTGCTGTGGGCTACAGTCTCTTTCGCGAGTGGCACGCCGCCGCGGTTACGAGCAGCGGTAAAGCGCCGCCGAGCGACTCCGGGACAGAGTGAGTGTACGTGCAGCGCTTCTCGCCGCGGACGTCGGCCTCCGTATGGTGGCCCCCGGGCGCCGCTGGTTCAGATCACCAGCTGCTGGAGCTTGCCGAGACGGGCTGGGCTACCCTGTCGAGCCACCGGCGTATTCCAGCTGCCCGAGGCCAGCGCGGCGGCCCTCGACGTCGGCGCGCGCGTGGCATGGGACGACCAGGCGAAGGAAGTAACCACCCCGCAGTCGGAGCCACCCTATCGGCGTGGCTGTCGAGGCGGCGGGATCGGCGTCGCATTAGAGCAGAATCCGATCAGGTTGCATCGTATCCCGCGGCGGAGAAGTAGTTGGCGCATTCGGCTGGCGGGAAGAGGTCGATGATCCGGCCGATCGCATCCCAGAGACCGCTGACGGTGCGCTCCGAGGCTCTTCTCAGCAGCGCCTTGAGCTTGGCGAAGGCGTTCTCGATGGGGTTGAAGTCGGGGCTGTAGGGAGGCAGGTAGCGCAGCTCGGCCCCGGCCGCCTCGATCATTTCTCGCACGCGTGGGCCCTTGTGGCTCGAGAGGTTGTCGAGGACGACGATGTCGCCGGGCCGCAGGTCCCGGATCAGCACCTTGGCGACGTAGGTCTCGAAGGCGTCCCGGTTGATGGGCCCGTCGAGCACCCATGGCGCGATGAAGCCCCGGAGCGTGAGCGCGCCGACGAAGGTCGTCGTCTTCCAGTGCCCATGGGGTACGCCCACCCGGAGCCGCTCGCCGCGCCGGCAGCGCCCGTGGCGCCGGGCCATGTTGGTCGAGGCCCATGTCTCGTCGATGAAGACGAGCCGCTCCGGGTCGAGGTCGAGCTGGTCGTCGAACCAGGCCTGCCGGCGCTTCAGGACATCCGGACGGGACTGCTCGGTCGCGTGCGCGGTCTTTTTTTGCGCGTGACCGCGTGGCGGGCGAAGAAGCGCTGGATCGTGCCGAAGCCGAAGACGAGCCCCTGCTTCGCCAGGTGCGCCCGAACCTCCTCGATGGTGGCGTCCCCGCTCGTTCCGAGCGCCGCCATGACGGCCTCGTGGTGGGCCTCGATCCGGTTCGAGCGCCGATCTCCGCCCAGCGCCTTCGGCCGCGGATCGCCCTGGTTGCGCTCGAGGCTGCGCCACCGGCTCACGCTGGCGGCGCTGACCCCGAACCGCTCGGCAGCCTCGCGATGCGTCGCGCCGGCCGCCACGGCCCGAAGAACACGAACACGAAGATCAACCGACAGTGCTCTCGACATCGCCTGCCGGCCTCCGCCCCCGGCAGACAGCTTGAATCAGCTTCGCGCTGATTTGGGAATCCCTCTCGATTCCGTTAGGTCGGGTTCCGCTCTAGCAGGCTGTTGAAGAATTGCCCGAACGGGCGATTCCGGGCTCGAACACGGGAGCCGGGTTCCGAGCCGATCGGCGCTGGGGGCCTGCAAGGCGGG
>JAWLCO010000130.1:0-11303 GCA_041687075.1 Hyphomicrobiaceae bacterium | reverse complement strand
CCTCTCCGATCACGCGTTCTGCGCCATGCGGCCACCGGCGTTGCCGTACATGGTGTACATCGGCTCGTCGAGCAGGATGACCTCGTCGTACCGGCCATAGCCGTTGAACTGGCCAGCCAGAGCCCGGCCGTAGGCGCCGATGTTCCCGATCTCGATGTAGTCGCCTTCCTGCACCGATTCCGGCAGCAGGAACGGCCCTTTCATGTAGTCGATCGAGTCACACGTCGGCCCCCACATGGCGAACGGCACCATGCGCTCGCCGTCGTTCCGGCCGCGGCCGACCAGCCGTACCGGGAACACGAAGCCCAGGTGCGCCGAGTCGAACAGCGCGCCGTAGCCGCCGTCGTTGATGTAGAGATCGTTGCCCTTGCGCGCATCGACACGCACGATCAGGCTCTCGGCCTCGGCCACGAGCGCGCGGCCCGGCTCGCAGATGAGCCGGCAGGCCTCGCTCACCGGCAGCTTCTCGAACCCGGTCTTGATCGCCTCGATGAAGGATATCAGCGGCGCCGGCTGGCTGTCGGTGTAGCGCGAGGGGAAGCCGCCTCCGATGTCGATGGCATCGACCACCACGCCCGCCTTGACGATGAGCTTGTGCACCTCCTCGAGCGCCGTCACGAAGGCGTGCGGCGTCGTCGTCTGCGAGCCGACGTGGAACGTCAGCCCAAGCTCGTCGGCGACCTGGCGCGTCTTCATCAGGAGGCGCGCAGCCTTCTGGCCAGAGACGCCGAACTTGCGCTCCAGCGGAATCCGGCTGTTCTTGGCGGGAACGGCGACGCGCACGAAAAGCTGCAGGTCCTCCGCCCCGCGGGTCTCCTCCACGATCTTGGCGAGCTCGTCCTCCGTATCGAGCGCAAAGCACTTCACGCCGAACTCGAAGTAGGCGCGCCGGATCGCCGTGCGCGACTTCACCGGATGCATGAAGTGCAGCGTCGCACCGGGGATGGTGGCCGCGTCCTCCAGCTCCGGCAGCGAGGCAACGTCGAACTGCCGTACCCCGGCGCCGAACAGTGCGCCGAGCAGGAACACAGAGCTGTTTGCCTTGTAGGCGTACGCCACCTCACCGGGGAAGTTCTCGAGGAACCACCGGGCAGCCCGGCCCGCGGCATGCGGACGGGCGGCCAGCACCGGACGATCGGGCTTGGAGTGGGCGATCAGCGCCGCCGCAGACGGAAATCTTTCCATCCCATGGGACCTCCACCAGTCGGGAAAATGGACCAGTTGGCGCCTTGCTGAACCAGCAGAGATCGCCGCTTCCGAAGTATTCGAACGAGTCGCCGAAATAAGATCGGTTGCCCGTCGTGTAAAGGGCGGGAAAGACACCGGCCGCGCATTTTTTGCCGGCTTGTCCGATAGGACGCGGATGGAGCACTGGAAGAGACAAGACGAGCGCCTCGCCAAGTGACCTTGCTTGCCCGGATACGGACCTAAGCTACTGACGCGGCGGAGCTTTCTCTTTGGGGCCGCGGAAGCGCTGCCGCATGCGCTCGCAGGGGTCATCGCGCTCGGCCCGGGGCGTGAACCAGATGTAGTCGACCGCAGGCCGGCCAGCCGGATCACGGGGAACATATTCCGCCGCACCCGGCTTCGTGCCGTCGACTTCCGCGAAGGCGACCACCACTATCCGAACGTCTGGTGCGCGCCGCCGCAGGTGCCAGGGCACGCCCCGATCGGAACGGACATGCCCATTGCCTGCGATGAGCACCGCCGTTCCATTCCGCTGCCGCGCCCTCAGCAGCACGTCGGCCAGATGGGCATCCCGGTACTGCTGGGCGAGAGCCATCGGATGAAATGCGCTCTGCGGGACCAGCCCGCAGTGATTGGCCTCGATTTCGGCCAGGAGCGCATCCCGTAACGGCGCTTCGAGTTGCTGGTCAACGCCGAGGCGGTTCCGATCCTCACTGCGGAGTGCGGAGAAGCCTTGCCGTGCCACCTCGCGAACCGTCTGCCCCGGCGCGTTTCCGCCGAGAATCGGCAGATCGAGCTGCACTGCCTGTTCGAACAGCGGCAAGAACAACTCTGAAGCTGGCCAGCCGCTGCGGTCCCACTCGAGTTGCTCCAGCAGATCAGCGGCGCTGCCCCGCTCCGAACGCGCGCGGAAGGTGTCGATCACTGCCTGCTGATCCGCCCGGATGTGCTCGAACACCAGCGCAGGGGCCTTGGTGGTGTCTTCCTCTCCCGCCTGCTGCTGGTCGCGCGCCAGCTTGCCGATGATGGTCGCCCGGAGCCGGTGGTGATCCGGGTTGTCGTGGACCTCTCCCAGCAGAACGACGTCGCTGGCAGCGAGCGCCTGGAGAAGCTCCTCTGCCGTGATCGCCTGGCCCCCATCGGCCGGCCAGATCTGGCCTGCGAGCGGATGATCGCGATGGAGCGCCGAGATCCACCCGTCGGCCGGCCCTGTCTGCGAGCCCTGCGCGACAGCAGCCCCCGGCAGGAGCAGCAGGCAGCTGGCCACCAGAAGCAGGGGGCAGAGCGCCGCCACCGCCTAGCGCTCGCTTTGCAATGGCAGGCCCTTGCGCTGGCGCATCAGATTCACGAAGCGGGTGAACAGGTAATGACTGTCCTGAGGTCCGGCAGCGGCCTCCGGGTGATACTGCACCGAGAACACCGGCCTGTCCTTCAGCCGCAAGCCGCAATTGGTGCCGTCGAACAGGGAGACGTGAGTCTCCTCGACCTCGCTCGGCAGGGTCTCACGATCGACCGTGAACCCGTGGTTCATCGACGTGATCTCGACCTTGCCCGTCGTGAAGTCCTTCACGGGATGGTTGGCGCCGTGGTGGCCTTGATGCATCTTCGCGGTGCGGCCGCCGAGCGCGAGCCCCAGCATCTGATGACCGAGGCAGATGCCGAACACCGGCAGGCCGCTGTCGATCAGCTTCCTGATCTGCGGCACCGCGTATTCCCCAGTCGCCGCCGGATCGCCCGGGCCGTTCGACAGGAACACGCCGTCCGGCTCCCGCTCCAGGATTTCCTCGGCGGTCGTGCTGGCCGGCACCACCGTCACCTTGCAGCCGGCGGTCGCGAGCGAACGCAGGATGTTCCGCTTGAGACCGTAATCGACGGCGACGACGTGGAATTCGGGGTTGAGCTGGCGCGAATAGCCTTTGCCCCAGACCCAGCGCATCTCGTCCCAATGATAGCTCTGCCCGGCGGTCACTTCCGGCACCAGGTCGAGCCCGACCAGGCCCGGCCAGGCCCGCGCCTCGGCCTTGAGCTTCTCGATGTCGAACGTACCCGACGGGTCGTGCGCGATAATTCCGTTGGGCGTGCCGGCCGTGCGGATTCGCGCCGTGAGCGCCCGCGTGTCCACCCCGGTAATGGCAATGATGCCGCGCGCCTTGAGCCAGGCATCAAGGTGCTCCACTGACCGGTAGTTCGAGGGCGCCGTCACGTCGGCCCTCAGCACGCAACCGCGCACGCCCGACCGCATGGCGAGAGTCGCGCTTTCGGTATCCTCGGGGTTGGTGCCCACATTACCTATATGGGGAAATGTGAACGTGATGATTTGACCGGCATAGCTCGGGTCCGTCAGGATCTCCTGATAGCCGGTCATGGAGGTGTTGAAGCACACCTCGCCGACAGCGGAACCGGCGGCACCCAGTCCGCGTCCGCTGATGACCGTGCCATCGGCCAGCACGAGGCGGGCCGTCAGTGGTGCATCGGCCCACGGCGCGGGCGCGCCCTGTGTGTTGCCGAGGCCGCGTAGGTCGGTATTGAGCGTCATGAGGCTGCTCCGGGGCTGCTCGGGGGTGCCAAGCCGAGGTTCCGCCCGGGAGCACCGCTTCGTTGCACCGCAATATGAGTCTGTGGCCGGCAAACTATTTGAGGTCCCCGGCAGCGTCAATCAATGGGCGCAAGGCTTGCGACAACAGGCAGCCCGGCGTACATGAACGCCCCCAATTCGAAGGAGATACCATGCGCGACCAGCTCAGCCAGGCCATCAAGGACGCCATGAAGTCGGGCGACAAGCGCCGGCTGGCGACCTTGCGCCTGATTTCGGCGGCGATCAAGGACCGCGACATCGCAGCCCAGATGGACAGCGTCGGGCAGCCGAGCGGTCGCGACAAGATCTCCGAGGCCGAGGTCTTGCAGCTGCTGCAGAAGATGGTCAAGCAGCGGCGCGAATCGGCGGAGACATACCGGCAGGCCGGCCGGCAGGATCTCGCCGACCAGGAGATGCAGGAGATGGCCATTATCGAGGAGTTCCTCCCGAAGCAGCTCGATGAGGAGGAAACCCGCGCTGCCGTCGGCGAGGTGGTGCGCGAGCTCAACTGCGCGGGCCTGAAGGACATGGGCCGCGCCATGGCCACCCTGAAGGAGCGCTACAGCGGCCGGATGGACTTCTCCAAGGCCAGCGGCATGGTGAAGGAGCTGCTGAAGTAGCCGGGAACGCTGCGCAGAGCCGGTTGAGATAGCGGCGCCTGTGGATAGCGGGGGCAGACGCCCCGCCAAGGCCTTGGCGGGGCGGCAATATCCTGCCGAATCACTTAACAGGTGTGCATCGTGACACGGGGATCGGGTTCCGATGCGCTTTCCGCCTGCCTTTCTTGACGAGATCCGCGCCCGGCTGTCGGTCAGCCAGGTCGTGGCGCGCAAGGTGGCGCTGAAGCGCAAGGGCCGCGAGTACGCCGGCCTGTCACCCTTCAAGACCGAGAAAACGCCCTCGTTCTTCGTCAACGACCAGAAGGGCTTCTATCACTGCTTCGCTTCCGGCGAGCACGGCGACATCTTCACCTTCCTGATGAAGACCGAGGGCCTGTCGTTTCCCGAGGCCGTCGAGCGGCTCGCCGCGGAGGCCGGCGTGCCCATGCCGCGCATGACGAACGTCGAAGCCCGTCAGGAGGACCAGCGGGCGCGGCTTTCGGCGGTGCTCGAGGCATCGCTGGCGTTCTTCGAGGCCCAGCTCCGCGGCAGTGCCGGGGCCGAGGCCCGCAGCTACCTCGACCGGCGGGGTCTCTCGCGGGAGACGATCGCGCGCTTCCAACTCGGCTACGCCCCCGCCAGCCGCGCCATTCTGAAGGATCATCTGGCCAGCCTGGGGTTCACGCCCGAGGAGATGACACTCTCGGGGATGGTCGTGGCCGGCGAGGATATTCCGGTTTCCTACGACCGTTTCCGGCACCGGATAATGTTCCCGATCACCGACCTCAAGGGCCGCGTGATCGCATTCGGCGGCCGCGCGCTCGATCCCAACGCCCCGGCCAAGTACCTGAACTCGCCCGAGACGCCCCTCTTCCGCAAGGGCACCGTCCTGTTCAACGCCAATCAGGCCCGCGCTGCGGCACACGACCGGAGCGAGATCGTCGTCGTCGAAGGCTATATGGACGTGATCGCCCTCAGTCAGGCCGGGTACACACATACCGTCGCGCCCCTGGGCACGGCCCTTACAGACGACCAGCTCCGCCTGCTGTGGCGGATGGCTCCGGAGCCCATCCTGTGCTTCGACGGGGACTCGGCCGGCCGCCGCGCCGCCTATCGGGCGATCGACGTCGCGCTGGATCAGCTGCAGCCGGGGCGCAGCCTCAGGTTCGCCTTCCTGCCGGACGGTTCCGACCCCGACGACCTGGTGCGGCAGCAAGGCACCGAGGCAATGCGGCGCGTGCTCGAGAAGGCCACGCCTCTCGTTGAGGTGCTGTGGGAACGCGAGTGGAAGTCCGGGCAATGGTCGACGCCTGAGCGCCGGGCCTTCCTGGAGAAGCGGATCGCGACGTTGCTAGGACGGATCGGCGACATGACCGTGCGCCAGCACTATGGGCGCGCCTTGAGAGGCAAACTCTTCGAGGCTTGGCCCGTCGTGTCTGCGGGGGTCTCTCGTCAGGACCGAGCCCAGTGGAACCGCCAGCCTTACCGGACGAATGCCCCACCCCGCCTCGGCGCCAACGCCCGTCCCGGCGGCCGCTTCAGCAGCTATGCGCAGAAGCCGCGCCCCAGCGACAGCCTCAAGAAGAGCCGGCTGGTTGGCCCTGGCCACGCGCCTTATCGCGAGGCCTTGCTCTTGCGCACGCTCATCAACCATCCCTGGCTGGTGGAGGAATACGCGGAGCGAATCGCCGATATCGAGTTCACGCTCCCGGCGCTTGGACGGCTTCGTGACGCCATACTGTCACTGAAAAGCCACGACATTTCACTTGACAGCAGCCGCTTGCGCTCCCAATTGGAGGCGCAGAGCTTGCAACAGGTCATCGATCTCGTCGAGCGGGCGATAACCCACAGAAGCGACCGGTTTGCGGAGGCTGACGCAGACAGGGCCGATGTCGAAGCTGGCTTTTGCCATGCTCTTGCGCTGCACGAGCGCCAGAAAGGCCTGAAGAAAGCCCTCGAAGCCGCGGAGCGAGATTTCCTCGAGGAGGGGAGCGAGGAGTCGCTGGCAAGGATTTGTGAGGTGCAGCGCCTGATTGCGAGCTTGGATGTTGTTGACACATCGTTGGACTTTTGAGCTGCCCAGGTGTTTCAGCTGGCAGCACCCGCGGGGGTGCGGCCGTGATCGCCGTGGGCATAAGCGCTTCGCGGGCGTGAGCGTAACCTGAATCGAACCTGAGAGAGTTGCCCGGCAGAGATGCTTGTCCCAGTAACCACCAGTTCGATTCTGACCGCTGCAAGTGACACGTGCATGACGGCTTCGCCTGCACGTCCCCTCGCCCGACGCAACCCCGCGACCTTTGCGCCAAACTGATAGAACGGGAGCCTTACGCTGCCCATGTCGAATGCATTCTCGTCCGCAGAGACCCGCACGCCGATGACCCAGAAGACCGAAGAGCAGACGCCACCCCAGGCCGAGATGCCGGAGCGCGACAGCCCGGTGCTCGATCTGTCGGACCAGGCTGTGAAACGGCTGATCAAGTCCGCCAAGTCGCGGGGCTACGTCACCTATGACGAGCTCAATGCCGTGCTGCCCTCAGAGGAGGTTTCCTCGGAGCAGATCGAGGACGTGATGGCCATGTTCTCCGACATGGGCATCAACGTCATCGAGAGCGAGGAGAGCGACGACTCGGCGGATGAGGAGGGTGCGCTCGACGACGAGGAAGGCCGTGCGCTCACCACGCAGACGCTGCCCGCCCGCGCCGAGTCGCGGCCGGAGCCGGTCGAGCGTACGGACGACCCTGTCCGCATGTACCTGCGCGAGATGGGCTCGGTGGAGCTGCTCTCCCGCGAGGGCGAGATCGCCATTGCCAAGCGCATCGAGGCCGGCCGCGAGGCGATGATCGCGGGCCTCTGCGAGAGCCCCCTCACCTTCCAGGCCATCATCATCTGGCGGGACGAGCTCAACGAGGGCAAGGTTCTGCTGCGGGACATCATCGACCTGGAGGCCACCTACGAGGGGCCGGACGCGAAGGCCGCTCCGGTCGAGGCCGAGGAGGCTGACGAGGAGACCGAAGCTGGATCCGAGGGTGGCGCGGACGGTGCCGCCCGCGGCGAGATGGACGATGACGACGACTACGAGAACGCCATGTCGCTGGCGGCCATGGAGGCCGAGCTCAAGCCCAAGGTTCTCGAAACCTTCGACCGCATCGCCGCGACGTACAAGAAGCTGCGCAAGCAGCAGGACCGCAACCTCGAGATGCAGGTGGCGGGCGAGCAGGGCTCGCGCCAGCAGCAGAAGGCCTATGCCAAGCTGCGCGAGGAAATCATCGCGGACGTCAAGAGCCTGTCGCTCAACAACAACCGCATCGAGAGCCTCGTCGAGCAGCTTTACGCCATCAACAAGCGTCTGGTGGGCCTCGAAGGTCAGCTGATGCGGCTCGCCGACAGCTACGGCGTCGCGCGCACCGACTTCATCGGCGAGTACTACGGCAACGAGCTCGACCAGACCTGGCTCGACCGGATCGGCAGCGCCGGCAAGAAGGGCTGGGCAAAGTTCGTCGGCAACGAGCGCGCGCGTATCGAGGAGATCCGCGGCGAGATCCACAACCTCGCCACCGAGACGGGCCTCGAGATTCCTGAATTCCGCCGCATCGTGCGCAGCGTGCAGAAGGGCGAGCGCGAGGCCCGGCAGGCGAAGAAGGAGATGGTGGAGGCCAATCTGCGTCTCGTCATCTCGATCGCCAAGAAGTACACGAACCGCGGGCTGCAGTTCCTGGACCTCATCCAGGAGGGCAACATCGGCCTGATGAAGGCGGTCGACAAGTTCGAGTACCGCCGCGGCTACAAGTTCTCGACCTACGCCACGTGGTGGATCCGGCAGGCGATCACGCGTTCGATCGCCGACCAGGCGCGCACCATCCGCATCCCCGTGCACATGATCGAGACGATCAACAAGATCGTGCGCACGAGCCGCCAGATGCTGCACGAGATCGGCCGCGAGCCGACGCCGGAGGAGCTGGCCGAGAAGCTCGCCATGCCGCTGGAGAAGGTGCGCAAGGTTCTGAAGATCGCCAAGGAACCGATCAGCCTCGAGACGCCCATCGGCGACGAGGAGGACAGCCATCTCGGCGACTTCATCGAGGACCGCAACGCCGTCCTGCCGATCGACGCCGCCATCCAGTCGAACCTGCGCGAGACGACCACCCGCGTTCTGGCCTCCCTCACCCCGCGCGAGGAGCGCGTCCTGCGCATGCGCTTCGGCATCGGCATGAACACCGACCACACCCTGGAGGAGGTCGGCCAGCAGTTCTCGGTCACCCGCGAACGCATCCGCCAGATCGAGGCCAAGGCGCTGCGCAAGCTGAAGCACCCGAGCCGGAGCCGGAAGCTCAGGAGCTTTTTGGATAATTGATAAGCAGAGAGCTTTCAGATCGCTCGGCCTACCGCCTACCCCTCCCTGATCACACAGGGAGGGGAATTTGGGGTAGCCCCTCCTGGGACGACGGCCTACTTTTTCGGCAGCGCAGTCGCCCGTTTCTCCTTTGACGGCACCGAATCCGATTTTGCAGGCGGCGTCTCCTCTTGCGAAGTAGCCTCTGGAGACGTGACCGGCATGGGTTGCATCTGAACTGCAAGTCCAAAGAGACGCCAATCGCCTCCGATTTTCTCGAACAGCATGTCGAAATTGATTTGCTCCGGACGCGTCTCGATAAAACCGCGAAGCCGCAGACGTCCAGCCGCATCCAGCGCTGGTTCTCGGACCAGCTTCGGATCAAAGAACAGGACCGGAGAGAAGTCGAGCCTGCGCTGACGCAGATCGGCAAAAGCCTCCGTAAGGCGTGCGGCGGAGTTCATAGCCTGAAACGCCGGGCTACCCAGATCCCGCAGGACAGTATAGTTGCCGGTCAAATTGGCCTGCGAGAGTGCGATCAGTGACGTCCTGATCAGCATGCTCATCTGGTAGGGGTCAGGGAGCGTCGGCCCCTGCACCGCAACCTGCTGCGCAACCTGGGATGGCTGCGATTTCGCCTGGGCCAATCCATGGTCCGGTGAAGCGACCATACCAGCGAGAGCAGCCAACATGGCGAGCCATTGCAGCCCTGCCGCCGGACAGCCCCGCGATCGAAAATGGTCTTGCCGCCGCAAGCTCAACGCAAGCACCCCGATGGATATTGTTCCTGAGTTGGCACTTTAGCTGGCAAGTCGATTTGGACAATGCCTGAGTCCAAAAAGCAGTATCATTCAGCAAAGGAAAAGGGACGCATCGGGCTCCCCCGAATGCGTCCCCGGAGACAGTGTGTCGAGAAGTTACCAGCTCACTTGGATACCAGCGCGACCGCCGACGCTGCTATTGCTACCCCGACGACCAAACGATTCTTCACGAACCGTGAAGCCTACACCGCCACTCAGAGCCCAACGCTCGCCATATCCGGCGAAGTTGTGGCCAAGCACGCCGATGCCGGTAAAGCCCAGCGCAACATTGCCCTCCCAGAAGCCGACGTTGCCAGCGAGGCCGAAGCGTTCGCCGGCCACGAGATCAGGGTTCTCGAGGGCCATAGCGATGGCAACACCTCCGCCGAGCTTGCTGATCTCGTCGAACAACAGGCCGCCATCAGTGGCCAGGTTTCCGCCCGCATCAGAGGTCACAACTTCGAGCGGGCCAGATTGCCGAGCTCTGCTCAAGCCGGACGTAATGCCGGGCGCCGTATAGGTGTGATTGCTTGTGCCAAGCACGAAATGGTTATCCCAATTTGCGTTGGTGGCGGCACCGTTGCCGCCGGAGTCTGTCCCGATCGCGACGGAGCCGGCAGTGTTGGCATCGGTGTTGCGACCAAGCGCTGTCGAATTCCGGCCAGCGGCAGAAGCATTCCTGCCAATTGCAGTCGAGTTCCGACCGGTAGCAGATGCACTCGTGCCCATGGCAATGGCGTTGTCTCTACTGGCCCTCGCGCCGGTGCCGACCGAGATCGTGTTATCGGCATCGACGTTATTTCCGGCACCCGTACCAAGCGCCACATTGTTGCGGCCCTCAACATTATTGCCGGAACCCAGGCCAACGCTCGTATTGCCAACCCCTTCGACAAGGTTACCCGACGCGGTGCCGACCGTGGTATTGCCTACTCCCCATACCGCGTTACCGGACGCAGCACCGTAAGCGCTGTTTGCCGCTCCCCAAACGTAATTACCGGAAGCGGTGCCGCCGGAGTTATTGCCGAAGCCAAAAACTTCGTTCCCAGAGGCAGTTCCGCTCGTGCTGTTGGCAATGCCGCGAACGTCGTTACCGGAGGCCGTGCCGCTCGAGCTGTTGGCGATCCCGCGGACGCCATTACCGGAGGCCGTACCACTCGTGCTGTTGGCGATGCCGCGCACATCGTTGCCAGCAAACACGCCGGAAGCAGAATTGGCAAAGCCAACTACTCTGTTCCCCGAATAGGGGCCGTTTGCCATGTTCGCGTCACCACGAACAAAGTTGCCGGAGTGTGCTCCATTAGCCATGTTATCATCGCCCAGGACAAAATTGCCCGAGCCTGTGCCGGTCGCAGTATTGTGGTCCCCTACCACCCGATTACCGGAGTGCGAGCCGGTGGCGGTATTGTCGTCGCCCCACACGCGGTTGCCGGAGCGCGTGCCGCTCGCCGTGTTGTCATCACCTACGACACGGTTGCCCGAGTGCGAGCCGGTGGCCGTGTTGTCGTCGCCCCACACGCGGTTGCCGGAGCGCGTGCCGCTCGCCGTGTTGTCATCACCTACGACACGGTTGCCCGAGTGCGAGCCGGTGGCGGTGTTGTCGTCGCCCCACACGCGACTGCCGGAGCGCGTGCCGCTCGCCGTGTTGTCATCACCTACGACACGATTACCGGAGTACGAGCCGGTGGCCGTGTTGTCGTCGCCCCACACGCGACTGCCGGAGCGCGTGCCGCTCGCCGTGTTGTCATCACCTACGACACGGTTGCCCGAGTGCGAGCCGGTGGCCGTGTTGTCGTCACCCCACACACGATTGC
>JAWLCO010000129.1:0-11406 GCA_041687075.1 Hyphomicrobiaceae bacterium | reverse complement strand
CGCTCCGGTCAGTGGCCCGCCCAGAGCGCCGCGCCACGAGCGGCGGTGCTCCTGTTCGTCCACCCAGTGCGCTGTCAGAAATTTGGTCACGCAAGTCGAACCTCTTCCACGCACGGCTGCGTGGAAGAGCGCCAGTATGAGCCCCTCTAGTCCTACTTCTTCTTCTCGGCGCCCTTATCTTTCTGGGCAGCCTTCTGCTTCTCCTGCGCCTGTTTGATCAGCTCGGCCTGGCGCTGACGGATCTGGCGCATCAGCTGACCGCGCGCCTCGGCATAGGCCTGATTGTCGACCGGAGCGCCGGTGTGCGCGGCTGTGAAGCCGTCGAGCGGAACGGGGAACGCGATCGGCTGCCCATTGGCGTTGATCGCCAGCACCATGAGCCCGCCGCCCTTCTTCATGGATTCGACCAGCTCCTTGCTGGCGTCCACCTCTGCCGTGCAGCCGGCCGGATGACAGAGCGAGTAGTTGAGGCTGATCGGCTTCAGCTCGTCCTCGTTGATCTTCTCGTTCTTCTGCGCCTTCTCCCACTGCTCAGGCGTGTAGACCGCAGCTCTGACGCCCGGCGGAATGGCCATGCCGAGCGGCACCATGATCATCAGGTGCTCCTCATCCATGCCCTCCACCTGGCGGATGGCTGCCGACACGAGAACCGTGCCTGTATTGCCATCGAGCCGCTCATGGTGCGTGAGACAGATGTTCTTCTCTTCCCTGGCCGGCTTGCCGTCCTTGCCCATCCGCGCAAGCTGCGCCTTCTCGCACAGCTTGACCCATGCACTCTGCGTCTGCTCCTGCTGGGCTTGCTTGGGCTGCGATTTCGCCTGCTGGGCCAGAGCAGCGCCCGAGATCGCCATCTGGAGACCGAACGCTACCGCCACACCCGTCACGGCGCGAGCGGCGCCTCTCCCGAGCCATCCTTTGTTCGCCATCGTTGTATTCCCGACCTTCGCTATGAGCGGGTGCGGCCCGCCCGGCCCTGTTTTCTCGGCGCCTGTGCCGCGCCTGGTTGCCACGCCCCCCTTTGCGACGTGCGCCCGGCGGAGTAATGGTGCGAATGCGGCAATCCCGTGGCCGCTTGCCCGAGCACCCTGTGCACTCAACAGCCAGTCCGGACGACGTGGCAAAGTCGCAACGTCGCAGGGGAAGTTCGAGTCATATTGCGCCCCAAATGTGGTAATGGGCTGCAATAGACGCGCGGTGTGGCTCTGATGCCCACCGGTAGAGACGAAGCCCAGCAACGGAAGGCCTCTTGAATCTGTTCTTAGCTCTCGCGTCCATGCTCATGGTCGCGCTGCTTCCAGCACCGCTCGCCGCAGAGGCAGGCGCGGGGCAGCACGGCATTGCGATGCACGGCGAGCCGGCCCTGCCGCCGGACTTCGAGCATCTGCCCTACGTCAATCCGGATGCACCGAAGGGCGGCCGCTTGCGCATGGGCGCGCTCGGCACGTTCGACAGCCTCAACCCCTTCATCATCAAGGGCGTGACGCCGTCCGGCGTGCGCGAGTACGTCTACGAAAGCCTCATGGCGCGCTCCCAGGACGAGCCGTTCACGCTTTACGGCCTCATAGCGGAGCGGGTGGAAGTGCCCGATGACCGCAGTTTCATCACGTTCCACCTGCGGCCCGAGGCGCGGTTCTCCGACGGCCAGCCGATTACGCCGGCCGATGTGATCCACTCGCACGCGCTGTTGAAGGAGAAAGGCTGGCCCTATCACCGCTCCTACTACTCCAAGGTGGAGCGCGCCGAGCAGATCGGCCCGCATGCCGTCCGCTTCACCTTCAAGGAGGGCGGCGACCGGGAAATCCCGCTGATCCTGGGCCTCATGCCGATCCTGCCAGCGCACCACATGACGGCAGAGGCGTTCGAGCGCACGAGTCTCGAGCCGCCGGTCGGCAGCGGTCCCTATGTGATAGACTACGTCGAACCAGGCCGCGCGCTCGTCTTCCGCCGGAACCCGGACTACTGGGGCAAGGACCTGCCGATCAATCGCGGCCGGTATAACTTCGACGAGATCCGGACCGACTTCTATCGCGACTCGGCAAGCCTTTTCGAAGCGTTCAAGGCCGGCCACGTCGACGTCCGCGCCGAGGATGATCCAGGCCGCTGGGCGGAGGGGTACGGCTTCCAGGCCGTCGCAGACGGGCGCGTGCTGAAAAGCGAGTTCAAGACCGGTCTGCCTTCCGGGATGAGCGGCCTCGTCTTCAACACCAGGCGGCCAATGTTCGCCGATCAGCGGGTGCGGCGCGCGCTGATCCTGATGTTCGATGCGGAATGGATCAATCGCAGCCTGTTCCATGGGTTGTACGTGCGGACGGACAGTTATTTCGACCGCTCGGAACTCGCCTCGACGGGGCATCCTGCGTCCGGCCTCGAACGCGAGCTGCTGGCTCCATATATCGAGGAACTGCACCCTGATGTGCTCGAGGGCCGCTCGCGTCTGCCTGTCGGCGACGGATCGGGCAACAATCGCTCAGCGCTGCGCGAGGCCTTCAAGCTCCTGCAGGAGGCGGGCTACGAGCTCGACGGCAGCCGCCTCGTCCACGCCGAAACCGGCCAACCGCTGGCGTTCGAGTTCCTGGCTTCCAACCGGACGCAGGAGCGGATCATGCTGAGCTATCAGAGGATTCTGGAACGGCTCGGCATCACTGTGAGCATCAGGCAGGTGGACTCGGCGCAGTACTGGGCGCGTCTGAAATCCTTTGACTTCGACATGATCCAGTGGACCTGGGCTGCGTCACTGTCTCCGGGCAACGAGCAGATCAACCGCTGGTCGTCCCGCGCGGCCGATATCGAAGGCAGCCTCAACTACCCGGGCGTAAAGAGCGCCGCCGCGGACGCAATGATTGAAGCCCTGCTCACGGCACGGACCTATGAGGAGCTGACGGCCGCCGTGCGCGCCTTCGACCGCGTGCTGCTCTCCGGCGACTACGTGATCCCGCTGTTCCACATTCCGAAGCAGTGGATCGCGCACTGGTCGCACTTGCATGCGCCGGAACGGACGGCTCTCCTGGGCACCAGCTTCGATACATGGTGGCAGGCCGGAGAGGCGCCGTGACACGGGAGCAGCAGCTCCATGGATACCGGGGGGAACTGCCTCCCCCGCGCTTCAATATGGCGGCTTATGCCATTGGGCGAGCCGCAGCAGCGTATCCGAACAAGCCGGCTCTCGTCGTCATCTCCGACCCGCTCCAGCCCCCGGCCGAAGTCTGGACCTTTGCCGAGATCGAGAATGCGGTGCTCCGCATCGCCGCGGCGCTGAGGGCAGCGGGTCTGGAGCCCGGCGCGCGGATCATGATCCGGCTCGAGAACACGAGCACCTACGCTCTCCTGTTCTTTGCGGCAATCGCGGCAGGCTACGTGCCGCTGCCGACATCGAGCCAACTCACCGATCGCGAGGCGGCTTTCCTGCTTCAGGACAGCGGCGCCACCGCTCTGGCGCTCGCCGATGGGTTGCCGCTCACCGATATTCCCGCCGGCGTTCGTGTCCTGGAAAGCGCGCAGGTGCGGGCCATGGTCGACCATCCGGTTCGTGCAACCTACGCAGACACGGCTGCCGGCAATGCGGCCTACCTGATCTACACCTCCGGCACGACCTCACGTCCGAAAGGCGTGCTGCACGCCCATCGTGCCGCCTGGGGCCGCCGCCCGATGTATCAGGGCTGGTACGGCATCAGAGCGCAAGACCGCGTTCTGCATGCCGGCGCGTTCAATTGGACCTATACGCTCGGCACCGGCCTCACGGATCCCTGGGCCAATGGCGCCACCGCGATCGTCTACACTGGACCCAAGGACCCGGCCGTGTGGCCGCGCCTCATCCGATCTGCCGAGGCGACGATCTTCGCGGCGGTCCCGTCTCTCTACCGGCAGATCCTGCGTTACGCCGATGCCGCTCCGGGCTCGCTTGGGCCGCTGCGGCACGGGCTCATTGCGGGCGAGACGCCGCCGCCGGGCCTGTTCGAGGACTGGACGGGCCGCACCGGCCTCGAGTTGTACGAGGCGCTCGGCATGAGCGAGCTGTCGACGTACATTTCGGCCTCGCCCTCCGTGCCGCGGAAGCCGGGCACCGTGGGCCGGCCGCAGCCGGGCCGCTGTGTCGCGATCCTGCCGGTCGACGGCGGCACCCAGCCTCTGCCCGCCGGCGAGGAAGGGCTGCTTGCCGTGCGCCGTACCGATCCGGGCCTCATGCTCGGCTACTGGAACCGGCCCGAGGAGGAGGCGGACGTCTTTCGTGGCGACTGGTTCATTGGCGGCGATCTCGCGCGCATGGATGCTGAGGGCTATGTCACCCATTGCGGCCGCGCCAACGATATCATGAAGGCTCTGGGCTACCGGGTTGCGCCGCAGGAGGTGGAAGCGGTGCTGGCCGAGCACCCGTCTGTGGCCGACGTTGCCTGCGCCGAGGTGCAGGTACGGGCAGACGTGAGCGTCATTGGTGCATTCATCGTGCCTCGGGAGGGTGCGCCTTGCGATGCGGAAGCAGTAAAGCAGTTCGCCGCCGAGCGACTGGCCGCCTACAAGTGTCCGCGCGAGGTCGTCTTTCTCGATGCCCTGCCCCGAACCGCCAACGGCAAGCTGCGCCGTGGGGATCTGAAATCGTGGCGGCCGACCTAGCTCGCTCGCGCGGCTTCGCCGCGCCGCCCTCCCCGTCGAGAGGGGAGGGCTGGATAGGGCCGAGACGCCATTCAAAACGTTGCATCAGCGCGGCGCTCTGATCGGCTTGGGAGAGCGAAATTGGCTAAAGACCAGATTGATGACCGTCCGGTTTCCTGGGTGATTGGCCTGGCCGGCCTCATCGGCGCCGCAGGCATCGCATCGGCGGCTGCCGCGGCGCACTGGGCCGATCCGCGGCTCATCGGTGCCGCTTCCGCCATCTGCCTCGCCAACGCGCCGGCCCTGCTCGTACTCGGGCTTGCAGGCAGACGGCTGCGACTAGGCACGCTCAGCGCCGCACTGCTGATCCTCGGCACTCTTCTGTTCGCCGGCGACGTCGGGCTGCGCGCCTTTTTCGACCGAGGACTGTTCCCGATGGCCGCACCGACCGGCGGCTCGACCATGATCATCGCCTGGCTGCTGATCACGATCGGGGCTCTCCTGCCTCGCCGCTAGCTAAACCGGGCAGGCCGATAGCACAACGGCTTGGCGCCGCGGGGGAGCCAAGCCGTTTTCATTCGCGGGACAGTGATCTTGTAGCGCGCCCGCTACCGCGTGCCGCTGACGGCCGCGGCAACTTCGGCGGCGAAGTCCTCTTCCTTCCTCTCGATGCCCTCGCCGAGCGCGTAGCGCACGAAGCCGGTGATCTTGACGGGAGCACCGACCGTGCCCGCCGCCTCCTTCACCGCCTGCTCGACGGTCGACTTGCCGTCGATGACGAAGATCTGTTGCATCAGCACGACCTGCTGGAAGAACTCCTTGCGCAGGCGGCCCTCGGCCATCTTGGCGACGATGTCCGCCGGCTTGCCGGTCGCGGCAGCCTGCTCCTCGTAGATCTTGCGCTCGCGCTCGATCACGGCCGGGTCGAGGTCGTCTGCGGTGACGGCGAGCGGCGCGGCGGCGGCGATGTGCATGGCGATCTGGCGGCCGAAGTCGGTGAGCTTCGCCTTGTCGCCCGTGCTCTCGAGCGCCACGAGCACACCCATCTTGCCGAGCCCCTCGGCCACGCGGTTGTGCACGTAGTCGACGATCACGCCATCGGCCCCGGTCGTGAGCTCGGATGTACGGCGCACGCTCATGTTCTCGCCGATCGTGGCGATCATCTCCTTGACGTGGTCCTCGACGGAGATGGACTTGCCCGGGAACTGCGCGGCGAGCAGACGGGACAGATCGCCGCCGGCCTGCAGCGCCACCTTGGTGATGTCGCGCACCATCTCCTGGAACTGGGCATTGCGGGCGACGAAGTCCGTCTCCGAGTTGACCTCGACCAGCGTGCCCTTCTGGCCCTCGACCGCGACGCCGATCAGCCCCTCGGCCGCGACGCGGCCCGACTTCTTGGCTGCTTTCGAAAGGCCCTTCTTGCGCAGCCAGTCGACGGACGCCTCGATGTCCCCGCCGTTCTCGATCAGCGCCTGCTTGCAATCCATCATGCCCGCGCCGGTCTTGTCGCGGAGCTCTTTCACCATCGCGGCGGAAATCTGCGTCATCGTCACCCTCTCGGGTTGGCAGGCCCGCGTTGCGCGCCCGCTAGATTGAACTGGCAGGCGCCCCCCAACCGAGAGCGCCTGCCGGAGGAAATGCCGGGCCCCGGCTGCTCGACGGCCCTCGCGTCAGGCGGCTGCCGCCTCGACGAGCTTCCTGGCCTGGCCGACCCAGTCTTCCTGCTCGACCTGACCCTTGAGCTTCAGTTGCCGGTCCAGTGACCGCAGGGTGGCAGGGTCGAGATCGGCGAGCTGCCAATAATGGAAAACGCCAAGATCGTTGAGCCGTTGCTCGAGTTTCGGCGTGATCCCGTTGATGCGCTTGAGATCGTCCGGCTCGCCGCGCGGTGCCTCGATGCCCTTGAACTCGGCCGGCAGCTCCTCCACCGGCGGCGCCTCGGCCTCGCCGATGTCAACGCCCGCAGCCGCTTGACCGCGCTGGATACCGTCGATCGCGGCACGGGCCACCAGGTCGCAGTAGAGCGTGATGGCACGGCCAGCGTCGTCGTTGCCCGGGATCGGGAAGTCGATGCCGTCCGGATCGCAGTTGGTATCGACGACCGCCACAATGGGAATGCCGAGCTTCCTGGCCTCCTTGATTGCGATCTGCTCCTTGTTCGTGTCGAGCACGAACAGCAGGTCCGGCGTGCCGCCCATCTCCTTGATGCCGCCCAGCGCCTGGTTGAGCTTGTCGCGCTCGCGGGTAAGGTTCAGCACCTCCTTCTTGGTGCGGCCTTGCGGATCGGCAAGGATGTCCTCGAGCTGGCGAAGACGGCGGATCGACTGCGAGATGGTCTTCCAGTTGGTCAACGTGCCGCCGAGCCAGCGGTGGTTGATGTAGTACTGGGCCGAGCGCTTGGCGGCCTCGGCAATGGCCTCGGCGGCCTGCCGCTTGGTGCCGACGAACAGCACGCGCCCGCCGTCGGCGACCGTGTCGGAGATCTTCACCAGAGCCTGGTGCAACAGCGGCACCGTCTGGGTCAGGTCGACGATGTGGATCTTGTTGCGGACCCCGTAGATGAACGGGCCCATTTTCGGGTTCCAGCGGTGAGCCTGGTGACCGAAGTGCACGCCAGCCTCGAGCAGCTGACGCATATTGAACGTTGGCAGCATGAAACTCTCTCGTTTTCCGGTTGGACCTCCGCGGACCGTGAAGCGCCACCGCTCCTGACAGGAACGGCAAACGCACACCGGAGCGCCTCAGCGGGGCTTTCAATCCGCTGCAGCGCGATGATCCGCGTGTGGAATGGGGCGGGATTTAGCGGGTGTTCGCCCGAAATGCAAGGCCGGAGTGCTGCCCGTGGCGGGGAACGGGCTCGCGACCGCTAACGTTTGTCTAGTGTTATGGCAACAAGCGACCAGACACTTCGACCGACCGCTTCCCGGAACCGGCCCCAATCAGGCTCTGATCGCGGCTCCTTCCTTCTCGGGCTTGCCGTGCTCGGGGCCATGGCACTCCGAAACCGGCTGGGGCCGTCCGGCGAGAGTGGCCAGCCTCGTCCGACCCGGCGCTCGGGCGCCATCGCGGTGCGGGAAGCCAGGCAGCCAGCGGAACGCGGTCGCAGGCACGAGGCAGATGGCGCAGCCGCAGACGCTCGCGGACACGAAGCCGGCACGCCGACAGCCATTCCAGCGGGCGGCTGGAAAGACATACTCACGCGTGTCTACCAGCAGGTTCAGGAAGACCGCGTGATGCTGATCGCGGCCGGCGTGACCTATTACGGGCTTCTTGCGCTTTTCCCCGCCCTCGCCGCGCTCGTTTCACTGTTCGGCCTCGTCGCAGACCCGGCGAGCATCCAACAACAACTCTCGAACCTCGAGGGCGTCGTTCCGGAGGGGGCCCTGCAAATCATCGGGAACCAGATCAGTCGCATTCAGGCGCAGGGCGGCGGAACGCTCGGGCTCTATTTCTTCATCGGTCTCGCCGTCTCGCTGTGGAGCGCCAACGCCGGGGTCAAATCCGTATTCGATGCGCTGAACATCGTCTACGAGGAGCCCGAGCGGCGCGGCTTCGTCCAATACAATCTGCAAGCGCTGCTGTTCACGCTGGGCGGCATCCTCTTCATCATTCTCGCCGTCAGCGGCATCGTGGTTCTGCCGGCCGTACTGTCGATCATCGGGCTGCAGAGCATGGCAGGCTGGATCATCTCGATTCTCCGCTGGCCGCTGCTGCTGGCCGCCATCCTCGCCGCACTGGCCCTGCTCTACCGCTATGGCCCGAGCCGGGAGAATGCGGAATGGCGATGGGTCTCACCGGGCAGCATCTTCACCGCCGTCGTATGGCTCGCCGGCTCGATGCTGTTCTCCTGGTACGTCTCGAATTTCGGCGCTTATAACGAGACCTACGGCTCGCTCGGCGCCGTTATCGCCTTCATGGTCTGGATGTGGCTGTCGGCGACCATCGTGCTCGTCGGTGCGGAGATCAACGCGCAGTCGGAGCTCCAGACGCGTGAGGATACGACGACCGGTGAGCCGCGCCCCATGGGCAGGCGCGGCGCCCGGCTCGCAGACCGCGTGGCGGATGGCGCCTGACGCTTTCGTCCGGATTCCCAAGCCTTGCTTGAAACCCCTGACTTGCCGACCCGCGCCCGTCGCGTGCTATTCACCGCTGGGATTGCTCAGGAGTACGCGCAGACGGGACGGGAGGGGTCGCGATGAGTCCTTTGCAGGTATCGGGAGAAATCAGCACGTTCGCGGAGGCGGTCGCGGGATGGCTCGGGATCGTGCTGCCGAACGCGGCCGTCGCACTTCTCATGCTGGCGGTAGGCTGGGCCGTCGCCGGATGGGCGGAGCGTGGCGCCGGGCGGCTGCTCGACCGGGCGCAGATCGAACCGACGCTGCGCGGTGTGACCACCGCGGTCGTGCGCTATGCCCTGCTGATCCTCGTCGTCGTCGCAGCTCTCGGGCAACTCGGCATCCAGACGACCAGTGTGCTTGCGGCGCTTGGCGCGATCGGCCTCGCCATCGGCCTCGCACTGCAAGGTACGCTCGCCAATATCGCTGCCGGCATCATGCTGCTGTGGCTGAGACCCTTCCGTGTGGGGGACTACATCGAAGCTGGCAACATCGCCGGAACGATCAAGGAGGTGGGCCTCTTTGCCTCGCAGCTGCACTCGTGGGACGGCATCTACCAGTTCGTCCCGAATTCAGAGCTTTGGAACAAGCGCGTCATCAACTACTCGCGGCTCGAGCAGCGTCTCGTCGATCTGAAGTTCCGCATCTCCTACTCCGACGACATCGATCGCGGACGCGAGGTGCTGCTTGCCATGGCGCGCGCTGACGATCGCGTACTGACCGATCCGGCCCCGGATTGTTTCGTCGACGAGCTAGCCGAGAACGGCGTCGTTCTCGCGCTGCGCGTCTGGACAGCGACTGCGACCTACTGGCCCGTCCGCCGCACCCTGACGGAGCATGGCAAGATCGAGCTGGAGGCAGCTGGACTGTCGAGACCATTTCCGCAGCTCGTCGTTCACAGTGCGGGTGGGAGGACGCCAGCCGCTGCGGGAGAATGAGCGGGCTGATTAGCGCCTTCAGGATGATGGAACTCCGTCAACTCGGCTCCCGGGTTGGCGTGCCCTCGCTTGTGACAGTGATCGCTTGATCCTAAACTCCTTTCGAGTGCCCACACCTGAGTGCGGCGAGGACAGGAGGACGCCAATGTGCAGAATCTTCGCTTCCCAGCCTCCGGAGGCCTATGCGTCCGAGACGCGATCGGTGCGTCTAGGCGGGCACGTGACCTCGGTCCGCCTGGAGGCAGCCTTCTGGGCCATTCTGGAAGAGATCGCGGAAAGTCAGGACGTCACGGTGCCGAAGTTTCTCACGCAGCTCCACGACGAGATGCTGGATGCCGGAGGACAGGGGCACAACTTCGCCTCGGTCCTGCGCTGCGCCTGCCTGACCTACGTGACCCAGGTGAAGGGACGGGCCGGGGTGGAACGCGCCTTGAAAGAAAGCGCGATGCACGACTTCGCCCGCGCCCAGACAGCCTGAGGTCTGCCGCGGGCCGGCTTGGCAAAGGTCAAATCGGCTGATGTAGCATCCACCTACTACCCCTCACCGGTCCGGATCGGCTTAGTCTCTTGCCAGCGGCTTACTGGTCAGAAACGAGCTATGGGGTGGATGAAAGCTGAGCCAATTCGCAGGCCCCTGAGAACGGTCCTCCCGAGGACCGGAGCGATCGAATGCGGCCTGTTCCTGTTCCTGGCGAGAGAAGCGGCTCTCAGCTTCGCCCGTGCAGACAACGACGCGGGTGAGCGTCAGCTCCTGACGAACTGCGGCCCATGTCCCTGGCTTATCGCAGGCGTGATCCGGAAAAGCGGCGACTCGCAGTCGACTACCTCAAGAACCTGGAACCCAAAGCGCCGGAGGTCCTGATGGCGAAAGCAATTCACAGCATGATCCGCGTTCTCGACGAGAAGAGGTCGGTCGATTTCTATTCTCGCGCGTTCGGCCTCACGGTTGCGGATCGGTTCCCGTTTGAAACGTTCACCCTCGTTTACCTCCGCAATGAGGAAGCCGATTTCGAGCTCGAGCTCACGATCAATCACGACCAGAAAGACTCTTACGATCTGGGGACGGGATACGGCCACATCGCCTTCGCCGTCGATGATCTCGCGGCCGAGCACGCGCGCTTCGAGCGCGAAGGCTTCAATCCGAACCCGATCAAGGAATTCATGCGCGACGGAGCCCTGCTGGCGAAGTTCTTTTTCGTCTCGGATCCCGACGGCTACAAAATCGAGGTTCTGCAAAAGCAGGGGCGATATCGCTGATCCGCGAGGAAGCAGGATTTGGCCGCGAAGTGGCAAGAGCAATCGATGACCAGGAGGAAACTTCCATGACAGAATACGCCGATGAATACGGGTCCGCCCGAAAAGGCCTCAACCGCCGCCAGTTTCTCGCGCATTCAACGGCTGCCGTTGCGCTGATGTCGATCAGCGGCAGCGCCATTCTGCACACTACCGAAGCCTGGGGTCTCGAGACGAAGGCGCTGAAGCCGGAGGCAATGCGCACCATCATCAAGCTGGCGCGCGATGTCTTTCCGCACGATCGCCTGGCGGATAGGTATTACGCCATCGCCTGCAAGACCTATGACGAGAAATCGGAGTCGGATGCCGAGCTGAAGGCGCTCTGCGAATCCGGCGTTGCTCATTTCGACTCCGTTGCGATGCGGGAGCACAAATTGCCTTACGCGAAAGTGCCCTGGGAAGCGCAGCGGGTCGCGCTTCTGCGCGACAACCAGGACAACGCGCTCTTCAAGAAGCTCCGGGGCGATCTTGTC
>JAWLCO010000128.1:0-11475 GCA_041687075.1 Hyphomicrobiaceae bacterium | reverse complement strand
ATCAGGCTGCTCGAGAGCCAGCGACTTGAGGTCCTCAATCGCATTGATTGGGTCATCGATTCGATTCATAACGTCCTCGAGCGGCAAAACTGATTCGCACGAGGCGGTGACCTCTCGCAGGTTGCCGATGGGGGAGATGGGGCAGGTTACGGTAACGCTGAATGGGCGTACCTACCGCCTGCGCTGTGAGGACGGCGAGGAGCAGCGCCTGTTCGCCCTGGCAGATCACGTAAGGGGCAAGGTTGAGAGTTTGATCGCCCAATTCGGGCAGATCGGGGACGACCGGCTGCTGCTGATGGCTTCCCTGCTGGTTACCGACGAGCTTTTCGAAATGCGCGAACAGCTTGCCGAGGGTGGCGGGCGGATCGGGCGAGATTTGAAGGCCGGCATCGCCTGATAGCCGAATCCCTCGTGGGTGGCGGACGAGTTCTCGAGTGGTGCTCGCGGCTCCACGCCACTCGCGCATCGGGCCGCAGGCGCCGTGCGCCGGCCTCCCCGTCAAGGTAGACCGGCCGTCGCGAGGAGGAAGCCAGCAGCGGTCGTGCCGTCGCACGGCGAAGTTGGCGGTTGGAATTTGGGGCTGATCTCCATACATTCGATCCGCTGCGGGGCCCGTTAGGAGCACATTTTCCCCTGGGCCTATAAGACTCGCTTGGGAGCTGTCCCTGCCCTTGACCGTGGTCTTGGGCACACGGCGCCCACCTACTTCTGTAGGGACCTGGCGGGATCACACGCTCCGACGGCCTTCGCGGCATTCATCTTCCGGTCGGTTCCGGCCCGCGCTGCGCACCAGCGGCTTCGAGGCAGGAGCGCAATTCGAGGTGCGGTGCACGGTGGTCGATCCTTCCGCAGTGACTGCGGCGAAGCAGGAGCTTCGAACGACCGCCCGGCGTATCCGCGCAGACGTCTTCAAGCGAGAAGGACGGACGGCCGCTGAGAAGCTGGCGGCACACGGGATCGGGTTCGCCGATCCGCCGGCTGGCGCGGTCGTATCCGGATTCTTTCCCATCGGCGAGGAGATCGATCCGCAGCCGTTGATGCTGCGTCTCGCGCGCGAAGGGTTTCCTCTCGCGCTGCCGGTCATGGAAGGAAAGGGCAAGCCTCTGCAGTTCCGCCGCTGGCATCCCGCCGATCCCTTGGGGGAGCGGGCCTGGGGGATCCGCGAGCCACTGCCTTCTGCGCCGGAGGTGGAGCCAGAGGTCATGCTGATCCCGCTGCTGGCCTTCGATGCCGAAGGTTTCCGCCTCGGCTACGGAGGCGGGTTCTACGATCGTACACTTGTGGCGGCGCGTGAGCGTGGGAAGATCGTGGCCGTGGGCCTTGCGTACGATGTTCAGGAAGTGCCGGCGGTGCCCCGGCTCGATTTCGACCAGCGGCTCGATTGGGTGCTGACGCCCAGCGGACCGCGCAGATGTGTTAAGGGCTGATGCGATTACTTTTCCTCGGTGACATTGTCGGCCGCTCCGGCCGCAAAGCCGTCCTTGAGGCCCTGCCAGGTCTTCGCCGGCGCTACAAACTCGATTTCGTGGTCATCAACGGCGAGAACTCCGCCGGCGGCTTCGGCATCACGGAGCAGATCGTGGAAGACCTGGTCGGCGCGGGTGCTGACGTGGTCACGCTCGGTAATCACGCTTTCGACCAGAAGGAAGCCCTGGTCTTCATCGAACGCCAGCCGCGGCTGTTGAGGCCTATCAATCTGCCGCCAGGCACTCCAGGCAAGGGCTCCGGGCTGTTCCGGGCGGCGAACGGAGCCGAGGTGCTGGTCATCAACGCGCTCGGCCGTGTCTTCATGGCCGAAATGGATTGCCCGTTCCGCGCCATCGATCACGAGGTGAATGCCTGCGGAATGAAGCGCGGCTCGGCCGATGCCATCATCATCGACTTTCACGCCGAAGCCACGTCGGAGAAGCAGGCCTTGGCCCATTTCCTCGATGGGCGGGTGAGCGGCGTCATCGGCACTCACACCCATGCGCCGACGGCCGACCACCGGATTCTGCCTGGCGGCACGGCCTACATGTCAGACGTCGGCATGTGCGGGGATTACAACTCGGTGCTCGGTATGGACACAGCCGAGCCCATCAATCGCTTCCTGACCCGCATCCCACGCGAGCGCTTCGAGCCGGCGCTCGGCCCCGCCACGATCTCCGGTTTTGCCATCGACATCGATGACGCGTCGGGCCTAGCGGTACGCGTAGGCGTGTTGCGGCTCGGTGGTGTCTTGGCACCAACCGAGCCGCTGTTTTGGGTCGAGGAAGATTGACTTGGCAAAACTCACGGGACCGGTGAGGGCTGGATCATCGCGCCCTCACGGTCGGTCAGAGGCTTGGATAACGCGCGCCTCAGGTCGTGCCGCGGGTGGGCAGCCCGGCGGCGGCAGGTGCAAATCACCTGCGTCGAGGCTCTTCGTCAAGGGTTAACAAACAGTTAACGAATGGTTAACGGCGCTTCTGCTGGCCGGGGATGGATTTCTGCAGCCCTCCCGAACTATAAGGGACGGGAATTCACGCGATACACATTCCGATCGCGGGCGCACGTCGCGCTCGCCTGAGGACGCAATCTCTACGACAAGCTGAGACCGATGGCAGGACATTCACAGTTCAAGAACATCATGCACCGCAAGGGCCGTCAGGATGCGGCTCGCGCCAAAGTCTTCGCCAAGCTCGCCCGCGAGATCACGGTGGCCGCGAAGTCCGGCCAGCCGGATCCGGGGATGAACCCGCGTCTCAGGCTCGCCATACAGGCCGCTCGCGCGGAGAACATGCCGAAGGACAACATCGAGCGCGCCATCAAGAAGGCGCAGGGCGGCGACACGGAGGCTTTCGAGAGCATCCGGTACGAGGGGTATGCGCCTGGCGGGGTGGCGATCATCGTCGAGGCGCTCACCGACAACCGCAATCGCACCGGCGGCGCGGTGCGCGCGGCATTCACCAAGTACGGCGGCAATCTGGGCTCGACCGGCTCGGTCTCCCACATGTTCGACCGCATCGGCGAGGTCGTCTATGAGCCGGGCGTCGCGTCTGCCGATGCCATGCTGGAAGCAGCCATCGAGGCCGGCGCCGAGGACGTCCAGTCCGGCGAGGACGGCCATATCGTGACCTGCGCCTTCGAGGACCTGGGGAGCGTTGCCAACGCGCTCGAGGAAAAGTTCGGTCACGCGTCTTCCGTCAAGGCCGTCTGGCGACCGAACATCACTACTCAGGTGGACGAGGACAACGCTCAAACCATCATGAAGCTCATCTCCGCCCTCGAGGACGACGACGACGTGCAAAACGTCTTCTCGAATTTCGAGGTGGACGAGGAGGTGATGGCGCGGCTGACGGCGGCCTGAGCGGTTCGCCCGCCCGACCTCGCCTGGGCGTTCGGATCAGCATCTTGCGATCATCGCACCGGTTCTGTTGGTGGGCCGGGATGCCATGGCCATGCGACGGCGATGATTCCGAGCCAGACCAGGAGCAGCATCAGCAGGATCGGCGCTGCAGCCGCACCGCTGGGGAAATAACCCGATCGGCGGCTGTAGGGATAGGTCGGCAGAGCGTGACGAGCATGATGACGATGAGCGTCACGATGCGCCAGAACGCCCACATGCTGGTGCTCCGCGTGGACGGGGCCGATACGTGCAATATCCCATCCGAGTGCGGGGTTCCGGGAATCACTGCGGACAGGCGAACCGTGCCGCAGCGCAGGCCGATTTGTGCTAGTGACACCCCATGCGGGGGAATTCGATTCGCATCATCGGCATAGATCCGGGGCTCAGACGCACGGGCTGGGGCATCATCGAGTCGGACGGGGTACGGCTCGGGTATGTGTCGTCCGGACAGATCACGTCGGACCGCGAGGATGATCTGGCCTATCGCCTGCGCGAGATCTTCGAGGGCCTGTCAGGCGTCATCGCAAGCTTCTCCCCGCAGGAGGCTGCGGTCGAGGAAACCTTCGTCAACGAGAACGCACGGGCCACGCTCAAGCTCGGGCAGGCACGTGGCATGGCGCTGCTGGCTCCGGCACTCAGGGGGCTGAAAGTAGCCGAGTATCCGCCGAATCTGGTGAAGAAGACCGTGACGGGCACGGGGCACGGGGAGAAGCGTCAGATACAGGCCATGGTGGGCTTCCTTTTGCCCAAGGCAAAGTTCAGCAGTGCCGATGAGGCCGATGCGCTCGCGATTGCCATCTGTCATGCCCATCATCGCCGATCCAGGCAGTTGTCCGTCACAGCGCTGTGAGGAGATGCCATGGCTCGCAAATATCAGCTTCCCGATTTTCTCGAGGGCGTGATCACTCAGGAGGCCTACGAAAGGTGGCTCCGCCGCAAGGCGGCGGCGCATGTGAAGCGGGATCGGAGGCGGAACAACGAAACCGCTATTGGGGAATCCTACCGAAAGGCCATCCATCGCGCCGTCATCGAGTCCCGGGGTAGAGACTGGTACACGGGAGAACAACTCCGCTGGGACCTCATAAGCACTTACGACAACGACGCGTCGAAGGCTGGCAGGCGGAAGTACAAGGCTCAGTATGCCCTCCTGCCAACTGTGGATCACGTTGGCGACGGACTTGGCCCGGCGGATTTCACGATCTGTGCTTGGCGGACGAACGACGCCAAGAATGATCTCAGCCTTGGCGAATTCGTCGAACTCTGTCGACGAGTGCTCGCCTACCATCAGCAACCGGTAGCAGGGGCATGATCGGCAAGCTCAGGGGCAAGGTCGACGCCATCGGCGAGAGCCATCTCATCGTCGACGTGAATGGTGTCGGCTACGAGGTGCAGGCATCCGCGCGGACGCTGCGCAACCTCAGGATGGGCGATGAGGTCACGCTGTCGATCGAAACGCACGTGCGCGAGGATGCAATCCGACTTTTCGGCTTCACCAGCGAGGTCGAGCGGGCGTGGTTCCGAACCCTGCAAACGGTTCAGGGGGTCGGCTCGAAGGTGGCGCTTGGAATTCTCGGCACGCTCTCGACCCAGGATCTGGCCAACGCCATCGCGCTGGGGAACTGGGCAGCCGTGGAGCAGGCGCCCGGCGTTGGCAAGAAACTCGCGCAGCGGATCGTCACCGAGTTGAAGGAGAAGGCGCCCCAGCTCTCTGTGGCGAGCATCGCCGTGCCGGCCGGCAAAAAGGCCAACGGGGCCGCTGGATCGGCGCCACCCCAGGAGGGCAATGCCTCGGCGGAAGCGATCTCGGCGCTCACCAACCTCGGCTATCCGCCTCAGCAGGCCGCGGCGGCGATTGCCTCAGCGATGGGCGATCTGGGGGATGCAGCCGATGTCGCCCAGCTCATCAAGCGAGGGCTCAAGGAGCTGGCAAGATGACGGGCGGAGTGCCATGGACGGTATGACGAATGCGCAGCGCGCGCTGTGGACGTTTCTCTTCTACACGCTGATCGGGCCGTTCATCGGCGCGATTCTGCTGAGCGTTCTGATGCCGCTGGCAGTAGTGGCTGGACTTCTGCCCGAAATTGCGGACCTAGATTCGGCCGGAATCATTGCGTTTACGGGATGGGCCGCCTTGTTCACTTATGTCTGGGCCGCACCGGCCGCTGCCCTTGCTGCACTCGGTCTCCTGCCGTTCGTGCTCCGCAATGGAACGTTCGGCTGGATCGCAGCGGCGGTCGCGGGTGTGATCGCTTTCGCCGTGACCGCGGTGGTGTTTGCTTTACCGGTTCCCGAGGCTATTCCTTATCTCGCCTTCCTCGCCGGCGTCGTCTCTCTCATCAACCGCGTCATCCTCATCAGGATCGGCGTGCTTGCGCCTGAGCCCGTTCACTGATCCTTTCGGAACGTCAGGACGTAAGCGGCAACGTCGCGCACCTCCTTGTTCGTGAGAGGAATGCCGGGCATCTCCGGATGCGGATAGTACATGGCCCCGATGATCGTCTGAATGGTCCGGTCTGGCCGATTGGCGATTTCGGGAAAGGACGGAACGTCGGCCTGCCTCGGCTGAACGCCGGGTTCGATGGCATGGCAGCCAACGCAGACCCGCTGGGCGACCTCGCGGCCGTGGTCCGGATCGAGTGCTGGCTCCTGCGCTCGCGCAGCGTTCTGAGGACCGAAGGCGAGTGCAAAAGCGAGGGCCACAAGCGCCAACGGGCGTCTCGATCGGTTGATGTTCATTCTGCTGGAGTCCTCCGGTTCCGATGATCTGCAATCTGATCTGTGCACCCTAACGGACGATCCATGCGTTTGCCGACGGGTTTCGGCATGGCGGGCGCTTGAAATGTTTAACAGCCTCCCAGGCCATGGCCGGCGATTTGTGGTAGAGGTTCAGGCGGGCACGAATCACGAACAGGAGCGGGGGCAGGCGCGATGACGGACCGCCTCGTCACAGGCGCTAAGCGCGAGACGGATGCGTTCGAGGCGACGATCCGCCCGCAATCTCTCGACGAGTTCATCGGTCAGGAGCAGGCGCGCGCCAATCTCAAGGTGTTCATTCAGGCGGCGCGGGAACGTGGCGATGCGCTCGATCACGTGCTGTTCGCCGGCCCGCCTGGCCTCGGCAAGACGACGCTCGCCCAGATCATGGCCAAGGAGCTGGGCGTCGGCTTCCGCGCGACCTCCGGACCGGTCATCTCCAAGGCGGGCGACCTGGCGGCGCTGCTCACAAATCTCGAGGAGCGCGACGTCCTCTTCATCGACGAAATCCATAGGCTGAACCCTGCAGTCGAGGAGATCCTCTATCCGGCCATGGAGGATTTTCAGCTCGATCTGATCATCGGCGAAGGGCCGGCAGCCCGTTCGGTGCGGATCGACCTGTCGAAGTTCACGCTCGTCGGTGCTACAACCCGCGCCGGCCTGCTCACCACACCGCTGCGCGACCGCTTCGGCATCCCCATCCGGCTCAACTTCTATTCGGTGGACGAGCTGGAGCTTGTCGTCACCCGCGGCGCCCGCGTGCTGGGCGCAAAGATCAATGCCGAGGGCGCCCGCGAGATCGCGCGCCGCTCGCGAGGAACGCCTCGCATCGCCGGGCGGTTGCTCCGGCGCGTGCGCGACTTTGCGGCCGTTGCCGGAGCAAAGGTCATCGATGCTCCGATCGCCGACAAGGCGCTCCGCGCGCTGGAGGTGGACAGCGCCGGTCTCGACGCGCTCGATCATCGCTACCTCAGCTGTATCGCGAACAACTACGAAGGCGGGCCGGTCGGCATCGAGACGATCGCGGCGGCCCTGTCGGAGCCGCGCGATGCGCTCGAGGAGATCGTCGAGCCATACCTGCTTCAGCAGGGCTTCATCGGCCGCACGCCCCGAGGCCGCATTGTGACGCTGAAAGCGTACCGGCACCTGGGCCTCGCCGGCCCGGCGCGTTCTTCAACGCCGCAAATTGGCCTGTTCGACCCCGATGCAAACGCGGGCGACGAGATGGATGCAGATGCGCCGGACCAAGACCGCGGGTCGCGAATGCGCTAGTCTTCCGATGCGTCAGTAATTACCGGCTTGCCGGGTTCAGGGAGAGTGTGGTGGTCGGAGATGGCAGGCCGGGCTCGGGCGGCAGTCCGGCCAGTGATGTTGCGGCCGCGGATCTTGCGTCAACGAACAACACGGCTGGCATCGTCGCCATGCTCGCGGCCATGGCGAGCTTCGCTTGCGGCGACTCGCTGATGAAACTCTCCGCAACCGAAATGCCGACGGGTGAGCTCGTCTGGCTGCGTGCAACGGGAATGGCGGCCGCCGCGTTCATCTACGCAGCCCTGTCTGGAGCGCTCCGGAATGCCTGGAAGCTCCTGGCCCGGCCCATGCTGCTGCGCGCCATAGGCGATGTCGGTGGCGCGCTGGCGTTCCAGTCGGCGCTGGCGCGCATGGCGTTCGCAGACCTTATTGCCATCATTCAGATCAATCCGCTGACGGTGACAGCGGCCTCCGCCGTCTTCCTCAACGAGCGGGTCGGCTGGCGGCGATGGACGGCGGCTGCGGTCGGCCTCGTCGGCGTGCTGCTCATCATCCGCCCGGGAACGAGCGCCTTCACCTGGTGGAGCCTGCTGGCCATTGTCTCGGTGCTGTTCGCGACCTTGCGCGACGTGTCCACCAAGAGCATCGACCTGGCCGTGCCTGCGGCGCTCATCATGCTGTTCTCTTCGAGCGTCGTGGCCATGGGGGCGCTGGTGCTGGTCCTGTTCGAGGACTGGGTCTGGCCGGGACCCGGCTTGCTGCTTCAGGTGGCGGGCGCGAGCGCGTTCTCGCTCGTGGGCCACATCTGCATCATCACGGCCGTGCGGAAAGGCGAACTGTCGGCGGTGGCGCCGTTCCGATATTCGATCCTCATCTGGGCCCTGCTCCTGGGCCTTCTGATCTGGGGAGACCTTCCCGACACCATGACCTTGATTGGAATGGCGATCGTGACGGGCGCAGGGATCTATACCTTCCGGCGCGAGATGATTGCGCGCAGAAGAAAGTAGGGTCTTTCCGGTCCCCTCTCCCCATTGTGATTGAGGGATAGGGTGAGGGCAGCAACTTGCGTTACGCCCGCAGCTGCCCCTTGTCACGGCAAGCCTTCGCCCACGTTGAGACGGGGAACGCCGCTCAGTCGAGCTGCGTCAGCACGCCCGCATAGTCCTCCAGCCAGCTCTCGAACGCAGCGACCAGCGCGTCGTTATCGGCCTCGGTGAGCGGCAGGGACAGGCTCATGAAGCCGCGGGGCGCGACGTAGAAGCCGCGCAGCTTCAGGTCCAGGTGCAGCAGTTTGCGCGCGTCTGCCGGGGAAGCGGCGTGGTCCGCCGGACGCCGAATGGGTGCCCTCTGCGGATGGATGCAGAGCATCGAGCCGCAGCCCAATACCTGCATCGGAGCGTCGTGCCTGGCGATCGCGGCGGCGAGGCGCTGGCGCAGCCGGTCGCCGCTGGCGTTCAGTGCCTCGGCCTTCTCGGGCGTGAACACCGTCTCGAGCCCGGCGATGCCGGCGGCCATCGTCAGCACGTTGTTATTGTAGGTGCCCGAGTGCATGAACCCGTCCTTGCGCGTCGGGTCCAGCAGGCCCATCAGCTCACGGCTGCCGCCGAAGCCACCGAACGTGACGCCGCCACCGAGGTATTTGCCGAAAGAGACGAGGTCCGGCGTCAGTCCGAGGGCGCCGTGCAAGCCGCCGGGGGCCAGACGAGAGGTCATCACCTCGTCGAAGACGAGCACGATGCCGTGCCGCCGTGTCTCCTCCCGGAGCATGGAGAGGAACTCGGCATCAGCCGGAATGCAGCCGCCAGCGCCCATCATGGGCTCGACGAGGACGGCGGCGAGCCTGCCGGCGTGCTCCCCGATCAGCCGGCGGACGCCCTCGGCATCATTGTACTCGCCCATGACGTAGTCGAACGGCGCGTTCACGCGGGAGTGGCCTTTGGCGAACGACAGGAAACCTCCGTGATACGCCCCGTTGAACACCATGACGGCATCGCGCCCCGTCGCGGCGCGCGCCAGGCTGAGGCACATCAGGTTGGCCTCGGTTCCCGAGTTGCAGAACCGGACCAGCTCGACCGCGGGAAACCGGGCGCACATCAGCTCGGCAAGCCGTGCCTCGTAAGCGTTGGGCCCGCCGAGCACGAGACCGCCGGCGAGCGCTTCACGAATCGCCTCCATGATGGCCGGCTCGGAATGGCCATAGAGGCCGGCCGTGTACTCGCCGAGGTAGTCGACGTACTCGTGTCCATCGAGGTCGGTGATCCGCGCCCCCTCTCCCTTCACGATGGCAACCGGGAACGGATCGTAGTGGAGGATCGTTCGCGTGTTGCCGCCCGGCATGTTGCGGGCCGCCGCCTCGAACCGCGCCTTGCTCTTCGGATTGGCCGCGATGTAGCGAGCTTCCACGTCGGCGGCTGCGGCGTCGAGGCTGATGTTGCGCTTCTGGGCGACTGCAGTCACGAGGACCACCTCCTGAAAGACAAAGATCTCGCAGGGAAGTCTGCCCACCCTGGATCGGTTGTCAATTCAATGCTTTGACCAGATAGCTAGCCTGTACGCGCCGGGTGGAGGGCAGCGCGGATACCTGTGGCGCGATATTCACACTACCTGCGAAATTACTCTGCAGAGGGATGGATCTCTTTTCGGGCCTCTTGCGTTGCGCAGCGGAAAGGGCGTCATGAGCACGGAAGGTTGCCTGAAGGCGAGGGGCCGCCTGCTTGTGCCCCCTTCGGCAGGCCTGTTGTAATTAATGCTGATAATCTTTAGTCGGCTTGTTTGGTTGTTTTCCGGTACCAAGTGCGGTGAGAAGAGCGTGGAGGAAGTTGCGATGAAGTTGCGTTATGCGGGGTGGGTCGTGCTTACAGGTATTCTGTTGATCGTGCGGCCGGCGTTTGCGACAGCTCCGTCCGACTCCTCCGAACCAATTCTGTTACCGACCCAGAAGCCCGCTGTCGCGGCTTCCGAGCCATCGGCAGTTGTCGAGCCGAAGACAGACATCGTTCCCGCCGCTGTCAGTCCGGGCGAAATAAAAGGTGAAGACGACGCACTAATTCCACCAGAAGTTGCGGTGGATGGAGAGGCGGCGGCTGAGCCCGCGGCGCCCGTTATGCCGATAGCGGCCTTGATGCCGCTGCCGGAGCGCAATTTCATGAAGCCGGAGGTGACGCTTAAAGCCGTCATCGATCTCACCCGGCAGCGGATGACGGTGATGAGCGGCGACGAAGTCCTCCACGAGTGGCCGATTTCCTCGGGGCGCCGTGGGTATTACACGCCTACCGGAATGTACTATCCGCAGTGGCGCGCACGGATGTGGCGCTCTCGCCAGTACGACGGTGCGCCGATGCCCTACGCCGTCTTCTTCCACAGGGGCTATGCGGTCCACGGCACGTACGCCACGGGACTGCTCGGCCGCCCTGCTTCCCATGGCTGCATCCGTCTGTCGAACAAGAACGCGGCACGCTTCTTCAAGCTGGTCGGCCAGCACGGGATGGAGTCGACCCAGATCATCGTAGAGGGGCAGACGAAATCTGCGCCTGCGAGGGTTGCGAAGAGGAGGAAGTCGACGTCACGGCGCCGGGTTGTGCGCAGGCGCGCGCCGAGGGGATATGCGAACTACAGTTATGGCTCTCCGCCAGGGTGGGCCTGGTGACGTTCGCGGGCAGCATTCACCCTGTATTTCCGCAAGAAAAGCCGGGTGGATCTGGAGAAATGCGCCGTTACAAGCCGTTGAAGACTTGCTAGAACTTACATCTCGATTGGGGTGAATACCTTCTCTTCACCCCAGGAGGTTTCGCGTAGCAGGCGAGGACGGCGCGTGCCCGACACGTCGGTGAAGGTGACCGGCAAGGTTCGGATTGGTTGTACGCTGGCGCTCGTCTTTCTCGCAGTCACTCTTCCGGGCCACACCTCCGCTCAGCCGCAGAAGCCCGCCGAGGCGCCGAGCGCACCATCACAGGAGCCAGCCGGAAAGAGCTGGCTCGAGCGGCAGCTCGATTGGGCCATGCGGTTCCTTTCCCTGGGCTTCGGTCCGGCGAGCACCGATGCTGACCGAAGCAAGGCGCCGGCGCCCGCCGTGACGGCCAGCCGCCCCATCATCCGGCAGGTGA
>JAWLCO010000127.1:0-11482 GCA_041687075.1 Hyphomicrobiaceae bacterium | reverse complement strand
CTGCGGCCGTGCGAAGACGGCTGGCGGAGTTGTTGCACGGTGCCCCGCGGTCGGAGCACTGGTGAGTTACGCTTGTCGCGCATTCGGGACGCTGGACCGGCGCCTTCGCTGCTGCTAGAGCATGCGGCCATGATGAACCGGATGCCACTGTCGATCGGAGCTCAGCGACGAGGCCGCACCTGACACGGGTTGCGCGCCCCATGCGCCGCGCAGGCGTTCTCAATTCAAGCTGAGCTTTCAGAGCTGTCGACAATGGCCATCGATGTTTCGATCCGGCATGTGCTGCCGGAGGATCTGCCGCAGATTTCCGCCCTTCACGCACGCGTTTTCGGACCCGGCCGCTTCACGCGGACCGCCTACCGCATCCGCGAGGGCACGGCGATGATCTCACCCTATTGCCGCAAGGCATTGCTCGACACGCAGCTCATTGCTGCCATCCGGTACACGGCCGTTCGGATCGGAGACAAGCCCGGCGCGCTGCTGCTTGGCCCACTGGCGGTTGAGCCGGAATGGGCCGGCCAGGGCTTCGGCCGCCGGTTGGTCGCCGAGACCCTATCTGCTGCCGAAGCCGGCGGCATCCGCCTCGTCGTCCTCGTCGGTGACCTGCCCTATTACGGCCGCTTCGGCTTCACCCGCGTACCCCCTGGCCAGATCCTGCTTCCGGGGCCGGTCGATCCGGAGCGTCTGCTGGCCGCGGAGTTGCTACCGGGCGCGCTGGCTTCCTGTTCGGGTTCGATCAGAGCCGATGCGCCGTAGGACCGGACACCAACGAGATCCCCCACCAATTCCGTCATCCCGACGAAGGTCGGGATCCACGCCAGATTCCGGGAGAACTCCTGATGCATTGGGGCTCAGCCCCGACACGTCTCGAAATCTCGTTCAGCACGAACCAACGGGACGCCCGCTGAGACCCTTCCGGCCTGGACGGCGGCGACGTGGGTGGGACTTATCGCGAACGTGTGCACTTTGGAGACTTGGATCCCGGCGACAAGCGCCGGGATGACCGTGAAATGTTGCACCCGGGGCAACTCCAAGTGGAGGTCATTCCGGCCTTGTGCCCGTATCCAACTCACCACTCGCTCCGCCCCGCTCCCAAGTCGCCAGCGCACCCATGCGCGCTCAATCCGCGAACGGGTCCTTCACCAGGATGGTGTCCTCGCGTTCGGGGCTGGTCGAAAGCAGGGTCACCGGGCACTCGATCAGCTCTTCGATGGTGCGCACGTATTTGACGGCCTGTGCAGGCAGGTCGGCCCAGGAGCGGGCGCCGCGGGTGGACTGGGACCAGCCTTCGAAGGTCTCGTAGATCGGCTGCACACGCGCCTGCGCATTATGGCCGGCGGGCAGCCGGTCGATGCGCTCGCCGTCGAGCATATACCCGACGCAGACCTTCACCTCGGAGAAGCCGTCGAGCACGTCGAGCTTCGTCAGCACGATGCCGTCGATGCCAGATACCTTCGCCACCTGCCGGACCAGGCAGGCATCGAACCAGCCGCAGCGGCGCTTGCGGCCGGTGACGGTGCCGAACTCGTTGCCACGCTGGCCAAGCCTGTCGCCGATCTCATCGTGAAGCTCGGTCGGGAACGGGCCAGCACCGACGCGAGTCGTATACGCCTTGGCGATGCCGAGGACGTTGCCGATCGCGCCCGGGCCAACGCCGGAACCGGTCGCCGCCTGGGCGGCCACCGTGTTCGATGAGGTGACGAACGGATAGGTTCCGTGGTCGACGTCGAGCAGAGCACCCTGTGCACCCTCGAACAGAATGCGATCGCCTGCCTTCCGCCGCGCATCGAGCAGGTCCCAGGTCACGTCCATGAACGGCAGGATCTTCGGCGCAATCTCTGTCAGCTCGCGCAGCAGGGCGTCCTTGGCGATCTCCGGCTGACCCAGGCCGCGGCGGAGCGCGTTGTGATGCACCAGGATGCGATCGACCTTCGGCCCGAGCGTGCCGAGGTTCTTGAGGTCCTGCACGCGAATGGCACGGCGGCCGACCTTGTCCTCGTAGGCGGGGCCGATGCCGCGGCCGGTCGTGCCGATGCGGCCGTCGCCGGCGGCCTGCTCGCGGATGACATCGAGCTCGCGATGGAGCGGCAGAATGAGCGTCGCGTTCTCGGCGATGCGCAGGTTGTCCCGCGTGATCGCCACGCCCTGCTGCTGGAGGCGCTCGATCTCCTCCGCAAGCGCCCACGGGTCGATGACCACGCCGTTGCCGATGACGGCAAGCTTGCCCTGGCGCACCACACCCGACGGCAGCAGCGACAGCTTGTACGTCTCGCCGTTGATGACGAGCGTATGGCCGGCGTTATGACCGCCCTGAAAGCGCACCACCACGTCTGCGCGCTCCGACAGCCAGTCGACGATCTTGCCCTTGCCTTCGTCGCCCCACTGGGCGCCGACCACCACGACGTTCGCCATCAGTCGTCCCTTGTCATGAATTGACCCCGGCTCATGTGCCGGGGTCGTGAGGGACTCTATAGCTCATCAGATGCCGCCGGGACTAGGCGGGCAGGCGCCGCATCACGGTCTGAACGTGATGTTTTTCGCCGCGGGCCAGATGATGCGATAGCCGAACTCGATGGTCCGCTCCTCATCGGGGCCGAGCTTGTCATCCCACGCAAGGATGCCGCGCTTGCCGTCCACATCCCTGCGGGTCGGCGCGGTTCCGCCTACCAGCTCGACCTTGATGTCCTGGTTGAGCGAAGCCGGGATCTGGTCCAGCACCGTGAAAGCGATCGGCCGTTCGTGCAGATTCTTCACCGTGACCTGATAGTTGCGCTGGTCGGTGCGCGAGGTCGAGATCAGGCCCGTTTCGCCCCGCTTCTCGTCGGCAACGGAATAGCGGATGCGGACGGCGTCGTCCGTGCCGAAGCCGAGCTCGTGCTCGTCCCCGCCGGAGAGCCGCGGCAGGCGCCCGGTTCCGACGAAGGTCTGGTCGCGGAACAGCGAGATCTGGCCGGGCAAAAACACGCTCGTCTTCGGCAGCACGATCTTGGCGTAGAGGAACGCATTCTCCTCGCGCTTGGGCACCGCCCGGACGAGCAGCGTCGGCTCGAGCTGCGACTCGTCGATGACGACGCGCTTCATTTCACCTGTGTTCTCGACCGTTACGCGGCCGGGCACGGAGAACGTTGCGGCGAACTCCGAGATATTTGCTGCGGCGAACTGTTCGGAAGCTGCTGCCTTGTCCATCGCGGGCGCCGGGGCCGGCGGTGCCGCGCCGAGGGGCTTCTGCGCCAGGCGTCCTCTGGGCCGCGAGCGTTCCATTTCCTGGGCTTCGGCGAGCGGGCGCAGCTCGGGCTCGAAATCCACCGTGATGGGCCTGAGCTCCGGAGCGGAAACATTGCTTGCCGGCCGCGTCGTCGATAGCGACAGGGCCACGTCTCTCCAGGGCTCGCCCGTACGCTGCGTAATGGTGGCGCGCCTTGTCAGCGTCAGCTTCGGCGCTTCGTTTTTCGAGCCGGTCATCAGGCGGGCATCGTAGAGCGGCGTCCACGAGGCATTCCGCACCTGATAGCGGACGACGAGGTCGGCTTCCAGCGGTGCTGCGGCGATGACATGGATCTTGACCTCGGTGCGCTCGTCGACGGCGGGCGCCTCGTCTGCGAGCGTCTTCTCCAGCTCCTCGATGCGGCGGTCGATCTCGCGAATGCGGATGCGCGCCTCGTGAATGGAACGATGGACCTCAGCCATGCTGGAGCCGATCAGCGAGAGGATCTGACCCCAGTCCTCCTGCGGAGCGACTTGCCCGACCGGCTGTGGCGGCAGGGGCCGGGTCGGCAGCTCGGAGAGCCGCGTGATGAATGACTTCTGCGTTTCTGCGGTCTCGATGCGGGCTTCGAAGTCCGCACGCTCGTCCTTCAGCCGCTCGATCTCGTTCTCGATCCTGCGCCGCTCTGTTCGCTGCGCCTCGGCGTTCGCCCGCTCCACCACCAGGCGGCGGCTATCGACCGCGCCGATCTCGAGCTTGCCCGTCGCTTTTCCTTCGACGCGAATAGAGTTCGCGACGGCCTCTTGCGGCAGATCACTGATGATGACGGTGTGATCGCCGGCTTCGAGTTGCAGGCGCACGACGCGGCGGACCTCGGCGCCCGACGGGAACACCGTCACGGCATCGACCCGGGAGGCCACTGACATCTCGGCAGCCCTGAGCGGCAGCGCGGCCGCGAGCAACATCACAACACCGAACACAAGACGCATCGGTCTCCCTCCCTTACCCCGCGTCAACTCCGCCGAGGGCAGACGTTAGCGACCTTCATGTCGCCACTGTGACGGCAGAGGGGCTCCGCGCTGCGACACTTCCGTTCAGAACGCGAGGCGATGGGCCCGCGTCACCATCGGCAGGGCACGGACCTTGGCCAGGATCTCGTCCGAGACCGGCTCATCGACCGCGACGAGAGAGATGGCATCGCCGCCCGGCCGGTCACGCCCCAGGCTGAGCGTGGCGATGTTCACGCCGGCCTCGCCCATCAGCGACCCGAACCTGCCGATGAAGCCCGGCTTGTCCTGATTCGTGATGTAAAGCATGTGCGGGCTGAGCTCGGCCTCCATGCCGATACCCTTGATCTGGACGATCCGTGGGCGGCCGTCCGAGAACACCGTGCCGGCGACGGAGCGCTCGCCCCGCTCCGTCTCGACGGTCAGGCGGACGTAGGTCTGATAGGCACCCTCCTCGCCGCGCTTCACCTCCTCGACGACCAGCCCGCGCTCGCGCGCCATCGCCGGGGCCGAAACCATGTTCACGTCCGTGAGCTGCGGACGCAGCAGGCCGGCCAGCATCGCCGCCGTCAGCGCCCGCGTATTCATCTCGGCGATTTCGCCCGTGTACTCGATCCTGGCGTGCTTCAGCCGTGTCTCCGTGAGCTGGCCTGCGAACGAGCCCAGCTGCTCGGCGAGCTTGATGTAGGGCGTCAGCTTCGGTGCCTCTTCCGCCGTGATGCTCGGGAAATTGATGGCGTTCGAGATGGCGCCCTTGAGCAGATAGTCCGCCATCTGCTCGGCGATCTGCAGGGCCACCTTCTCCTGCGCTTCGCTGGTGGAGGCGCCGAGGTGCGGCGTGCAGATGACATTATCGAGCTCGAACAGCGGGCTTTCCTGCGCGGGCTCGACCTCGAAGACGTCGAGCGCAGCGCCGGCGATGCTGCCGGCCTTCAAGGCCTCGGCCAGCGCCGCTTCGTCGATCAGCCCGCCGCGGGCGCAGTTGATGATCCGTGCTGACGGCTTCATTTGCGCCAGCGCCTTGGCATCGATGATGTTGCGCGTGCGCTCGGTCAGCGGCGTGTGCAGCGTGATGAAATCCGCGCGGCGGAAGAGTTCTTCGAGCTCGACCTTCTCCACCCCGATCTCGATGGCCCGCTCGGGCGACAGAAACGGGTCGTAGGCCATGACGCGCATCTTGAGGCCGATGCCGCGATCCGCCACGATCGCGCCGATGTTGCCGCAGCCGATGACACCCAGCGTCTTGCCGAACAGCTCGACGCCCATGAACTTCGACTTTTCCCATTTGCCGGCTTTGGTCGAACGGTCGGCCTGTGGGATTTGCCGGGCCAGCGCCAGCATCAGCGAGATCGCGTGCTCTGCAGTCGTGATCGAATTGCCGTAAGGCGTATTCATCACGATGATACCGCGGGCGGTCGCCGCGCGCGTGTCGATGTTGTCGACGCCGATGCCGGCACGGCCGACGACCTTCAGCCGGGTCGCCGCGCCAATGATCTTCTCGGTGACCTTGGTCGCCGATCGCACAGCGAGACCGTCATAGCCGCCGATGATCTCGGCGAGCTCATCCTTGCTGAGCCCCACCTTCACGTCGACGTCGACACCGCGCTCCTTGAAGATGGCGACGGCCGCAGGAGACAGATTGTCGGAAATCAGGACTTTGGGAATCATGGGGGGTCAAAACCCTTTTGGAATGGGGATTATCCTCGCCGGCATCGCGATGCTGCCCTGCCGTCCGCAAATTCGAACTGGCGAGCGGACTCGCCCGCGTCCGGGTTTCAGGCCGCCTTCGGAAGACTGGCGCGCGTCGCTTCGAACGCCCAGTCGAGCCAGGGCATCAGAGCCTCGACATCGGACCGCTCGACGGTCGAGCCGGTCCAGATCCTCAAGCCCGGCGGCGCATCGCGATAGGCGGCGATGTCGTGGGCGACGCCTTCCTTGTCGAGCAGGCCCGCAAGCTGTCTGGCAAAGGCCCACTGCTCGGCCACGGACAGCCGCGTGACGGCCGGATCGACGATGCTGAGGCACACGGAGGTGTTGGAGCGCGTGGCGGGATCGCGGGCGAGATTGGCGATCCAGGGCGTGCGTTCGACCCAGTCGAAAACGACCTGCGCGTTGGCATCCGCGCGCGCGTGCAGCGCCTCGAGGCCACCAATGCGATCAGCCCAGGCGAGCGTATCGAGATAGTCCTCGACGCAAAGCATTGACGGCGTGTTGATCGTTTCACCTTCGAACACGCCGGCCATGAGCTTTCCGCCCTTGGTCAGGCGGAACAGCTTCGGCATCGGCCAGGGCGGCGTGTAGCTCTCGAGCCGTCGAATGGCCCGCGGGCTCAGCACCAGCATGCCATGAGCGGCCTCCCCGCCGAGCACCTTCTGCCAGGAGAAGGTCGCGACATCGACCTTGCTCCAGTCGATCTCCTGGGCGAAGGCCGCCGAGGTCGCATCGACGAGGGTCAGGCCTTGCCGGTCTGCGGGGATCCAGTTTCCGTCGGGCACACGCACGCCGGAAGTGGTGCCGTTCCAGGTGAAAGCGACATCGCGGGTGAAATCGACCTTGCTCAAGTCGGGCAGCGCGCCGTAATCCGCCTCGTGCACCCGCACATCCGTGAGCTTGAGCTGCTTCAGGATATCCGTGACCCAGCCCTTGCCGAAGCTCTCCCACGCGAGAGCCTCGATCCCGCGCTCACCGAGCAGCGACCACATCGCCAACTCGAACGCACCGGTATCCGAGCCCGGCACGATGCCGCAGACATAGTCCTCCGGCAGCCCGAGGAGTTGCCGCGTCTTGTCGATGGCGAGCTTGAGTCGCGCCTTGCCGTCCTTCGCCCTGTGCGAGCGGCCCAGGAATGCGTTGCTGAGAACTTCAGGAGACCAGCCGGGACGCTTGGCGCAGGGGCCGGACGAGAAATGCGGTCGCGCCGGCCTGACAGCCGGCTTCGCTTGGTCGGTCATGTGCCTACCCTTCCAGATAGATGCTCCTCGGTGGGGAGGAGTGGCCCGCAGCCGTGGTGGCTGATGCGGTGCAAAATGTCAATCTGGATTGGTGCTTTCTGGTGTCGCGGGGTGGAGCGCGGCTGGACGATCAGGGCGGCGCCTTGGAGCCGTGTGCCCGTGGCAAGATCCCGGATCAGCACCGCATCATTTACATGCTGCGGTGCATCCGGGATGACGGGTGGGGGAAGGAATAAGCGAGTATGCGTATGGAACTGTGTTTCGGGTTTTAGCAGATCACGAATGGGCTCCTGGGAGAGCATCGACGAAAGAGGGGCGCGCATCAGCGCGCCCTGCACCGATGCCTTCTATTCCCCGTTAAGCGAACCGGATCGGGAAGCAAGTCCCCCACCCGTCATCCCGTGCGCAGCGCAGTTCGAAGCGGTGCGCTGCAGACACGGGATCTTGCCCGCGCACCGACCTCGATCATTTGACCTCACTGAATATTCCAGCGCAGACCCAGGCGAACCTGATGCTCGTGCGTATCGCCGGTTGAGAAATGGCTCTTCACGCCATTGATATTCAGGTCGATATCGCTGCTGCCGATATAGAGGTAGCGGTAATTGAGGTCGAGCATTGTCACCGGTGAAATGCTATAGCTCAGACCTGCCATTACCGCAGCAGCGAAAGTAACGTCGTAGGTGCTGTCCCTGGCGGACGCGACACGCTGACTTGCAATCGGCGTTCCATCTTCGGATGTGTTTTCAGTATTAGAAAAATCCCGTTCCAGCTTGTTCATCGCAAAACCTACGCCAGCGCCGATATAGGGCGTGAGCGGACCAGAGCGCGTGAAATCCAAATAGGCGTTAAACAGGAACAAGCCTGAGTTCAGTTTGCCATGGTCCCGGGTTTCGCCGGAAATCAAAAATTCTGTCTCGTCATCTGCACCCTCATACAAATCTTCATCGAGGTCCGGGTCGTATTCATACGTACCTCGGATCTTGAGTTTGCGCTCGGAGCGCCCCTCGAGGGTGATATCAGTGCGGAAAATCGGTGACCAGTAATACCCGAGGCCGGCGCCATAGCTGAGTGTCGTGTCTGTATCAGTCACACTCCAATGCCCAGGAGTGGCGATGGGAGTCGACGTAACAGGGTCTGGGCCATAAAAATTCTGCCCATAAATGATCCCACTCTCCGACGGATCCGGACTAACGAATCCCAACCCCAAATCGGCCCGCAAATACCACCGCGCGGCGTAGTCCGGAATTGGCGCCGGAGCCGGCACGGGGACTGCGACGCGGTCCTTGATGCTGCCCCTGCCCCACCAGCCATCGGCAAAGGCCGGTGCAGCCACGCACAATCCACTCCCCAGCGCGCAAATCATCAGCGCCAGGCTGCTCACTTTCCTGAACATATGCGATGCTCCCCCACTGCAGGCGGCGCACTCTTTTAAGCGCCGCCTTCCCCCAATACGCACGCATACGGATACTTGCCCGGGATACTCCCCGGAGACGCCGCTCAGGCGCACACGCTCAAGCTCGCCTGCAACCGGGAGCGAGCGACGGAAAACGCGAACTGGCGTGATGCCGCATGACGGGCGGCATCAGTGCGCGAGCTGTTTCAGTTCGGGAGTATCGGCAGAAATGCTTTAAAGGGAGCTTAATTGCGCAGTCGCCCGCAACCGGCCGATCACTCGGCCGGCACGGCAGCCTCGCGCACCGCGTCGACGATATCGCTCACCACGGCAGCCACCAGCTTCTCGTCGTCACCCTCGGCCATCACACGGATGACGGGCTCCGTTCCGGAGGGCCGGATCACGAGCCGGCCGGCAGAGCCGAGCCGCGACTTGCCCTCCTCGATCGCCTGCTGCACGTGCTCGCTGTCGAGCGGCATGCCGTTCGCATAGCGCACGTTGTGCAGCACCTGCGGCAGCGGCTCGAACCGCCGGCAGACTTCGCTGACCGGTCTGCCCGCGGAAACGACGGCAGCGAGGATCTGGAGCGCAGAGATGAGGCCGTCGCCCGTCGTCGCAAACTCGGACAACACGATGTGCCCGGACTGCTCGCCGCCGACATTGAACCCGTGGCGGCGCATGTGCTCGACCACGTAGCGATCCCCCACCGGCGTGCGGGTGAGCGTCAGTCCAAGGCGCTTCAGGTAACGTTCGAGACCGAGGTTGGACATCACCGTAGCGACGATGCCGCCCCCGGTCAGCCGGCCGGATTTCGCCCAGCTCTCGGCGATCACCGCCATGAGCTGATCGCCGTCGACCACCTGGCCCTTCTCGTCGACGATGACGACGCGGTCCGCATCGCCGTCGAGCGCAATGCCGATGTCGGCGCGCAGCTCGCGCACCTTGTCGATCAGGGCCTCGGGCGCCGTGGAGCCGCACTTGTGGTTGATGTTGCGCCCGTTGGGATTGACGCCGATCTTGATGACCTCGCCGCCGAGCTCCCACAGGGCTTCGGGAGCCACCTTGTAGCCGGCGCCATTGGCGCAATCGATGACGATGCGCAGACCATCGAGCCGCAGATCGCGCGCAAGCGTTCGCTTGGCGAACTCGATGTAGCGCTCCTGCGCGCTCTCCACCCGCGTGGCCCGGCCGATGGCGTCGGGTCCGGCGAGCAAGTCGTTGCCGTCTGAATCGATGAGCCGCTCGATCTCGGCCTCGACCTCGTCGGAGAGCTTGTAGCCGTCAGCATCGAACAGCTTGATGCCATTGTCGCGATAAGGGTTGTGGGAGGCCGAGATCATCACGCCGATGTCGGCCCGCAGCGATCGCGTGAGCATGGCCACCGCCGGTGTCGGCAGCGGCCCGAGCAAGAAGACATCGCAGCCCACGGCCGTGAAGCCCGACATCAGCGCCGATTCGATCATGTAGCCCGACAGCCGCGTGTCCTTGCCGATCACCACGCGGATGCGCTGGTTGCCGTTGGCAAGGACGCGCCCCGCGGCCATGCCGACCTTGAGCGCGATCTCCGACGTCATCGGGTTGCGGTTGGCGAGGCCGCGAATGCCGTCCGTGCCGAAGTACCGACGTGACATGTACCCGCTCAGCTCCTGACTCTCAGCACCTGCATTGCGCCGAACTGTGGCAGAGGTGTGCTCCACCCGTTGAGCGCCGCTCCTTCGCCCTCGTCTTATATCACCCACACGGACAATAACCGCAGTTACAACGCGAGACATCCTCAACAGGATGCGCCGGCCCGCGGGGGATCGGGCCGGCGCTCAGGGGCCGTGGGGGGATTGAGTTGCTGATCGTCCTAGAGCTTTTCCAAGTGCGGAATGGGATCGACGGGGCTCGAGCCTTTCCGCAGCTCGAAGTGGAGCTGAGGCCTGTCCGCATTGCCGGTATTGCCTGCCTTGGCGATCACCTGACCGCGGCGCACGCGGTCTCCGCGCTTGACCTGCAGCTCGCTGTTGTGGGCATAGGCGGTGATCCAGCCGTCGTCGTGGCGAATGAGGACGAGATTGCCATAGCCCTTCAGCTCATCCCCGGCGTAGGCGACGACACCACTCTCGGCCGCATGCACTTCCGTTCCGGCCGGGACGGCGAGCTTGATGCCATCGCTATGGCTGCCGTCGGGTCCCTTGCCGAACCCGGCGATGACCCGACCCTTTACGGGCCAGCGGAACTTGCCGATGCCGTCCGCCTGCTCCTCGGCGCTGGCCTTGCTCTGAGCAGCAGGTGCGCGCTCGGTAGCCGCGGGAACTTCCGGCGGTGCAGCGGTGATCGGCGAAACATCACTCCGCGTTTCGCCCGTATCGAGCTCGGCCACCTTGCGAGGCGCATTGATAATCACCGGCTTGCCGGGGACTTCGTCCGTACGATCAACCGGAGCAATGGTAACCGCAGGCCGAACCGGCTCCGAGGAGCGCGCCTCGGCGACGGTTCGCTCCGCCGGCTCCGGCTCCTTTTCCGCCAGAGCGGGTCCGGAGGAAGACGAAGCCGGCAGCTTCAGGACGGTGCCGGCCCGCACCTTGCGCGGATCGGAGATTCCGTTGATACGCTGCAGCTCGGCCAGCGATACGCCATAGCGAACGGCGATCCCGTAAAGGCTTTCTCCTCTCTGGATCGTGTGCGTGCCGGACGTGGCTGCCGGTTCGGTTGCCTCCGGCGTATCTGCGAGGAAGGACGGCTCGTCATTGACCGCATCCTCATCCGCAGCCGAAACCGAAGCCGGTTCAACGGTTGGCCCGGGATGGCTGAGCGCGGCGACCCGATTGTCATCTGGCTCACCTGCCTTCTGCCGATCCGAAGCGACGAAGACCCTCGCACCCCTGGGCAGCAGAAGCTTCTGCCCCGGCCGCAGCACCGGACTGCTCAGCCCGTTGATGTT
>JAWLCO010000126.1:0-11722 GCA_041687075.1 Hyphomicrobiaceae bacterium | reverse complement strand
GCCGCGGGGCGTCGGCGTGTGTCATTGCCTCGCCTGTCAGCGCCGCACCGGCAGCGTGTTCGCGGCGCTCGCCAGCTTCGCCGCGCCCTACACGGTCCACGGCACTGCGACCGAGTACGTCCGCACCGGCGATCAGGGCGCGCAATTCAGGTTCCGCTTCTGCCCCGTCTGCGGCACGACCGTGTTCCACACCGAGGAAGGCTACGAGGAGAGGTCCGTGGCCGTCGCCGTGGGCGCGTTCGCCGACCCGGACTTTCCGCCGCCGCAAGTTTCGGTCTACGACTGCCGCAGGCATTCCTGGGTCGTGCTGCCGCCGGGGATCACGGCCTACGACAAGGACCCCGACTGACGACTGGCTGCACCCCGATCGGCTCTGCCATTGCGGGCTTCGTCTGGTCCTCCGGCGGCTGGAGCGCCGCCTGCTCTGTAGCAGCCCTGTTCGCGATCGCGGCGCTCATCATCGGCCGTCTGGAGAGAGGGGCCTGAACCGATGCCCCTCACTCATCCTGCGGGCTCGCGGGCTCGACCCGAATGTCGAAATGCAGCACGTCCTCGCGCGTGCCGAGCTTCTCATAAAGTGCGATGGCCGGGTCGTCGCCGTAATCGGCCTGGACGTAGATGACCCAGGCGCCCCGTTGCGCGGCGATCTGGCGAAGATGCGCGATGAGGGCCGTCGCAATGCCCCGGCGGCGATAGGGCTCGGCGACGGCAAGGTCATAGATGTAGACCTCGCTCCGCTCTCTTTCGAGCTTGTCGAGCTCGTAGGCGACGAGGCCGCCCACCACGTCCTCGCGATCCACCGCAACGAGAACGATGACGTGCTCCTTGGCGAGTACGCGTTGCAGATAATCGTCGGCCGGCGGCGCGGCCTGGTAGGTGTCCGGCTCGGCGAAGGCCGTACCGAACATGGCGTTCAGCTTGCGGGCCAGCGGAATGTCGCCGGGGCCGAGGCGGCGGATCGAAACGGGTGGTGCGGACGTGAGCTGCATGAGGCCTCTCTGTTCAGGTCTTGTACCATGAGGCCGCCGGCGGGCACGGATATGGCAATCGACTTGAGCCGCTTTCAGCTTGTCAAAGGCCTTTTGTCGGCGATGAGTGCAGCGCCTTTTCCGTTGGAGTGGCTGTGGAACCACATAAATGCTTAAATCTGAACGAAACAAAACGCATCTAAGCCGCTGAAATAGCACGCTTTTATATCAGACCACTGAGCACTGGGGAAAACATCCCTGCCGGCCGGTTCCGCACCTGTGCCACAAAGCCTGCCTAACTCCTGGGTCTGCACAGGAGCGCCGCGTGGCCTGAGGGGGAGGCTGGTGTTCCCGATCAGGAGGACGACATATGAACTTGATGCGGTGGGGAGTTTTCAAGCCGGCGATCATGGCCGTGTGCGTGAGTTTGGCCGCAGTTCCGGCCATCGCAGCGGACTTTGGTGGACCACCTCCACGGTATGAGGAGCCGCCGCCATACGATGCTCCGTTCTCATCGGTGTGGCAGGGCCTCTACGGAGGTGTTCATCTCGGCTATGGCGAGGATTGGCATACCGACGGCGTCGTCGGCGGTGGCCAGCTCGGCTACAACTGGCAGGCCGGCCGTTTCGTCTACGGCCTGGAGGCCGACGTCTCCGTAACCGATACGACGGTCGACTGGCTGGCATCTGCGCGTGGGCGTGCCGGGTTTCTGCTCGATGATCGCCTGCTTGCCTACGGCACGGCCGGCGTCGGTCTCGCAGACGCGTTCGACGACACCGAGACGGATTTCGTCTGGGGCTTGGGCCTGGAGGGCAAGCTCACCGAGACCATGACGGCGCGGGTGGAATATCTCGCCTACGATGATCTCGAGATCGACGTCATCAGGGGCGGCTTGAACTTCAAGCTCGGCCAGTAGGTTCGCTGCACGAGAGTGAGGGCACGGTCCGATGATGCCATCGGGCCGTGCCCTCTCATTTTGTGTATTGATCCGCTGATTGAGCCGTCACCAGCTCGATGGGCTCACCTTCGGGCACGTGCTTCATGGCGACCGAGTTCATGCAATAGCGCAGGCCCGTGGGCGGCGGCCCGTCGGGAAAGACATGCCCGAGATGGCTGTCGCACCGGGCACAGAGCACCTCGGTACGGACCATGCCGTAGGAGCGGTCCTCGTGCTCGGTAACGGCATCCTTCGACACCGGCTGGGTGAACGATGGCCAGCCGGTGCCCGATTCGAATTTCTCACCTGATTTGAACAGTGGATTGCCGCACGCCGCGCAGACGTACGTCCCCGGCTCGTGCGTTCCGAGAAAACAGCCTTCGAAAGGCGGCTCCGTGCCCTGCTGCCGCAGGACGCGATACTCCTCGGGCGACAGGCGCCTTCGCCATTCCTCATCGCTGAGGTGCAGCTTATCGGCCATGATCTACTCCTCCTCTCCTGGTCTCGGCAGTGGCACAGCCCGGCATCACCGGGTTTTGCGAACCTCCGGTTTGAGCTCGTCGGCGAAGGCCCCCTTCAGCTTCTTCACCTTCGGCTCGGAAACCGCCCGAATGTACGGCTGGTCCGGATTCCGCTGCGCATATCTGCAGTGCATCGCCTCTGCCGGGAAGTACTGATCGAGCGGCTCCAGGCGCGTGGCGATGGGGGCATCGAAAACCCCAGCCTCATCGAGCTGCCGGATGTAGCTTTCCGCGACGCGGCGCTCGTCCTCGCTCGCATAGAAAATCGCCGATCGGTATTGGCTTCCTACATCGGCACCCTGCCGGTTCACCTGCGTCGGATCGTGCGCCACAGAAAAGAAGATCTTCAGCAGCTGGCCATAGCTGATCACGTTCGGGTCGAAATGGATTTCGATGGCTTCCGCGTGTCCCGTTTCGCCGGTGCATACGGCCCGGTAGTTCGCCGTCTCCGCCGATCCGCCGGCATAGACGGGTCGGACGGAGTGCACGCCGTACAGGAGCTCGAACACGGCCTCCGTGCACCAGAAGCAACCGCCTGCCAGCACGACCGTATCCGGTGAGGCCTCCGGCGGAAGGTCCTCTGCCGGATCAGGAATGCTGTGCGGCTCGACCTTGAGGCCCATGGGTTCATCCTCGCGGAATTATCGTCTGACGATGAGGCAACATATACCCAACGCGAACGGGATTGAATGCGGCCTGGTTCCGGCGCTCCCATCCGTCCGCCCGTCCCGGTCGACAGGCCGCGACCGTAAAGGCACGCCTGCCGCAATTGATCGTCGCGCCGGCAGCTTCCCCCTTGAGTCCGCGAGAGCGTCGTGACTATCTATACGCCACCAGGCCGGGCCCCTCTGGCAGCTCATTCGGGCTGTGATGTCGGACTGGACATCAATCGGAGCGGCCTGACGTGATCCCCTCCAGCCAACGCCAAGTTGCTGACTGCCATCTGAGGACGTTTGGCCGCTCCTTTATGTCGAACGAGACAAAGGGCGAGCCAACATGGAGTTCCTTGCCGATTATCTGACCACCGGGGCCCTTTCGGCCTTCGGCCAGGTCATCCTTATCGACCTCGTACTGGCCGGCGACAATGCCATCGTCATCGGCCTTGCGGCGGCCGGGCTTCCGGCCGAGCAGCGCAACAAGGCCATTCTGGTGGGCATCATCGCCGCCACGGTCCTGCGCATCGGATTCGCCACCATCACCGTGCAGCTGCTGGCCATCGTCGGTCTGCTGCTGGCGGGCGGCCTGCTGTTGCTTTGGGTCTGCTGGAAGATGTGGCGCGAGCTGCGGACCACGGCCGTGATGGCGCACGCCGGCCACGAGGCCCTCGCCGATCAGGACCTGGACCACAGCGGCGGCATAGCCGAGGGGGCACCGAAGAAGTCGTTCCGTCAGGCTGCGATGCAGATCCTCATCGCCGACGTGACCATGTCGCTCGATAACGTGCTGGCTGTCGCGGGTGCCTCTCGCGAATACCCGCTGGTGCTGGTCTTCGGCCTGGTGCTCTCCATCGCGCTGATGGGCATCGCGGCCTCTTTCATCGCGCGGTTGCTGCACCGGCACCGCTGGATCGCCTATGTCGGCCTGGCAGTTATTCTCTACGTGGCGCTCGACATGATCTGGCGCGGTGCGAACGATGTTTGGCCGTATGTGGAAGCGGCGATGATTTGATCTCGACCCGCAGAAAAGCAAAAGCGCGGGCAAAAAGCGAAAAATTGCCCGCGTCGTATCTCAGCAGACGGCCTGCAAGACGGCTTTGATCACGTGCTCGACGTCGTCATCGCCGAGGCCCGCGTGGACGGGCAGGCTGAGGACCTCATCGGCAATCTGTTCTGAAACCGGCAATTCCTCCTCGCCGGTGAGCCTGTCTGCAAAAGCGGGGTGGCGGTGGAGCGGAACCCGGTAATAAAGGCCGGTTTCAATGCCGGCTTCTGACAGCCGCGCCCGAACGGCATCACGATCGGGGACTCGTATCGTGTACAGCGCCCAGGCGGACGAGGCATTCAGCATTGGTGGAGGTGGAATGACCACGTCTCCCAGCGCCCGCTGGTAGCGCTCGGCAATACGCCGGCGCGCGGCGAGCGTTTCCTCGAGCCGTTCAAGGCCGACGAGAAGAACCGCGGCCTGCAGCGTGTCGAGGCGACCGGTCATGCCGAGCCGTACGGCGACGTCGCCTGAACCGCGTGTGCCGTGACTGCGAATCTGGCGCACCGTGTCGGCGAGCTGGTCGTCGTCCGTAAAGACTGCTCCGCCATCTCCAAAGCCCCCGAGCGGCTTGGTCGGGTAGAAGCTCGTCGCGGTCATCTGCGCGAGCGCGCCCACTCGACGGCCGGCGAGCGTGCCGCCAAAGCTTTGTGCAGCGTCGGCGATAACATCGAGGCCATACTTCGCGGCGATCGTTTCGATGGTGGGGTAATCCGCCGGAAGGCCATAAAGATCGACCGGAACGATGGCTTTTGGCCTCAGGGTGCCGCGCCGGAGGATGATATTGATCATCCGCTCCAGCGGTTCGGGCGCCATGTTCAGGGTTGCCCGATCGATGTCGGTGAAAACCGGCACGGCGCCCGCGGCGGCAACCGCACCGGCTGTTGCGGAGAATGTGAAAGCCGGCACAAAGACCGCGTCACCCGGGCCGACACCCAAAGCCATGAGTGCCATGGCCAAGGCATCGCGGCCGCTCGATACGCCAATGGCGTGGCGGACACCGGCATAGCCCGCAAGCGCGGCTTCGAGCTCCTCCACCTCCGGCCCGAGGATGAAGCGGCCGTGTTGCAGAACTCTCGCAATGCGTTGGGTGAGATCGGGACCGAGCCGCTCAGCCTGATGCGACAGGTCGAACAAGGGTACGTTGCGGCGAGTTTCGGCGATTTCTATGTCCCGCAGAGCGAGTGCATGGCCCATGCGATCGGTCCTTTTCCCCGTGAGCTTCGTTGCGAAGTGCTCCATCAGCCCTGAGCCGATGCTCATCGATGCTTTTGGTAATCAACTCGGCAACGCGTAATGCTTCACACGCTTCGCGACCGTTCACCGCTGGTTTCCGGCCAGAGACGATACATTCGAGGAATTCGGCAATCTCGTTGGCGAGGCTGTCCTCTTTCGGGATCTCGACGGAATCGAATCTGATGGCCGCGAGCCCTGCCGTCGAAGGATCACCGCAGACCGAATAGCTTTCCATCCGATGATTGGCAAAATCGCCGATGATATAGCGATTGGGCTGGAAAATGCGTATCCGCCGCTCGGTTTTATGACTGATCCGGCTCGCTGTGATGGTCGCAACGCAGGCAGAGCCGAACACGATTCTGGCGTTCGCCAGATCCGCGGTCGGATTGATCACCGGCATACCCACGGCGTGCACCGCGGTCGCAGGCAAACCGACGAGCCCTTGTATCAGGTCGATATCGTGAATCATGAGGTCGAGAACGACGTCGACCTCACCGCTCCTCTGCTTCCAGGGCGAAACGCGGTGGCATTCAATGTAGAGCGGCCGGGTGACCTCGCGGGCAAGGGCGCGATAGGTGCTGGAGAAGCGCTCGATATGGCCGACCTGCAGCACCCGCCGGCGCCTCTCTGCGAGAGCGGCGAGGGCCCGGGCGCTTTCGAGATTGTCGGTGAGCGGCTTTTCAACCAGCACGTGAATGCCGGAGTCGATCAATTGCCGAGCCACCTCGAAATGCTGCGCCGTGGGCACTGCGACACTCGCCCCCGCGACACGGCCGATCAGGGAGCGGGTATCACAGGCCGCTTCGGCGCCGAATTCGTCCGCCACTGCCCTGGCCCTCGCCTCGTCGATATCGACGATGGCGACCAGTTTGGCAGCAGGATTGGCTGCATATTGCTTTGCGTGGAGGCGTCCGAAGTACCCCGCCCCAACGACGGCGACCGGAATGGGTTGTGTCATATATTCCGCCACCTGAACCATAGGTTGTGGCGAAGTTAATCCTGCGACTCTGGGATGAGAAGCAAACAGTCAGCCCAGCGAGCGATTGGTGGCCGTTTATCCACTGCTCGTTGTCCTGCCTGGGCCTGGACCTCATCGCATCATTGGCCAGGACGGCCTCGCCGCTGATCCATCCAGCGCTTGTAGCACCAGACCCAGGCCTCCGGCCGTTCCTTGATCCAGGCCTCGAATCTCGACTGGACCGCCGCGGTGGTCTGCCTCACGTCCTCGTCCTTGTGGCCGGTGCAAGAGACTTCGACCTCCTCCACATGGACCGAAAAGCGCGCACCGCCGATTCGATCGACCCGGGCAAGAAACAGGGGAACATCGAAGCTGACGCTCAGGAGTGCAGGCAGTGTCGTCGAGGGCGCCGGCTGCCCGAAAAAAGGAACGGCGACCCCTGAGAGATCCCGATGGTCGGCGAGCATGCAGATGGCACCGCCGCGGCGTACATGGCGAACGGCCCTCATCGCAGATTTCGCGTTGGCGGGCAGCAGGCCCGATGGGTAGAGCTCCTTACGAAGGCTCAGCAGAATGGCATTGGCCTCCGGGTTCTTCAGCGGCTTGTAGAGGCCGATAGGGCTCAACCCCAGCCGCAGTGCCGGTATGATCGTCGCTTCCCAGTTCCCGAAATGCAGACCCACGAACACGGCACCGCCGATCCCCTTCAGGCGGGCGTGGACCCACTCGGGATTTTCCAGAACGACGCGGGAGGAATCGGCCGCGACTCTGTCGATCATCATGGTCTCGGCAATCGTCCGGCCGTAGTTCTCCCACATGCGCCGCGCAAGATGCTGGCGCTCGGCAGGTGAAAGGCACGGAAAAGCGCGACCGATGTTGCTCATCACGCGCTTATTGCGCCGCGTATAGGGAGCGGCCATCGACGCCACCACTCCTCCCGACCAGGAAACCAGATCGATGGGCAAGTTCCTTACGAGGCGGAGAGCAGCCTTGAGTGCCAAGACTTCAACACGTGCCCGGAGCCGCAGCCTTTCAGAACTGCGGCCATCAGCGGCCACCTCCGCACGGGAGCCTTTGGCTTGCTGCTGTGTCCCACGATCAGTGGACAGTTGCACGGTCATCCGCTCCGGAATGCAGCTGGAGGGGCTGGCGTCACCTGGCCTGACACGCGCGATCAAGGGCTCTTTCGAATCGCCTCGCAAATCACCTCAACCTCCGCGGATAGGATATGCCATTGGCCCACCCCGTCTTTGCGATGGGCGGGTGCGCCCGATCCTCGATTCACGTTCTACGCGAACCTGGGAGACAGAACGAGGGCGCGCGCCGAGTTATCCGCGCCGGAGTCCAACCCGACTTCGCGCACTCGACGGCTCAAGACAAATGGCGGAGGGGCGGCAGGCGCCCCGTGCACCACTGCTCACCTCCCCCGCCCCCGCACAAAGTCCGGCAACTGAAACCGCCGCCGGTAGGCGCCGGGTGTCAGGCCCGTGGTCCGTTTGAATAGCCGCCGGAAAAACGCGGCGTCCTCGTAGCCGACCCGCCAGCTGATCTCGTCGGCAGGAGCATCGGTACGCTCGAGGCGGCGCTTGGCGTCCTCGATCCGAAGGCGCTGGACATAATCGATGGGCGCGAAGCCCGTCGCCTGACGAAAGCGCCGCTTGAACGTGCGCTCGGGCAACCTCGAGCGGCGCACCATCTCCTCGACCGGGCTGGCGACGGAGAAATGCGTCGCGAGCCATTCCTGCGCTGCCGCAATAGCTGCATCGCCATGATCCTTCCGGCCCTGGAAGACGATGTAGGGCGCAAGCCCATCATGATGCCATTGGAGCGCAAAGTACCGGGCGATCGTCTGCGCCGCCGTCGAACCGACATGCCGGGCGATGAGATAGAGCACCAGGTCGTGCCATGTCATCGAAGCGCCTGACGTGACGAGCTCCTCGCGCTCGCCGGAGACGACCAGAACGCGCTCGGGCTGCAGGGGCACCTTAGGGAAAACTCTTGCGAAAGCGTCGGCATAGCCCCAGTGGACCGTCGTATTGCGGCCATCGAACAGGCCGGTCTCGGCGAGCAGGAACACGCCCGAGCACGCCGAACACAGCAGCGCGCCCCGCCCATGCATCCGGCGCGCCCAATCGACCAGTTCCGGATAACGCCCGCTCGTCCAACCCTCAGGACCGAGTAGCACCGACGGCACGATAATGATGTCCGTCGTGTCGATGTCCGCGGTGGCCCGGCGGGCCTCCACTGGCACGCCGCTGGCGAGCGCTACGCTGCCCCGCTGTGCAGAAACGATCTCGACCGTAAAGGGCGGCTCGGCGGGCAGAGACGGGTCCGCGCGGCCGAGCATGCGAAACGATCCGAGCACGTCATAGATGCCCGTCAAGGTCGATACGACCGCATCGGGAATAGCCACAAGGCTGACATGCAGCGGCCGGTTCTGTCCCGGCATGGATTTGCCCCTTGGCACGAATGAACCGCTTTTGACCAGTCTCCCACTCACGGACCCGGCCGCAAGCCGTCATCTTCCCGGCCACTTCGGCGCATCGGGCGCCGAACGCGGACGGAGAGTACGATGACGGTCAATCAGCATAAGCTCAATGCACTTGTCGAGCGTCTATTTGCCGAACTTTCGGCGGGGTATGGCGGCGTCATGGTGAGCATCGGCGACAAGCTCGGGCTCTATAAGGCGATGGCCGGCGCCGGCCCGCTCAGCTCGCAGGAGGTCGCCCGGCGCGCCAGCTGCGCCGAGCGGTACGTGCGCGAGTGGCTGAACTCCCAGGTCGCCGGCGGCTACATTGATTACCATCCCAAGTCGGCCACGTACGAGCTTAGCCCCGAGCAGGCGGCCGTGCTCGCTGACGACTCGAGCCCGGCGTTCCTGCCGCATGCCTGGCAGGTGGTGGCGTCGATGTGGGCCGATGAGCCGAAGTCGCGCGCTGCCATCAAGACGGGCCGGGGCATGAGCTGGGGCGAGCACGACGAGCGGCTGTTCTGCGGTGTCGCTGCGTTCTACCGCAACGCCTACAACGCCAATCTTGTCCAGAACTGGCTGCCGGCGCTCACAGGCGTCACCGAGAAGCTCGAGAAGGGCGCCATGGTGGCCGACATCGGGTGCGGGCATGGGCACTCGACCGTGCTGATGGCCAAGGCCTTTCCCAGGAGCCGGTTCTGGGGCTTCGATGTTCACGAGGGATCGATCGCGGCAGCCCAGCAGCTCGCGCGCGAGGCCGGTATCGATGACCGCGTGACGTTCGAGGTTGCGAAGGCCGACACGTATCCCGCTCGCAGCTACGACCTGATCTGCTTCTTCGATTGTCTGCACGACATGGGCCGTCCGGTCGATGCCGTGCGGCACGCCATGAAGGCGGTGGCCAAAGACGGCACTCTCATGCTGATCGAGCCGTTTGCCCGCGACCGCGTCGAGGAGAACATCAATCCCATCGGCCGCCTATATTATGCCGCCTCGACCACCATGTGCTGTGCCCACGCCATCTCCGAGAACGGTACGCATGTACTGGGTGCGCAGGCCGGCGAGCGGCGCCTCGAGGACGTGTTGAAAGAGGCTGGTCTGAAAACGATGCGCAAGGCCGTGGAGACGCCGTTCAACCTGATTTTAGAAGCGAGGTTGTAAACGGCTGCGCAGCAGGGCAGACCCCGCCTGCCCTGCTGCCTCGCTCATCGGCGGGACCCTGGTGGCACCGCAGCACGAATGCGTTCTGAGAAATCGGGGGAGTTGCCGGCTTCCTGTGCTGCGTCGTCGATCCGCGAGCGCCGCCGCAACTCGTCAAGCGGAAGCGACGAATCCACCCGGCCCGAATAGTAGAGATAGCCATCGATCAAGCCGTTGAGCAGATGCCGTATATCGAACCGGCCCCGACGCCCGGCTGCGTTGGCATATCGAATGATGTTCAGCGTGCAGTTGTTGCTGAAGAGATGGTACCATTCAGGGTGATCGGCGAGCTCGTTGATCCGCTCGAGGTAGATCAGAAAAAGCCGGCGGGCATTCTCGGGCGATGTATTGAGCCGGTAGAGAAACACGCTTTCCCCGCGGTGATTGGTCCGCAACCCGACGACATCGCGCTCGTCGCCGACGACGTAAATCAGCTCGAATTGCTTGAAGAGCGATGCGAGAGGATCGAAGTCCTCCCCCACCTCGGGCCGCGTTTCGATCGAGATGCTGAGAGGCGGGGCATCGGCGAAGGTGAAGCTCAGGAACGTGTGCCCGACTGGGCCTTCGGCCCAATATGAAATGTAGAAATCGATGCCTGTCAGCATCGACAGACGCACGTCGCGATCCTCATAGCGCACCGTGAAATCATCGGCCGATCGAAAAACGAAATTCCGGACATTCGTCAAGTGAACGCGGTCGCCGTCGACAATTGCGCGCGGCATGACGGCGACTTCCGGCCGCCAATGCCGATCGTGCGACGGCGGAATGGCGAGCCACCAGAGGATCACGCCGAGATAAAGAACGGCCAGTGCCAGACGCATGCGCGGCTGACGTGAAAACCAGACGGCCCAGGTCGCAAATACTGCAAAGGCGATGGCGAGGACCAGCCGCAGCGCCGGCCACGGCAGGTTCGAATGATAGATGGCGAGGGTGGCCCAAGCGATGAGCAGCACCCGAATGATGAATGCCAATCCTGCGCCCAGCCAGCCAAGCGGCTTCAACACCATTCGAAGCAAGCTCACGCTGCTCCCCGCTGCTGAGCATCATCGGGCCGATCGAAGGTTTGCGCGCCTGAGTGGTTACGAACCAAGACGGACGCAAATCATCTCAGGCTGCTGCCGTCGTCGCGGCCCCTTCCTCGCGAATGCGCCGTCCGCTCAGGGCCAGGAAAATGAAGCTCCAGCCTGAAACCAGCAGCTTTACACCAGCAAGCAGTCCCAAGGCCCAGACGGCCGAGCTCGGCAGGTTCAAAGCAATCAAAAGGCCCGCGGCGATGGCAATCAGGCCGCTGAAAATCATCCAGCCCCAGCCCTCGTGAGGCCGCATCCGGAAGCCCATTGCGATCTCCATGATGCCGTCGGCGATGAACAGCGCGGCGAGCACGATGGTGAGGGTCAGGATTCCGGTGAGCGGAAAGAAAGCGAACCAGAACCCCACGGCCACATAAAGCAGGCCGATAAGCAGATTCCAGAGAAATCCCGCCCACCGCTTGACGTAGAAGGAATGGACGACCCCGCCGATGCCGGCGATCAGCAGAATCCAGCCGAGGGCAATCTTGGCGGCAATGGTCGAGATGAACGGGAATGCGATCGCCGCCATTCCGACCACGACGAGGAGGATGCCGAGCGCCAGGAACCAGCCCCAGTGCCTTGCCACATCTCGCCGCGTTTCCCCGAGGAGTGTGTCGAAATCGGCTTGTGTCGCTTGTTGGGCCATGGTGCACCTCATTGG
>JAWLCO010000125.1:0-11725 GCA_041687075.1 Hyphomicrobiaceae bacterium | reverse complement strand
GCTCTCGAGAATGTAGCCGTAAGTGGCGTACTTGAGGGCGATGTTGGTGTTCTGCTCGGCGAGCAGGAAGCTGACGCCTTCCCGCTCGTTCAGGTTATGAACGATGCCGAAAATCTCCTCCACGATCTGCGGAGCGAGCCCCATCGATGGCTCATCGAGAAGAATCATTGTGGGCCGCGACATCAGCGCCCGGCCGATCGCGGTCATCTGCTGCTCGCCGCCCGACGTGTAGCCGGCAATGCTGCTTCGGCGCTCCTTCAGCCGCGGGAAGTAGCTGTACACCTTCTCGAGATCCTGCTGAATGGCGGCACTGCCGTCACGACGGGTGAACGCTCCCGTCAGCAGGTTTTCCTCGACCGTCAAATGTCCGAAGCAATGCCTGCCCTCCATCACCTGGATGCATCCGCGCCGGACCAGGTCGTTGGGCGTCAGTCCATCGACCCGCTCGCCCTTGAACTCGATGGTGCCTTTGGTGACCTCGCCCCGCTCCGACCGGATGAGATTCGAGATGGCCTTGAGCGTCGTCGACTTGCCCGCGCCATTGGCACCCAGCAAGGCCACGACTCCGCCTTCCGGCACCTTCAGCGAAACGCCCTTCAGCACCAGGATGACGTGATCGTAGATCACCTCGATATTGTTGACGGAGAGAATGGGCAAAGCGGCCTCGGGCTGGACGCTTGCACGGGCGGCAGTGGCGACGGTCACGCTTTTCTCCCGATGGGACTTGATGCACCACTCCCTGAGCCCAAGCGGCCGGGGAGAGGAAATCGGAGGGAATAGCGAAACAACTCGCTATTCCCCGTTCGGCATTCGCTCCTACTCAACTTTCGAGCAGTCGCGCGGGGTAACGCCCTTTTCCTTGGCGTAGGCCGCAGCGGTCTCCTTCACCAACGGGGCCAGGAGTGAGTCGTCACCCTCGTACCAGTCGGAGATCACGTTCCAGGCCTTGCCGTCCCACTGGTGGATGCGCGCGACACGGGCACCTTCGTGATCCTCACATGAGAACTCCAGCGGCCGCATCATGCCCTCGAAGCCGAGTTCCTTCAAACGCTCCGCCGTGAGATTGAGGTTCTCGAAGCCCCAGCGGATCTGCTCACCCGTGAGTGGCTTCTTGCCAAACTTCTCCTGAGCCGTGCGGATGGCCTCCACGCCGATCATCGAATTGATGAGGCCGCGGTTATAGAGAACGCGACCGATCTCGTCGGGCTCCGCCGCGCCAAGCCCCTTGCTGTAAACGTGCTTCTCGATGTCCTCATGCACCGGATACTTGCCGGAGCCGTGCTGCAACATCAGGGCCTTGTAGCCCTTCGCTTGGTCACCGGCAGGCATCACGTCCGGCTCCGCACCGGACCACCAGCCACCGATGATCTTGTCGCGCGGGTAGGCGACGGCCGCCGCTTCCTTGATGGCGGTCGAGTTCATCACGCCCCAGCCCCACAGGAGCACGTAATCGGGACGGTTCTGACGGACCTGCAGCCACTGCGACTTCTGCTCGACACCCGGGTGCGTGACCGGAATCAGCATGAGCTGGAAGCCATTCAGCTCGGAGCGCTTCTGCAGCAGCGGGATCGGCTCCTTGCCGTAGGGGCTGTCATGGTAGACGAGAGCGATCTTCTTGCCCTTGAGCTTGTCCATGCCGCCCAGCTCTTTGGCGATGTGCTGGATGGCCGCGTCGGCAGCCGTCCAATAGGTGCCCATTGCGATGAAATTCCAGGTGAACACCGAGCCGTCCCGGCTGTCGGACCGGCCATAGCCGCCGGTCAGCAGGGGGATCTTGTCGCCTGGTGCCTTCTCGGTGAGCGCGAATGTGATGCCGGTCGAGAGCGGAGAGACATACCCCGCCCCCGTCGGTCCCTTGGCCTTCAGGCGCTCGTAGCATTCGACGCCCTTGTCGGTGGCGTAGCCCGTCTCGCACTCCTCGAAGACGATCTTGACGCCGTTGATGCCGCCGTCGCGCTCGTTGATGAGGTTCCAATAGTCCGCGACGCCGTTGGCAAACGGGATGCCGTTCGGCGCGTACGGGCCGGTGCGATAAACGAGCGCCGGCAGGAATTGCTCGTTCTGTGCCTGCGCCGGCAAGGCCGTGGCCGCGCCGGCGAGCGCGGCCAATGCCGCCAGACCCCAACTCTTGCGAGCCATGTTTCTTCTCCTCCTTGGTTCGGCCCGGATCGGCCGGGCTCCTCCGCGCGGACCTTGTTCTTTTCAGGCTGTGACCTGCCGCTCCGCCCTGCAGGCCCGCCCCTCCTTCTCGAGCCGCCCTAGTAGGGGAACGGCCAGAGTCTCAGCTTCTCCTTCGCAATTCCCCACAGCCGCGCGAAGCCGTGCGGCTCCACGATGAGCAGGAAACAGATCAGCGCGCCCGTGATGATGAATACGAGATGCGATACCGTCTCCACCGACAGGGGAATACCCATGGCATGCGGCACCTGGTCGAGAAAAATGGGCAGGATGAGAATGAATGCCGCGCCCAGAAAGCAGCCGAGGATCGAGCCCAGACCGCCGATGATCACCATGAACAGCAACTGGAACGAGCGATCGATGTTGAACGTCAACGGCTCCCAGGAGCCGAGATGCACGAACGCCCACAACGCGCCGGCCACGCCGATGATGAAGGACGAAACGGCGAACGCCGACAGTTTCGCATAAAGCGGACGGATGCCCATCAATTCGGCGGCGATATCCATGTCGCGGATCGCCATCCACTGCCGCCCGATATTTCCGCGAGTCAGGTTCTTCGCGATGATGGCAAATGCCGTCACGAACAGCAGCGCCAGCATGTACCGCTCGGCCGGCGTATTCACCACCCAGCCGAAGAAATTGAGCTGCGGGGCATTCACCGATCCCGACGGCGTGTAGTTCGTGAACCACTGCACACGCAGGAACAGCCAGTCGAAAAAGAACTGCGCCGCAAGCGTCGCGACAGCGAGATAGAGGCCTTTTATCCTGAGGCTCGGAATGCCGAACAGGATACCCACCAGCGCCGCCATTCCACCGGCGAGCAGAATCGAAAACAGCAGCGGCAGCTCGGGAATGCGGAGCGCGAAATTGTATGCCGCGTAAGCGCCGATCGCCATGAATGCCCCGCCGCCGAGCGAAATCTGACCGCAGTATCCGGTCAGAATATTCAGGCCGATCGCGGCCAGTGCCAAAATCAGAAACGGGATCAGGATGGCCTTGAAGATGTAATCATGCCCGAACGGGCCGATTTCGAATTGCGCCAAAAGCGGCACGCCGACGAACGCGAACGCCAGCAGGATGGCAACGGCAATCCGGTCCTGGCGGATGGGGAAGACCGCCATGTCGGCGGCGTAGGTGGTCTTGAACTGTCCGGCCTCGCGGTAGAGCACGGTTCGCTGTCCTCCTCAGATCCGCTCGATGATGCGCTCGCCGAAAAGCCCTTGCGGCCGCACCAGCAGCACCGCCAACGCCAGGACGTAAGCGAACCAGTATTCGATCCCGCCGCCGATATGCGGGCCCAAATAGATCTCCGCCAGCTTCTCGCCGGCGCCGATGATGAGACCTCCGACGATGGCGCCCGGAATGGAGGTGAAACCGCCGATGATCAGGACCGGCAGCGCCTTCAAAGCAAGGAAGGTGATCGAGAACTGCACACCGAGCTTCGTGCCCCAGACCGTCGCCGCCACGAGGGCGACCAGCCCCGCCGCCAACCAGACGACAAACCAGATCCAGCTGATCGGAATGCCGACCGATTGCGCCGCAGCGTGATCATCGGCCACGGCTCGCAGCGCTCGGCCGGTTTTAGTCCACTGGAAGAATGCAGCAAGCCCGGCCACGAGAATACCCGCGATGAGGCCGCCCCAAACGTCCAGCTTGCTGATCAGGATGCCCCCCGGGAACAGCTCGTCGAACAGGATCCAGGCATCTGTTGGATAGAGTGTCAGCGGGTAGACATCGGAGCCGAACAGCATCTGCGCTGCGCCTTCGATGATGAAGGTGGCGCCGATGGTCGACATGAAAAGTGTCAGCTCGTTCTGATTGAGCAGCGGCCCGAGCACGTAACGCTCGATCAGCCACGCCGTGATCGCCATGATAGCGCCGGCGAACAGCAATGCGCCGACGACGGCGACCTCGAACGGCAATCCATTCGCGACCAGCAGATCCAGCGATCGCACCAGTGCCAAGCCGGCCAGCAGCACCATGGCGCCCTGGGCGAAATTGAAAACACCGGATGCCTTGTAGATCAGGACAAACCCGAGCGCGACCAGCGAATAGAGCACCCCGGCCAACAGCCCGCCGATCAGCACCTCAAGAAACGGACCTAAACCTTCCACGCATTATCTCCCAATGCCCGAGTCTACGCAGGCGGGTGAAGCCAATTCGAAACGGCTGAGTGAACCCACACACCCTTGCTCTCCCCGCAAGGAAAAGACGCATTTGGGTGACTAACGCGATTGGCAGAACTGGATTTCATTCAATGCGCCACGCCGAGATAGGCATATATGACACTCTGATCATTCTGGACCTGATCCGGCGTCCCATCAGCGATCTTCTGGCCGTAGTCGAGAACGACAACCCGATCCGACAAGTCCATCACGACGCCCATGTCGTGCTCGATCAGGGCAATGGTCGTGCCGAGCTGATCGTTCACGTCGAGGATAAAGCGGCTCATATCCTGCTTTTCCTCGAGGTTCATGCCCGCCATCGGCTCATCGAGCAGCAGCAACTCCGGCTCGGTTGCAAGCGCGCGGCCCAATTCGACGCGCTTCTGGAGCCCATAAGGGAGCTTGCCGACCGGCGTCTTGCGGATGTGCTCGATTTCCAGAAAGTCGATGATCCGCTCGACGACCTCCCGGTGGCGAATTTCCTCTTTTTGCGACCACCCCCAATAGACGGCCTGCCCGAGAATGCCCGTGCGCATTTTCAGCGTCCGCCCGGTCATGATGTTGTCGAGCGTCGACATGCCCTTGAACAGGGCGACGTTCTGAAACGTGCGCGCTATTCCCTGGCTCGCGGCGATTTGGGGGCGCATGCGGTGGCGCCGCTTGCCCTTGAAGGTGATCGTTCCCTGTTGCGGGTGATAAAAGCCGTTGATGACATTGAGCATCGACGTCTTGCCGGCGCCGTTCGGGCCGATGATGGCACGGATTTCACCCTTGCGGATGTCCAACGACACGCCGCGGATGGCTCTCACACCGCCAAATGACAGCGACACGTCCTCCACCGCGAGCAGCACCTCGCGCTCTTCCGGGTCCGGACTGACGACGGGACGGTCCAGGACTGCGGCTTGTGCATTCATTCCGCAGCCTCCTTCAGAACCGGAGTTTCCGGTTCATAGACTTGCATGTCGACGATCCGGACATCGGCCTCGATCACGCCCTTGCGGCCGTCCTCGAACGTCACCTCGGTTCGAATGTGTGCCTCGCTCGAACCGTCGTAGAGGGCGCGGATCAGCGGCGCGTACCGCTCGGCGATCAGACCGCGGCGCACCTTCTGCGTCCGCGTCAGCTCGCCGTCGTCCGCATCGAGCTCCTTCGGCAGCACCAGGAAACGCCGGACCTGCGACGAGGCCATTTTCGGCTCCTTCGCAAGCATTGCGTTCACCTCGTCCACGCGCCGCTCGATCATTGCGTAGACCTCGGGATGGGCCGCGAGCTCCTGATAACTGGCGTAGACGACGTTGTTCCGCTCCGCCCAGCTTCCCACCGACACCAGATCGATATTGACGAACATCGTCACGAAGTCGCGCCCATCGCCGAAGGCCACGACCTCTTTCACTTCCGGGAAAAACTTCAGCTTGTTCTCGAGGTATTTGGGCGCGAAGAGCGAACCGTCTTTCAGCCGCCCGACGTCCTTGGCGCGATCGATAATGACGAGATGACCGCGGGTATCGAAGAAGCCGGCATCACCGGTATGCACCCAGCCGTCGGGCGACTTCACACCTTTCGTAGCTTCCTCGTTCTTGTAATAGAGCTGAAATACACCGGGGCTGCGGAACAGAACCTCGCCGTCGTCAGCGATCTTGATCTCGACTTCCGGCGCTGGCGGCCCGACGGTATCGGCGTAGATTTCCCCATCGGGCTGCATGGTGACGTAGACGGTGGCTTCCGTCTGCCCGTAGAGCTGTTTCAGGTTGATGCCGATCGAGCGGTAGAACTTGAAAATTTCCGGCCCGATCGCCTCACCGGCGGTGTAGCCGATCTTGAGACAGCTCAAGCCCAGCTGATTACGCAGCGGCCCATACACGAGCTTGTCGCCGATCCAATAGAGAATGCGGTCCGTCAGCGGCACCGGCTTTCCTTCGAGGATCGGCTCTCCGCAGCGGCGCGCCACATCCATGAAACGGTCGAACATCCACCGCTTCGCACGGCCGGCATCCTGCATGCGCACGAAGATATCGGTCAGGGCCTGTTCGAACCGGCGCGGCGGGCCGAAGAAGAAGGTCGGGCCGATTTCCCGCCGATCGACGACCGTCGTTTCGACACTCTCGGGGCAGGCAACGCAGAAGCCCGCCTCATAGGCCTGACCATAGGAAAAGATATGATCGCCGACCCAGGCCATCGGCAGATAGGCGATGATCTCCTCCTTTTCCGAAAGCTTGTCGAAAGCATTGGCATTCCGGGCCGTGCGGATCAGATTTTCGAAACTGAGGACGACGCCCTTCGGCTGCCCTGTCGTGCCCGAGGTATAGAGGATCACGCTGGGGTCACTGCCCCTGCCCTGGTTGATCTCCTCGAGCCACCAGTCATTGGTGCCCGGGTTCGCCTTAAACTCCTGCCGGCCCAGCTTCTGAACCTCGTCGAAGGCGTGCAGCCGCGTGTGGTCGTACTTCTTGAGGCCGCGCGGATCCTCGTAAACGATGCGCCGGAGGGTTGGGATCTGGTCGGCCAGCGACAGGATCTTGTCGACCTGTTCCTGGTTCTCGACCACCGCGAAGGCAATCTCGGCGTGGCTCAGGACATACACCATCTCGGCGGCCACGGCGTCCTGGTAGACCGGCACGGGGATGGCGCCGATGCTCTGGGCGGCAGCGAAGGTCCAGTAGAGTTGAGGCCGGTTGTCGCCGATGATGGCGACGGTTTCGCCGCGCTTCAGGCCGAGTACATATAGACCAATGGCGGCCGCGCGGATTTCGTCGCACACCTGCGACCACGTCCACGTCTGCCAGATTCCGAGATCCTTCTCCCGGTAGGCCGGCCGGGACGCGAACTGAACCGCATTCCGAAGCAACAGCTTCGGCATGGTATCCAGCTCGACTCCGGACGCGCGAGACGGATTCGCCCCTTCCACGTCAGCACTCCCTCCCTGCCGGCTCATATTGACCGGCATTGTTCGTTTTCTGCTGCCAGTTAATATCCGTGCGCCTTAGGATGCAAGCGCGCCTTTCGCATGGGGCTAATGGGAATATCCCTGCCGCCTTTGGCGGCGCTCCATTCGGTCTGCGCTCCTTACATGCGGCGATAACCGGCTGGATTATGAGCCGCGCCGCTCATAGTATGCCGGCCAAAATCAACTTCCGGCAGCGGAGACGGAACATGGCGGACGAGCTTCATCACTTCATCGGCGGAGAGCGGGTCAAGGGGACGAGTGGCAGGTTCGGCGACGTTTACTGGCCGATGACCGGCGAGGTCGCCGCCCGTGTACCGCTCGCCTCCAGGGACGAGGTGCGCGCAGCGGTCGAGAATGCCAAGGCGGCCCAGCCGGCGTGGGCGGCCACCAACCCGCAACGCCGCGCCCGTGTGCTGATGAAGTTCATCGAGCTGGTCGCCCGCGATAATGACAAACTCGCCGAAAAGCTCGCCCGTGAGCATGGCAAGACCATTCCCGACGCCAAGGGCGACATCCAGCGCGGCATCGAGGTGGTCGAATTCGCCATCGGCATTCCGCACCTCATGAAGGGCGAGTTCACGGACGGTGCCGGACCGGGAATCGACATCTACTCCATGCGCCAGCCGCTCGGCGTCGTTGCCGGCATCACACCGTTCAACTTCCCGGCCATGATCCCGATGTGGAAGTTCGCCCCGGCGATCGCCTGTGGCAACGCTTTCATCCTGAAGCCGTCCGAGCGCGACCCCTCCGTTCCGTTGATGCTGGCCGAGTTGCTGGTCGAGGCAGGTCTGCCGGCGGGGATCCTCAATGTCGTCAACGGCGACAAGGAGGCCGTCGACTGCATTCTCGACGATCCGGACATTTCGGCCGTCGGTTTCGTCGGCTCGACCCCGATTGCCGAGTACGTCTACACGCGCGGCTGTGCGGCCGGTAAGCGCGTGCAGTGCTTCGGTGGCGCGAAGAACCACATGATCATCATGCCCGACGCTGACATGGACCAGGCCGTCAATGCCCTGATCGGCGCGGGCTACGGCTCGGCCGGCGAGCGTTGCATGGCTGTCTCGGTGGCCGTGCCGGTCGGCCAGAAGGCGGCGGACCTGCTGATCGAGAAGCTCGTTCCGCGGGTTGAAAGCCTGAAGATCGGTCCTTCGACATCCCCTGATGCCGACTTCGGACCGCTGGTCACCAGGCAGCACGTCCAGAAAGTGAAGGATTATGTCGCACTGGGCGTGGAGGAAGGTGCGAAGCTGCTGGTCGATGGCCGCGACTTCCGCATGCAGGGCTATGAGAACGGCTTCTACATGGGCGGATGCCTCTTCGACGAGGTGACGCCGAATATGCGGATCTACAAGGAAGAGATCTTCGGGCCGGTTCTGTCGGTGGTGCGCGCGAGGAACTACGAGGAAGGCCTGCGGCTTGCCTCAGATCACGAGTACGGCAACGGTGTCGCGATCTTCACCCGCGATGGCGATGCGGCGCGTGATTTCGCCAGCAAGGTCAACGTCGGCATGGTCGGCGTCAACGTTCCGATCCCCGTGCCGCTCGCCTACTACACCTTCGGCGGCTGGAAGCGCTCGGCCTTCGGCGACCTCAACCAGCACGGCCCGGACAGCATTCGCTTCTACACCAAGACGAAGACCGTCACCTCCCGCTGGCCCTCCGGTGTGAAGGAGGGTGCGGAGTTCGTCATTCCGACGATGAAGTGATTTTCAGAGCCCCGGGCCAAGGCACTGGTTCCGGGGCTTCTTCAGCGCGTGCGAAACAGGCAAGCGAGATCGAGCTCCAGACCCGGGGGCTCGAGACGTAGCGTTTGCTCCCGCACGATCCGAGTAATGATGTCATCGTCTCGCCCACGGCGGTGATGAATGACAATTCGTTTATCCGGATCGATGATCAGATAGTGCCAGAGACTTGGCAGGCCGAAATAGCCGGCCAGCTTGGCGGCAGCATCAACGTGGCGAGTAATTGGCGAAAGCACCTCAACGACGATGACCGGAGTTGGGACCTCGACGGCATCCTCCGGCAGCTGATTGCCGCAGTGCACGAGGGCATCCGGCTCATAGGCAGTATCCTGATCGACACGCACCGTCATGCCGTCGGGTAAAGCCCAGCAGGCGAGGCCCGCCTTGCCTAAGCCCGCCTCAAGAGCCTTGGTGACAGCAAACTTCGTTTCCGCATGTACCGCCCGCTCAGGAGCCATCGCGTAGACCACGCCGTTGAACAGCTCGTAGCGGCCCGGCTGGCTCTCTGCCCATGCCAGGAACTCGTCCACGGTCATCTTGTGTTTCGGCAGTGCTGTCATGCATGCACCATACCATTCGCCGTGGTAGTCCTCCAGCAGGCGTCACGATCAGAGGAAGACCCATGCCCTCCTACCGCCTCCACTGCTTCGCCCAGTCCGGCAACGCCTACAAGGTTGCCCTTTATCTCAACTGCGCCGGTATCGAGTGGGAGCCGGTGTTCGTCGACTTCATGGCCGGCGCGACCCGCGATCCGGACTGGCGCGCCCGCGTCAATCCCATGGGCGAGGTGCCGGTGCTCGAGGTGGACGGCCAACGGCTGACCCAGTCGGGCGCGGTCCTGACTTGGCTTGCCGAGAAGACCGGCAAGTTTGCGCCCGCCAACGAGGATGCGAGGTACGAGGCGCTGCGCTGGATCCTGTTCGATAACCACAAGTTCACCAGCTATCTCGCTACCTACCGGTTCCTGCGCTCGTTTGCGCCGCAGCCGCCGGACCCGGCCCTGCTGGCCTTTCTCAAAACACGCGCGGACGGTGCCCTCGGTATCGTCAACGAGCATCTCCTGAAGACGCCTTTCATGCTCGGATCGGAGCCGACCATCGCCGACTTCTCGCTCGCCGGATACATGTTCTATCCGGCATCTGAGCTCGGCTACGACCTCGAGACCACACACAGGAACATCTTCACCTGGACGCAGCGCATGAAAGCGCTCCCGGTCTGGAAAGACCCGTATGACTTGATGCCGGGTCAGCGCATCGAGGCTCGCTGGGGCGACAGGGGGTAGCCGCCGCGCTCGTGACTGACATCAGAACGCAGAACGGCTCCGGCTTGTGAGCAGCCACACTGCGCCGAGCACGAGGGCTGCCGTGAGGATCGGGTGCATGGCCGCGCGGGTATAGAGGCTCGTGGAGGCGACGTGCCCGGGATGCGTTCCGCGGACCTCGCCGCGGCTCTCGGTGCTGTAGAGGCTGCCGGTCGGATCGCGCGCCGGCTCGTCCCGGAACGACTGCTCAGGCAGGTACTCTGCGGCGGCCCAATCCGTGAATCTCGGCGCCGCCGTTCCAATGGCGACACTGGCCCGCGGCCCACCGCCGACGAAGAGCTCGCGCGGACCGTGGACAGCGGCGTGGAGGATGGCGTCCGCGACATCCTCCGGCGGGTATACGGGCCCCGGCAGCTTCGGCTCCCGGTCACCATAATTGCGCGCGTGCTGCGGGAGGGGCGTGTCGATTGACCCTGGCTTGATCAGGGTGACGGAGACGGGCGCGTCCTCTTCCATCAGCTCGATGCGCAGTGCATCGGTGAAGCCCTTGAGCGCATGCTTGCTGGCGCTGTACATGCCTTGCACGGGCAGCGCCATGTCCGAGGTAACGCTGCCGACATTGATGAGAGCCCCACCGCGCGGCTTCAGATGCCGAACGGCAATCAGCGAGCCGTTGACCGCGCCCCAGAAGTTCGTCTCGAACAGGCGCCGGTTGTCCGCCTCGCTTACCTCCTCGATGCGGCCCCAGATCGAGACGCCGGCGTTGTTCACCCATGTGTCGAAGCCGCCAAAGCGCTCGACGGCCCTGTCGGCCACATGCTGCAGCGCCGCCCGATCGGCTACATCGGCGGGAACGTACGTTGCCGTTCCACCCGCTTCCGTGATCTGCTGGGTCGCCTTGGCCAAGGCCTCGTTGTTACGTGCCGTCAGGACGACCTTCGCGCCGGCACGCGCTGCTGCCTGAGCGGTCGCCAGCCCGATCCCGCTCGACGCGCCCGTGATCACGATGACCTGATCGCCGATGGGTTTCAGGGAAACGGCCATGACAACGCCTTCGCCACGATGGTTGGTGTGGACCAACAGCGAAGTGGCGAGGCGGTTCCTGCGTGAAGACCTGGGCGCAACGGCTGCTTCAGCCGGTCAGTCAGTCGGCACCCTCGACAACGACGATGTCGATGACACCGGCGCTCTCGCGCAGCTTGCGGGCTGCCGCGTACTCGGGAGAGTGGGCGTACTTGCGCGCCGCCTCGAAGCTCTCGAATTCAATGACGACATTGCGGGCACGGCCCTCGCCCTCGGTCACCTCCACCCGGCCGCCGCGCACGATCGGTTTGCCGCCATAGATTTTCATGGCCTCGCCGGCCTTGGCCGCATATTCGGCCCACGCGGTGGGGTTGGTGACGATGGCGCGCGCGATGACATAACCCTTGGGCAT
>JAWLCO010000124.1:0-11746 GCA_041687075.1 Hyphomicrobiaceae bacterium | reverse complement strand
GTACCCTACCCCATAGCCCGCCAGGGGGTGGGGGGCGCGCGGGTGGCGCGCGGGTGGGGTGGGGCAGCGGACGAGCCGTCGGCGCATGGCCACCCCCACCCCTAACCCCTCCCCGCAAGGGGGAGGGGAAATTTCTGTGGGCCGATGCCTCTTACTCGTGCCCCACTTCCACCCCCGCCGCCGCGTCCTGCTCGACGCGCGGCTCGAACATCCGCCTGACCTCGATTTCCCGGGCGATGTCCTCCACCTCGCGATGGGCGGCGGCGAGGCCGCGGTCGATGAGGTCGGTGGCGCGGTGGAAGTCGAAGGGGCCGATGCCGGCGAGGCGCGGTTGGATCATGAAGTCGGGCGGATCGCCGGCCAGCCGCGAGCGGGCGATGCGGTCCTGCACGATGTTGAAGGCATCCATGACGACGGTGGAAATGCCGGGCGCGGTCTCGTCCGGGCCGAAGAACTGGCGCCGCAACAGCTTCATCGCCGAGCGGCCGTTCTTTTTCGGCACCCCGTTGGCCTCGATGAGCAGCGTGTCCTGCGTGCCCGCCTCCAGGAAGGGCACCACCGTGCCGCGGCCGCACATGTCGGCATTGAGGTTGACCGCGATGACATAGCGGGCGCCGAGCGCACGACACACGGAGACGGGCACCGGATTCACCAGCGCCCCGTCGAACAGCCACCGCCCGCCGACGTTCACCGGCTTGAAGATGCCGGGGAGCGCGTACGAGGCGCGGATGGCATCGACCAGCCTGCCGCGGGAGAGCCAGATCTCATGCCCCGTGCCGATCTCCGTCGCCACCGCGGTGAACTGCGGCTCCAGGCTCTCGATGGTGGTGTCACCCAGATGATTGATCAGCCGGTCCCGCAGCCGCTGCCCCGTGATGAGGCCCGAGCCGGTCATGTTGAAATCGAGATAGCCGAACACCCGGCGGCGCGTCAGGCTGCGGGCGAACTCCTCGACCTCGTCGAGCCGCCCCGCCGCATAGCATCCGCCGACAACCGCGCCGATGGAGGTCCCGGCGATGATGTCCGGCACGATGCCAGCCTCGAGCAGCCCGCGCAGCACGCCGATGTGCGCCCAGCCCCGCGCCGCGCCACACCCCAATGCCAGGCCGATCTTCACCTTCGTCATGGCTCAACCTCCGCCATTTCGCCCCTGTGGGGTGGGTCGCGTTCCATCTGCATCTTAACCCCGGACGAGATGCCTGAAACGCCACCTCTGGTTGAGAGTCGCTCATGGCATGCTAACCCGCGCGGGATTAACCGGGCCCTACAGCCCACGCCGGAGGGTCCGCTTATCAACAACGCAGAAGGTGGGGATTTCGGCTAAGCCTAACCTTCAGGCAAAGCGGCGGGCACGAGCCGCACGGCGCCATCGTCCGTGCGCTGCCGAGACAAGGCCCGGTAGAAGCAGGACCGCGCGCCCGTGTGGCAGGCGGCACCGTCGCCCTCGATGTGGACTCGCAGCCACAGCACGTCCTGGTCGCAGTCCGTACGGATTTCGCGGATGCGGAGAAGGTTCCCGCTCTCCTCGCCCTTCTTCCAGATCCGCTGCCGAGAGCGTGTCCAGAAGTGCGCCAGCCCCGTCTCGACGGTGAGCGCCAGCGCTTCGGCGTTCATCCAGGCGAACATCAGCACGTCGCCCGTTTCCGCATCGGTGACAATCGCCGGGATCAGCCCATCCGCCCCGAACTTCGGCTGGAACACGTCCCCGTGCTCGATTTGCTCGGTCGTACCGCGGGGGGCGAAGGGAGTAGGGCAGGGCGCGGGCATGGCTGGCTCGAGGTGCAATTCGTGAAATCGTGAAGTCGCCAAGTCGTGAAGTCGTGAATGGCTGTTCGTGCGAGCGGGCGGGACCGGGACATCACGATCTCACCACTTCACGATTTCACGACGTCACAACCCATTTCACAACTTCACTGCTCAACGCCGCCGATCCGCATTGGCGAGCATCAGAAAGCGATCGCGCAATGCTGCGTCGGTTGCGAAGGCGCCGATGAAGCGGGTCGTCACGGCGGCGACGCCCGGCTGATGGACGCCGCGCATGGTCATGCACTGGTGCTCGGCTTCGATCATCACGGCCACGCCGCGCGGGGCCAGCGCCTCGTTGATGGCATCGGCGATCTGGGCGCTCAACGTTTCCTGCGTCTGCAGCCGCTTGGCATAGGCCTCCACCACGCGGGCGAGCTTGGACAGCCCGGCAATCTTGCCGTTCGGCAGATAGGCCACATGCGCAACGCCGATGAAGGGCGCGATGTGGTGCTCGCAATGGCTCTCGACGCGGATGTCGCGCAGCATGACGAGATCGTCATATCCGCCGACGTCCTCGAACGTCGGCTCCTGCAGCATGGCGATCGGGTCCTCGCCGTAGCCGCGGAAGTATTCCTGATACGCCTCCGCAACCCGGCGCGGCGTTTCTTTCAGGCCTTCGCGACCAGGGTCGTCGCCCGCCCACTCGATAAGCGTGCGAACAGCCTCCTCCGCCTCCTCCTGAGTGGGCCTGCGGGGCTGTGACGTCTTGCTCTTGAATTGCGCTGTGGAGATGTTGGTCACTGGCCGTGTTCCGATGTGAAATGAACTCAAGGAGCGGAACAGACGCGCGCCTTGCCACGCATTGGCCCTCGCACTGCAGCTCTAGCTCGCTATATAGTGTAGGGTTGGCTGCCGCAAGGGAACCGCGCCGGAGGGTCGCCCGCGGCCCATTGACGAGGCGAGGCTGGACGGAGCAGGGGATGGCGGGCCTGGACGATATGTACAACACGCGGATTTTCGAGCTCGCCGCCGAGATTCCGCGCCAGCGCAGGCTGGCCGATCCTGATGCAACGGCGACGGCGCACTCGAAGCTGTGTGGCTCGACGGTGACGGTCGACTTGGCGCTCGATGCGGCCGGCCGGGTCAGCGATTTCGGGCAGACGGTGAAGGCCTGCCTGTTGGGGCAGGCGGCCGCGTCTGTCGTCGGGCGCGAGATCATCGGGTCATCGGCCCAGGAGCTGCGCGAGGTGGGCCGGACGATGCGGCGGATGCTGAAGGAGAACGGTGCACCGCCGTCGGGCCGCTGGGCCGACCTCGGCATGCTCGAGCCGGTCAGGGACTACAAGGCGCGGCATGCGTCGACGTTGCTCGTGTTCGATGCGGTCGAGCGGGCGCTGGACGAGATCGAAGCGCGGCGGTCGGGTGCGGAGCAAGTCGCGGCGGCGCAGTAATCGAAGCCGTCATCCCGGCGCTCGCCGCCGGGGTCCAACTAGCCGCTGGCTTTGGCGGCTTTTCACAAGGCCCGCGATGGCGTTGAGAGTGGGATAGATTGAGCTCCAGGACTGATACGGGCGCGCCGGTGGATCGGGAGCGGGAGCCCGCGCGAGGCCTGCTTGGCGCCGCGCTGAAGCTGCCCATCCATATCTACCGCTGGACGCTGAAGCCGTTCGTCGGCTGGCACTGCCGGCATCTGCCGACCTGCTCGGAGTATGCGCTCGAAGCCATCGACACGAACGGTCCCTGGCGCGGGTTCTGGCTCACGACCTCGCGGCTGTGCCGCTGTCACCGCCTCGGAACAGCAGGCGTCGATCCCGTGCCCGACATTTGCAATGAGCACCATCCGCTCGCGCCATGGCGGTACGGCCGCTGGACGGGCCGCCACATGACGCAGCATTGGGGGAAAGCGAATGGTGAGTAGCGAATAGCGAATAGGGGTTTCGGACATCTCGCTATTCGCCATTCGCAATTCGCCATTCGCTCCCGAAATCGCTTGACATCCGCTCGCGAGTTGTCTGCAACAGCGCCGCACCGGGCCGCGGCGCGAGAGGATGTTGAGCGGCCGAGACGGACGTTCAAGTGTCCCCTCTCCCCATTGGAAATGGGGAGAGGGTTAGGGTGAGGGGCAGCAATTTGCAGCACGTTACGCTGCGGCCCCTCACCCCGGCCCTCTCCCCGCGCGTGGGGAGAGGGGGCTTGGTGCGGCCCGGTTTGTCTTACCTGCTTGGTATGCAGCGAGTGAGAGGAGATCGCGAACAATGGCCGAGATCACACTAACCTTCCCGGATGGGGCGAAGCGGACATTCCCGAAAGGGACCACGGGCAAGGCGCTGGCCGAGACGATCTCCAAGTCGCTCGCGAAGAAGGCCGTAGCGATGGCCATCAATGGCCGCCTCGCCGACCTCGCCGATCCCATCGAGGCCGATGCCGAGATCAAGATTATAACCCGCAACGACCCGGAAGCGCTGGAGCTGATCCGGCACGATGCCGCGCACGTGATGGCCGAGGCCGTGCAGGATCTCTTCCCGGGCACGCAGGTGACCATCGGGCCGGTGATCGAGAACGGCTTCTATTACGATTTCTTCCGCAACGAGCCGTTCCACCCGGAAGATCTGCAGAAGATCGAAGCTCGGATGCGCGAGATCATCAAGCGCGACGAGCCGTTCGTGAAAGAAGTCTGGACCCGCGACAAGGCCAAGTCCTTCTTCCGGGAGAAGGGCGAGGAGTTCAAGGTCGAGCTGGTCGACGCCATCCCGGAGAACGAGGACGTCAAGATCTACCGCCAAGGCGAGTGGCTCGACCTGTGCCGCGGCCCGCATATGGCCTCGACGGGGCAGGTCGGGAATGCGTTCAAGCTGCAGAAGATCGCGGGTAGCTACTGGCGCGGCGACTCGAGCAAGGCGCAGCTGCAACGCATCTACGGCACCGCCTGGGCCAACGAGCAGGATCTCGCAGCCTACCTCAAGCAGCTCGAGGAAGCCGAGAAGCGCGACCATCGCCGGCTGGGGCGCGAGATGGATCTCTTCCACTTCCAGGAGGAAGGTCCGGGAGTGGTCTTCTGGCATCCGAAGGGCTGGACCCTGTTCAAGACGCTCGAGAACTACATGCGCCGCCGGCAGGGGGGCGTCGGCTATCGCGAGGTAAACACGCCGCAGATTCTCGACAAGACCCTGTGGGAGACCTCCGGCCACTGGGAGACCTTCCGCGAGAACATGTTCACCACCGAGACGGAGGATGAGCGTGAGTTCGCGATCAAGCCGATGAACTGCCCAGGGCACATCCAGATCTTCAAGCACGGGCTGCGGTCTTATCGCGAGCTGCCGTATCGGCTCTCGGAGTTCGGATGTGTGCATCGCTACGAGCCGTCGGGCGCGCTGCACGGCCTGTTGCGCGTGCGCGGCTTCACACAGGACGACGCGCACGTCTTCTGCAGCGAGGAGCAGATCGCGGACGAGTGCCTGAAGATCAACGACCTCATCATGGCCATCTACCGCGACTTCGGCTTCGAGCAGGTCGTGGTGAAGCTCTCGACCCGGCCCGAGAAGCGCGTCGGCTCCGACGAGCAGTGGGACCAGGCCGAAAAGGCAATGATGGAGGTGCTAGAGCGCATCGCGGCCGAGTCCGGCGGCAAGGTGAAGACCGGCATCAATCCGGGCGAGGGCGCGTTCTACGGGCCGAAGTTCGAGTACGTGCTGCGCGATGCGATCGGCCGCGACTGGCAGTGCGGCACCACGCAGGTCGACTTCAACCTGCCGGGCCGGTTCGGCGCGTTCTACATCGATGCGGAAGGCCAGCGGCGGACGCCAGTGATGATCCACCGCGCCATCTTCGGCTCGCTGGAGCGTTTCGTCGGCATCGTTCTGGAGAACTATGCCGGCCACCTGCCGCTGTGGCTGGCGCCGGTTCAGGCAACGGTGTGCACGATCGTCTCGGATGCCGACGACTACGCCGTTGAGGTCCAGCGCGAGCTGCTGGCGGCGGGATTGCGCGCTGAAACCGACCTGCGCAATGAGAAGATCACCTACAAGGTGCGCGAGCACTCGCTTGCGAAGGTGCCGGTGCTGCTGGTGGTCGGGAAGCGCGAGGCCGAGGAGCGGACGGTCTCGATCCGCCGCCTCGGCAGCCAGCAGAGCCGCGTGGTGCCGCTGACGGAGGCGATCCGCTCGCTCGTCGCGGAAGCGACGCCGCCGGACATCATCCGGCCCGAAGCGCGCGCGTCGGAGGCCGCATGAAGCCGCCTGTCCTGCTCCTGATCGACCTTCAAAAGGGGTTTGACGAGATCGCAGCCCGCATCCGGCGCAACAATCTGGAGGCCGAGACGCGGGTGCTGAGCCTTATCACGGTGTGGCGCGAGAAGGGCTGGCCGGTGATCCATGTGCGGCACGACTCGACGCGGCCGACGAGCCCGTTCCGGCCGGGACAGATCGGTAACGATCCGATGAACATCGCCGTGGAGCAGCCGGGCGAGCCGGTGCTCCGCAAGACGGTCAACTGCGCCTTCATCGGCACCGATCTCCCGCAGCGCCTCGAGGGACTGGGGCGGCCGGATGTCATCGTTGCCGGTGCGAGCACGGATCACTGTGTCTCGACGACCGTGCGCTCGGGCGACAATCGCGGTTTCTCGATGACGCTGGTGGAGGATGCCTGCTTCACCTTCGACCGGGAGACCCCGAGTGGTGCGGTGGTGCCGGCGGAGACCGTGCATGCGGCTCATATCGCGAGCCTTTCTGGCGAGTTTGCGCGTATCGTGACCGCTGCAGGCCTGATTGCGGAGCTGACTCGAAACGCCTGAAGCCCGCGTCGCGGGCACCCGATGCGGAGCTGGCGTGTCAATGCGGCGGCATCGCTTGGGAGTAGAGGTTGATGACCGCAACGCCGGCGACGATGAGCGCGATCCCGATGACCGCGGGCAAGTCTAGCGTCTGGCGGAACAGGAACAGCCCGATCACGGAAATCAGCACGATGCCGATCCCGCTCCAGATGGCGTAGGCAATGCCCACGGGTATCGACTTCAGCGTCAGTGACAGGAAATAGAACGCGGCGGCGTAGCCGATCGTCGTGATGACCGCGGGACCGAGCCGCGTGAAGCCTTCGGAGGCCTTCAGCGCAGACGTCGCGATCACCTCCGCCACGATGGCGATGCCCAGATAGAGGTAGGCCACAGCGCCTCTTCTCGTATGTCAGCCGCGCCCGCGATAGGGGGCGACGCCCTGGTCCGGAAGCCAGACTCCCTTCGGCAGCTCGCCCGTCTGCCAGAAGACGTCGATCGGAATGCCGCCGCGCGGATACCAGTAGCCGCCGATGCGCAGGAAGTGCGGCTCGAGCAGGGCGACGAGCCGCTTGCCGATTGCGACGGTACAGTCCTCGTGGAAGGCGCCGCGGTTGCGGAAGGACGTCAGGTAGAACTTCAGCGACTTGGATTCCACGATCCAGTCGCGCGGCACGTAGTCGATGACGAGGTGAGCGAAATCCGGCTGGCCCGTGACGGGGCAGAGCGATGTGAACTCCGGCGCCGTGAAGCGGGCGACGTAGGGTGTATCCGGATGCGGGTTCGGCACCCGTTCGAGCTGGGCCTCTTCGGGGCTCGCTGGAACGGTGGCGGGTTGACCGAGCTGGGTCAGATTTGAGGTACCGGTGCTCATGACAAAACTTTCAGGCCGGTTGCAGGCCCAGTCTGGCATCACGATGGCGCAGCCAGGCGATGAACGGGATGGCCGCCAGGACCATCCAGGCCTTGCCGACGACCTGCCCTGCGAGGAACTCCAGACTGCCAAACGCGAGATATAGGAATACGGCACTATCGACGATAAGGCCCACGATGCTGCTCGCCACCACCGCGAGGATCAGCCGCCGGCGCTGGAGCGGCGTATAGACGGCGAGATCCGCGAACTCTGACAGCAGGAACGCCGCCGCCGATGCGAGGACCCAGGCAGGCGGCGCCAGAAACGCCGACAGCGCCGCACCGGCCAGAATGGCTCCCGCCGCCCACTTCAAACCCAGCCGCCGCTGAACGAGGTCACGCAGCACCAGTGCGAGGCCCACCATCAGCACGCCACTCGGCGCCATGAGCCCCGGCGCGACCGGGATCAGGCAGGGGCCGTCCGCCGTGCAGACCGTCCCCGCATTGCCGATCAACCAGTTGGCTGCCGGAATGCAAAGACCAAAGCCCACCAGGAACAAATAGCCTTCGAGCCGCTGCCGGGCGGCCAGCGTCTCGTTCATGATCCCATCTCCTCGTTCTGCGGCCACCGCTTTTACAGCCCCGCTGACTTCTCGCAAGCCCGCCCCCTCTTGGCGCGCGGCCAGCGCTGCATGGTCCTTACCAGTCGCGCAATGTTTTGACGACGCTGCCACTGGTCGCGTTCCCGCCCCATGCCGTCCAGGCCAGGAACACAACCACGTGTCATCTGGCACCCCGCCACACGCACGACCTCACCAGTCGCAAGATCCCGTGTCTGCGGTGCACCGCTAACGCGCTGCACCGCGCACGGGATGACGGGTGAGTTGGGGTGGTACAGCTGCGGAGTTGATGAGGCGGTCTTGTCGAGGATCAGGGGGGCTGGAGCCGCACTGGCCGGTTAGTAAGCTCCCACCACCCAGATGAAGCTTTGCACATCTATGCGGTCGCGCGGGCGGAGCTCGGCGAGCTCGGCATTCGTTTTCGTGACGAGGTTCAATAAGCTCTCGTAGACGTCGAAGCTCAACCGCGTCTCGTAATCCGATGCAAAGCGATGGCCGACGCGAGCCGCGAAGTCCTTTGTGACACTCGGCTTCAGGTACATGTGCTCTTCCGGACGCCACAGGAACGGAAGATATGTGACGACGGTCCATTTGGCGGCGTCGTGCGGCTTCAACGCGTGGTCCATTTCCTGCAGCGCGCGTTCCCCTTCACCCAACGTAAAGCGTGCGGCTGCACGGATGAAGGCATCTGCCGACGGGCTTCGAAGCGCATCGCGAACGCGCATCTTTTCAAACGGCGACAGCAGATTGGTCGCGTTATAGGCAGCGAGAACCGCCTCGCCCAAACCAGATGCATTCACCGCTACATCGAGAGGGGCCGTTGTCTCCAGGCGATCTTTGGCGACGAGCTTGTACTGGCGCTCCGCGTTCACATAGTGGTCCGAGTGGAAGCCGTTCGGAAAGTGTTGCAGGAAGCGCGCCCGTGCGCCGTCGAAACCGAAATACTTCGGGTTGGCCTTGCCGGCTTCATCGTGAAGGCGTCGCCACACATCATCCGGATCGGTGCCTTCGACGCATACCTTTCTGTCGGCCAGGCCGAAGAATGCCTTTCCCTGCTGGGCCAGATGCAGCTCGACCTTGCCCAGTTTCCCCGAACGAATTGTACGAATTCTCTCCATCGGGCATCCCCCAACACAAACGCGACCACCATGGCCGCCCCCCGTAAAGGCAGGGTTTACGCGGCTGGTGAACCTTGGCGGTGGTATTCCGGAGAGTTACCGAATGCGCCACTGGCGCCCAAAGCAGCCCCAAGCTGACTGCGGTCCATGCTCTTCAAAACAGAAACGCGTGAGGGAAGAGCCCCTTTGCCCTATTCGCTACTCCCTATTCGCCATTCGCCCCTCACTCAATAAGTCAAAGCCGCCTTGATCGCCTGCAATTCCTGCTTCGGATCGGGATAGGCTTCGTAGGAATGCACCGTGCGGGCGTACCAGTAGCGGCTGTTGCCGGCGTCGCCTTCAATCTTGTGCAGGACGGCGTGGATCCAGCAGGCGTCTGAATCCGTTTCGTAGCACTGTACGATCTTGTGCGCGGCGTCCCAATCGCCCGCGAGTGCCAGATCGACGGCGCGGATCAAGTCCTTGCGGTCTGCCATTTCTCCCATCCTTTCCGTCGCAGCTCACAGGCGGGGCACGTGCCGCAGCCGTAGCCCCAGGCATGACGATGGCTGCGGTCGCCAAGGTAGCAGGTGTGCGTTTCGTCGACGATCAGCTCAACTAGCCGGTCGCCGCCCAGCTTTTGCGCTAACGCCCAAGTACCTGCCTTGTCGAGCCACATGAGCGGGGTCTCGATGGCTACGGTCCAGTCGAGGCCGAGGCTCAAAGCGCGGGCGAGCGTTTGCAGCGTATCGTTGCGGCAGTCGGGATAGCCCGAGTAGTCCGACTCGCTCATGCCGCCGACGAGCACCGGAATGCGGCGGCGGTAGCCAACTGCGGCGGCGTACGTGAAGAACACGAGATTGCGGCCCGGCACGAAGGTGGACGGCAGGCCGGCCGCCGTCATCTCGATGGCAGCATCGCGGGTCAGCGCCGTGTCGCTGATGGCGCCGAGCTCGGCAAGATCGAGCACGCGATCGTCGCCGAGACGCGGGGCCCACTCCGGGAAACCGGCACGCAGGTCCTGCAGCACATTCCGGCGCGCGATCAGCTCGACCTCGTGGCGCTGGCCGTAGGCGAAGCCGATCGTCTCGACGTGGTCGTAGCGCGAAAGCGCCCAGGCGAGGCACGTCGTCGAGTCCTGTCCTCCGGAGAACAGGACCAGCGCTCGCATCGGCTCACAGGCTCCGGCCGTCGAACGGCGTCAGCGTCAGGCTGGCAAGGTCGATGTCGTCGAGGCAGCGCACGTTGATGGCAATACCTTCACCGCCCTCGGTGCTCGATCCGCGTGCGAACGAGGCGACGCCGCACGTCGCGCAGAAAAGGTGGTGGATGTTGTGCTTGTTGAACTGATAGTCTGTCAGCTCGCCCTCGCCGGTGAGCAGCTTGAACGCCGGCGGATCGACATAGGTCCACAGCGCGCCGCGCTTCTGGCAGATGGAGCAGTTGCAGTCGAGCACGGGGGTAAGCGAGGTCTCCACCTCGTAGCGCACCTTTCCGCAGTGGCAACCGCCCGTGTAGGTCCTGGCTTCGCTCATGGCTTTCGCTCCCGAGGTTGTCGCAGGCTTGTGTACCGCGCGATAGCCTCTCAGCGCCACAGGTGCAAGCGGCTCTTGTCAATGGACATGGGTGGGCTAGAACCCGCGCCCGAGTTGCCGCGTAATCCCCCAAACTCGAGCAGGAGGCCTTCATGACAGCCATCATCGATATCACCGGCCGGGAGATCCTCGACAGTCGCGGCAATCCGACGATCGAGGTCGAGGTCGTGCTGGAGGACGGCTCCATGGGCCGTGCGGCCGTGCCCTCGGGCGCATCGACGGGTGCGCACGAGGCGGTCGAGCTGCGGGATGGCGATCAGGCCCGCTATCTGGGTAAAGGCGTTCTGAAGGCCGTCGAGGCGGTCAACGGGGAGATCTACAACGCGCTCAGGGACCGCGACGCGGTCGACCAGCGTGGTATCGACCAAGCGCTCATCGAGCTCGACGGCACGCCGAACAAAGGGCGGCTCGGGGCGAATGCGATCCTCGGCGTGTCGCTGGCGGTGGCCAAGGCGGCTGCGGACGCATGCACGCTGCCGCTCTTCCGCTATATCGGCGGGACGAGTGCGTACGTGCTGCCGGTGCCCATGATGAACATCGTCAACGGCGGCGCCCACGCCGACAATCCGATCGATATCCAGGAATTCATGATCATGCCGGTCTCGGCGCCGACCTGCGCAGACGCCATCCGCATGGGCGCCGAGATCTTCCACACGCTGCGCAAGGCACTGAAGGACGCGGGCCACAATACCAACGTCGGCGACGAGGGCGGCTTCGCGCCGAACCTGCAGTCGGCGGACGAGGCGCTGGGCTTCATCATGCGCGCCATCGAGAAGGCCGGCTACAAGCCGGGCGACGATGTGATGCTCGCGCTCGATTGCGCGGCAACAGAGTTTTTCAAGGACGGGAAGTATGATCTTGCCGGCGAGGGCAAAACGTTCGATTCCGAAGGCATGGCCCGCTACCTCGCCGATCTCGTCAGCCGGTATCCGGTCGTCTCGATCGAGGACGGCATGTCGGAGGACGATTGGCAGGGCTGGAAGCAGCTCACCGCGGAGCTGGGCGACAAATGCCAGCTGGTGGGCGATGATCTCTTCGTCACCAACACCGAACGGCTGGCGAAGGGCATCG
>JAWLCO010000123.1:0-11823 GCA_041687075.1 Hyphomicrobiaceae bacterium | reverse complement strand
CGGGTCATGATATCGGCTGCCCTGGCGGTCAGCAGCCGCTCGCCCATGTGGCGGCGCAGGTCGCCATCGGTCACGATGCCGACGAGCTTGCCCCTGGCATCGACCACGCCGAGGCAGCCGAAGCTCTTCTGGGTCATCGTCACCAGCGCGGCGCTCATCGACTCGCTTTCCGACGCGAGCGGCAGGCGATCGCCCTTGTGCATGATGTCGGTCACGTACTTGAGCTGAGCACCGAGCGATCCGCCGGGATGGAACAGCTTGAAATCGTGCGCGGTGAAGCCTCTTGCTTCCAGCAGCGCAATGGCGAGGCTGTCGCCCAGGGCGAGCTGCATGGTCGTCGACGTCGTCGGGGCCAGACCATGCGGACAGGCTTCCTTGGCCCGCGGCAATTCCAGCACGACATCGGACGAGCGGCCGAGGGCCGAATCTTGCCGGGAGGTGATGGCGATCAGCGGCACCTTGAAGCGCCGCGAGTAGGTGATGACGTTCTTGAGCTCCACCGTCTCACCGGACCAGGAGATCGCCAGAATGACGTCCTCCGTCGTCACCATGCCGAGGTCGCCGTGGGCGGCCTCGCTCGGGTGTACGAAAAACGCCGGCGTGCCCGTGGATGCGAACGTGGCCGCCAGCTTCTGACCGATGTGGCCGCTCTTGCCGATCCCGGTGACGATCACCCTTCCGCGTGAGGCGGAAATCGTTTGAACGGCTTCGGCGAAGGCGCCCGCCATATCGTTCTTCAGCGCTGCCGCCAGTGCGGAAAGGCCATCCGCCTCGATCTCGACCGTGCGTATCGCACAGCTCACGGCCTGATCGGACGAGGTGGCCGCGCTCCCGTCTTTCAGCCGGCTGCCGGTACTTATGGCCCCCGTTTTGCTGCCGCCCTCGGTGGGCAGCTCATTGCGGAGCGCTGCCGGTTGTGTCGTCATTGCGGTAAGGCCCCCCGGTCCCTTGTTTCCGTGCCGACGTGGACTCAAAAACGGGTGCTTTTGTGTCTATCAGACGCCGGCATGGACGCCAATGAACGCGGATAGACTTGAGGACGTCTGTCAACCGGATCGATGGCGCCGACTGCGAAGGGATCCAGTACTGAAGGCAGCGTACTTTCACTGCGGCCGCCAGCTTGCTACAGTCTCCACATAGGGACCAATCACCCGGCAGGCTTGAGATGACACTCGGCGCCCATCCCTTCTTCCAGCCTGAGAAGCGTCCGCACATCGAAGGCGATTTCCGGCGCGAGGAAGTGGCGCTCGCCAACCGCAATTCCGGCCTGCCGCTCGAGGCCTTGCGCCACGACCTGACCCCGCCCGGGCTGCATTATCTGCTGATCCATTTCGACATCCCGTACGTCGAGTCTGCCGACCGCTGGACCGTTCAGGTCGGAGGACAGGTGAGTAACGCAATCGAGGTGCCACTGTCCGAAATCAAGCAGCTCCCGCAGAAGACCGTGAGAGTGACGCTCGAATGCGCAGGCAACGGCCGTGCGAAGCTGACGCCGCGCTCGCAGAGCCAGCCCTGGGAGAACGGCGCCGTCGGTACGGCTGAATGGACGGGCACCCCGGTCCGGCACCTCCTCGAGCGAGCGGGGCTGGCTGAGGATGCCGTCGAGGTCGCCTTCTTCGGCGCGGACAGGGGCTTCGACGCCGGCATCGAGCACGACTATGGCCGTAGTCTGAAGCCGGACGTCGCCATGTCGGACGACGTGCTCCTCGTGCACGCGATGAACGGTCAGCCGCTGCTGCCGCAGCATGGCTTTCCGCTGCGGCTCGTGGTGCCGGGATGGTACGGCATGGCGAGCGTGAAATGGCTGAACCGGATCGAGGTTCTGAACCGCCCCTTCGACGGCTTCCAGCAGGTCGGCACTTACATTTACCGCCAGCATTCGGGCGACGAAGGCATTCCGGTAACGCATATGCGCGTGAAGTCGCTGATGGTGCCACCCGGCATTCCGGACTGGTACACGCGCCGCCGGCTCGTCGAGCGGGGCCCAGTCGCGCTTTGCGGCCGCGCCTGGTCGGGTGGCGGTGTACCGGTCGCCAAGGTCGAAGTGGGCATCGATGGCGAATGGCAGGAGGCGACGCTCGATCCACCAGTCGGCAGGTACGCGTGGCGCGGCTGGCGCTTTACCTGGGATGCCCAGCCCGGGGAGCACGAGCTCATGTGCCGCGCGACGGATGAGGCGGGCAGTGTCCAGCCCCTCGAGGCACCATGGGACAGCGGTGGCTTCGGCAACAATGTCGTGCACCGCGTGGCAGTTACGGTACGTTGATGAGCTGCCAGCCACGACAAATGTAATCGGAAAGGAAAGGCATGCCATCGAGTGCGCAACCGGCGCAGCCTGCCGGTTCGGCGATTGAAGTCCTGATCTGGCGCGGGCGCGAGGAAGGCCGCTACCAGCACTACACGGTCCCCTTGCGCGAAAGCCAGACCGTGCTCGACGTGGTCACCTGGGTCCAGCGGAACGCTGATCCGACGCTGGCCTACCGGTTCGCCTGTCGCGTTGGCATGTGCGGCTCGTGCGCGATGACGGTCAACGGCCGGCCGCGCTGGACGTGCAGAACGCACGTTGCCAGCGTCGTCGAGAACGGCAGGCTGGAGATCGCGCCGCTCGCCAATCTGCCGGTCATCAAGGATCTGACGACGGACATGAGCCGCTTCTTCGAGAAGTGGCAGCAAGGTAAGGCGCGCTTCGAGCCGTCGCGCACGCGGCACGATCCGGTCGAGACGATTTCACCGAACACCGCTGAGCGCATCGCCGCCGACGAGGCGATCGAGTGCATCAACTGCGCCGTTTGCTATGCGGCGTGCGATACGGTGCGCTGGAACGAGGACTATCTCGGCCCCGCCGCACTCAACCGGGCCTGGACGCTGGTCAACGACGTGCGCGATGCGGGTCAACGGGAGCGGTTGAAAGCAGTCTCAGGCGTCGGTGGCTGCCACAGCTGTCATTCACACCAGTCCTGCGCGGAACTCTGCCCCAAATCTCTCAATCCGACGGCCGCCATCGCCGGTCTGAAGCGGCGTGCGATGTGGGCATTTCTGAAGGGGGAGTTGTGATGGCAGCCGACACACTGGCGTCCTCGAGGCCCAACGCGGCAACGCTCCCCCAGGTCATCCAGGGCCTCGTGCCAGGGATCAAAGCCTTCACGAATGCGCGCGTTCGGTTGCGGCACCCCGGTCTCCATTCGTCTGTTGTTGAACGAGCGGAAACGTGGATCCCGGCGACGAGCGCCGGGATGACGGGCGAGGGCTTTTGCGCACGGATTCCAATGGACCTACCCGCCATCCCGTGCGCGGTGCAGCGCGATGCGGTGCACCGCCGACGCAGGATCTTGCCGGTTGGCGAGCACAGTACCCGTGGCAAGGTTCCGTATTATTGCGGTGCATCCGAGATGACGGGTGGTGATGAGGTGAACTTCGTGCCTTCTCGTGCGGCTCCCGGGAGGGCTGCGCAATGACGCTCCGCCTCTACGTCCTCCAACGCCTGACAGCCGCGCTGATTGTGCCGCTGATCGTTGGACACCTGATCGTCATCTTCTACGCCACTTCGAACGGTCTCTCGGCCGTCGAGATCCTCGGCCGTACGCGCGGGAGTATTGGCTGGGCGCTGTTCTATGGGCTGTTTGTTCTTCTTGCTGCCGTCCATGGCGCCATCGGCGTCCGGGCGGTTCTGCGCGAGTGGACGAAACTGAGGCCTCTTTCGCTCGACGTCCTGATGTGGGTCTTCGGCTTGCTGCTGCTCCTCCTGGGAGCGCGCGCCGTCATCGCCGTGGTGTTGCCGTGAGTATTCAGGTCGAGATACGTCGCGCGACGGCTCACCGGCACTACGTGTTGTGGATCGCCGCCTTGGTGCACCGCCTGTCCGGCATTGCGCTCGCTTGCTTTCTGCCGCTGCATTTCCTGGCGCTCGGGCTCGCTATCGAGGGCGAGGCGCGGCTGGATGGGTTCCTGGCCTGGACGGAGCGCCCGGTCGTCAAACTAGCGGAGGCGGGCCTCGTGTTCCTGCTCACGGTGCACCTGCTCGGCGGACTGCGCATTCTCTACATCGAGAATATTGCCTGGCGGCCAGTCCAAAAGGTGCTTGCCGCTGCAATTGCTGTCATTGCGGCGGTACTCGCCCTCGCTTTCCTCTTTCGCGTGATCTGAGGCGGCCATGCTCGAACGGATGAGAACGGATATCCTGATCCTCGGCTCCGGCGGGGCAGGACTGTTCGCCGCCCTGCATGCGCACCAGGCCGCGCCGCACGCGACGATTACCGTTGCGACGAAGGGGCTGCTCGGAAAGTGCGGCTGCACCCGCATGGTGCAGGGTGGGTACAATGTCGCTCTGCACAAGGGCGATTCGGTCGAACGCCATTTCATGGACACCATCGAAGGCGGCAAATGGCTGCCCCATCAGGAGCTCGCCTGGACGCTGGTGACGCGGGCTATCGAGCGCGTGCGCGAGCTCGAAAACGAGATTGGCTGCTTCTTCGACCGCAATCCCGACGGCTCCCTGCACGGCAAGGCGTTTGCCGGCCAGACGTTCGACCGCACCGTTCACAAGGGAGATCTCACCGGCATCGAGATCATCAACCGCCTGATGGAGCAGGTCTGGGCGCGGCCCATTCAGCGGCTCGAGGAGCATCGCGCCATTGCGCTCATCAGGGACAAGGCCGGCGAGTCGATCTCAGGGGTGCTGATGATCGACATCCGCACGGGCACATTCCGGTTCGTCCAGGCGAAGGCCGTGCTGCTGGCCACTGGCGGCGGCCCGACCATGTACCGCTACCACACGCCCTCCGGCGACAAGAGCATGGACGGTCTCGCAATGGCACTCCGTGCCGGACTGCCTCTGCGGGACATGGAAATGGTGCAGTTCCACCCGACGGGTCTGCTGGCCGGCCCCGACACGCGCATGACCGGCACTGTGTTGGAAGAAGGATTGCGCGGTGCGGGCGGCCATCTGCTCAACGGCAGCATGGAGCGCTTCATGGAGCGAGTCGACCCCAAGGCGGAGCGGGCGACGCGGGACAAGGTGAGCCAGGCGATCTACGCCGAGATGCGCGCCGGCCGCACGACCCGCAATGGCGGCGTTTACATCAAGATGAGCCATCTCGGAATCGATAATGTGCGCAAGCAGTTCAAGGGCATGGTCGAGCGCTGCGCGGACTGTGGTTTCGATCTTGCAGGCGGGCTCGTCGAGGTGGTGCCGACCGCGCACTATCACATGGGCGGCGTCATCTGCGACACGGACACGTCAACCGAACTGCCGGGGCTCTACGTTGCGGGCGAGGACGCCGGCGGCGTCCACGGCGCCAACCGCCTTGGCGGCAATGGCGTTGCGAATTCCACGGTGTTCGGCGGAATTGCTGGCGACGTGATGCCGGGCTTCATCGCCCGCAATCCGCACTGGCGCGCTCCGGATGAGGAGGCAATCACGGCCGAGATGGCGCGCGCCGTCAAACCGTTCGACAAGCGCCCCGGCGATCTCAACCAGCTCCGCGAGCGCCTCCTCGATTCGATGTGGGACGATGTCGGGGTCATCCGCGACCGGGCGGGTCTGGAGCGGGCCGTGGCGAACCTCGACGCCATCGACGGGGAGCTCCATGCCACGGGCTTGCGCGACGGCGACCGCGCCTTCAATCTGACCTGGCACGACTGGCTGAATCTGGAGAGCCTGATTGCCGTCTCCAAAGTGATCGCCAAGGCGGCCCTTAAACGCGAGAATTCCCGCGGCGCCCACTACCGGGAGGATTTCCCGGGCGAAGGTGATCTTGCCACCTCCACGTTTACGGTTGCCTGCCAACGTGATGGCCGTGTCGAGGTCATCGACGAGCCGGTGGCCTTCACAATGGTCCGGCCGGGCGAATCGCTGCTCGAGGAGATGCGGGCTGCGGAGTAGTCAACCCAAAGTCATCCCGGCGCTCGTCGCCGGGATCCAACGTTCCACAATCTCAGGTGTTAAGTCTCGTGGCACCGCACAACAATGTGTTACTCAGCTTTCTCGCGGGAGAACAGGACGGCCCCCGGCAAGGAAGGAAACAGATCGATCCAATGAGGGTTGGTGCGTTCGATCAGGTTGATCTTCCACGCGCGCGGCCACTCCTTCATGGTCTTTTCGCGCTGGATCGCTTCGTGCGCGGACGGGAATGCCTGAAACCACACCAGTTTGTATACGCGGTACTTTCGCGTGAACCTGGATGCTATTCCAGTCCTGTGCTGATGGACTCTGCGAATGAGGCTATTGGTGACGCCGATGTAAAGCGTCCCGCGTGGGCTGCTGGCCAGAATGTAAGTGTAGTAAGTGCGCATTTTGAGTCAAAAGTCCGCCGTCCTGAGCTTGTGGCACTTTGGATCCCGGGCACAAGGCCCGGGATGACGGTTCGTTTTGGTTGCTCTGTGAAAGTCCTATTTCGACGCGTCTCGGCGCTCGTCCCCGGGATCCACGTGGCAACTGGCAAATCCGCTTGAGAAAGATTCGAGACCTGATCGGCGCTAATGTCTGACAAAGCACAAGGGAGCGGCGACTTTAGATGATCCCCCTCACCTCCATCCAATCCACCGCCGAGCAGCTCATGGCCAAGGCGGCCATTGAGATTCCGGAGGATTATCTTGCGGGTTTGCGCCAGTGCGCCGACACGGAAAAGGGCGACCTGTCGGCCTTCGTCATCAAGGCGATGCTGGAGAACTACGAGGCGGCCAAGGAGGACCGGCGCGCCATGTGCGGCGATACCGGTTGCCCGCGCTGGTACGTAAAGCTCGGCAACGAGGCCCGTATAGAAGGCGGACCGATCGCGCTCGAGGCCGCACTGCGACGCGCCACCGCCAAAGCGACCAACGACGTTCCGCTGAGGCCCAATCGCGTTCATCCGCTTTGGCGCACGGATCACAACAACAACGTTGGCATCAATGCGCCGGAGATCGAGTACGGGTTTCATCCGGAAGCGGACTGGATCGACCTGACGACAGTTCACAAGGGCGGTCTGTTCGGCTCCGACTACCGCATGCTGTTCCCAGGCGATGGGATCGAGGGCATCAAGCGGTTCTATCTCGACACGCTCATTGCCTTCGGAAAGCGGGGCCTTGCCTGTCAGCCGGCGATCGTGGGCATTGGTCTCGGCGGGTCGAAGGATACCTGCATGGTGCTCGGTAAGCAGGCGTCGTGTCTGCGCACGGTCGGCTCCCGCCATCCCGATCCAAAGATTGCGACGCTCGAGGACGAGCTGAAAACGCTCGGCAATTCGATCGGCATGGGCGCAATGGGTTTCATGGGATCGTCCATGGTCGTCGACTGCCATATCGAGGTCGGTTACTGCCATACGGGCGGCATGCCGATGAGTGTCCACATGTTCTGCCTCTCTTCCCGGCGCGCGACGGCTCGCATCCATGCCGACGGCCGGGCCGAATTCCGCACCGATCCCATGTGGTTCACGGACTATTCGCGCCGGGCGACGGTCGAATGGGAGCGGCCGGAGAAGGTGGAAGCTGCGGAATAATGGCCGCAGTCTGCCAAAACCAGCCGATTGGCGACGACCGCGCGGCGCCGTAATGTGCCTGAAGCTCACAATCGAGAGGAAACGTCCATGCGCGCTGCAGTCCTGACCGAAGTCAACAAGCCGCTCGAAATCCTTGACCTGGAGCAGGAGGGCCCGAAAGCTGGCGAGGCCCGCGTCAAGGTCAAGGCGGCCGGCGTGTGCATGAGCGACTGGCACATCATGAACGGCGACTGGCCGTTGCCGCTGCCGATGGTGCTGGGCCATGAGGCGGCTGGCGAGGTGGTCGAATGCGGACCGGGTGTGAACCACCTGAAGGTCGGAGATCACGTCATCTTCTCCTTCCGCCCGCACTGCGGCTACTGCCCGTACTGCTCGCAAGGGCGCACCGTGCTGTGCACGGGCCATAACGATACCCCGCGCTGGCGCATGCACGACGGCACGTCGCGCGTGAAGCTCAACGGCGAGCCCGTCAACGTCATGGGCCGCATCGGAACGTTTTCCGAGTACGTCGTCTGCCCCGCGGAGCAGCTCGTGCCCGTGCGCAAGGATCTGCCGTGGACCCATGCGGCGATCATCGGCTGCAGCGTCGCGACCGGCGTCGGTGCCGTGATCCGTCACGCACAGGTGCCGGCCGGCTCATCCGTGCTGGTGATCGGCTGCGGCGGCGTGGGGCTCAACGTCGTTCAGGGTGCGAAGCTCGCTGGCGCCCGGACGATCATCGCGGCCGACCTGCTCGACAACAAGCTGCAGTACGCGAAGCAGTTCGGTGCCACGCACACCATCAATGCGCGCGAGGACGACGTCGTGAAGCGCGTCCGCGAGCTGACGGGCGGGCTCGGCGCCGACTATGCGTTCGATGCCATCGGCAGCTCGACGACGGCCGTGCAGATCGTCGATGCCGTCGCGCCGGCCGGCCATGCGGTGCTGGTCGGCATCCCGGCCTACACTGCGACGGCGCCCATCGGTCTGGCCAACATGGTCTACCTGGAGAAGAAGTTCACCGGCACCTATTACGGCTCGGTGCGGCCGAACATCGATTTCGGCATTCTGGCCGACCTGGACCTGGACAAGCGCATCAATCTCGATGACCTCATCAGCCGGACATATCGCTTCGAGGAGATCAACGAAGGGTTCAAGCTGCTGACGTCGGGGAGTATCGCCCGCGGGGTGATCGTGTTTGATTGAACCGGGGTCGCCCTCGCCCGCCACCAGCCCGTGAAATCGAAAGCGCATTGATGACGACGAGCACATCGAGCCTGAAAACCGTTCACCTGAAGCTCCCGGCATCTACGGAGGAGCTGCGGAAGCTGGAGATCGGCACGGTCGCCTATCTTTCGGGCCGCATCTTCACGGCGCGTGAGGGCGTCTACAAGCGGGCTGTCGAGGATGGCTTCGGCCTGCCCGCCGCGCCGGCTGAGCTTGGCAGTGCCAACTTTCATTGCTCGCCGGCCGCCAGTATAGCGCCGGACGGCAGCCACACCGTGGGTGCTGTGACCGCCACCGCCTCGTTCCGCTTTGCCAAGTGGCTCGATGGCTGGTTCAAGCTCTCCGGAATCAACATCGTGATCGGCAAGGGCGGCATGACGAGCGAGACGTACAGGAACTCGTTCGTGCCCAACAACGCCATCTACCTGACGACGGTCGGCTACGGCACGGGGGCGTTGCTCGGCCGCGGAATCAAGCGGGTCGCTGGTGTGCACTGGCTTGAAGAGCTTGGGCTGGCGCAGGCCATCTGGGTGCTGGACGTCGAGAACTTCGGGCCGTTCCTTGTCGAAAGCGATCTCGACGGCAACAGCTTGTTCGAGCGCGAGAACGCCAAGATCGCCTCGGGTCTCGACAAGCTCTATTCCGGCACGCGACCAGCTACCCTGCGCCGCTACGGCGAGACGGACGACAAGACCGAGGAGGTCATCTGAACGGGCTCTCTTCGACCGATCGTCTCACCCGTGTTGCGCGTCTTTGACAGCGCGAGCCCCAAGAGCGTAGGTCTCTGGTGGCTTCTGCGTGCCGGTACTGGCTCGCAGCGTGCCCTTTCGCAAATTGCTCCATCGGATGCACATGCCGGAGAACTCTGACGACGTTCGGCGCAGCCGCGCGGATTTCCACCACTGGACCACCGTCACGATTCGTTATTGTGACCAGGATCCGATCGGACACATCAACAACGCGGCCATGGCGGCCTTTCTCGAGCAGGCGCGGGTCGCGCTCGTTTACCCGCTGCTGAGGCAGTTTGGCGGACCGCACCTCGAGCTCGTCATCGCACGGCTTGTAATCGATTATATCAACGAGCTGCACTTCCCCGGCAGCGTCGAGGTCGGCACGCGCATCGCCCGCCTCGGCAGCAAATCATTCACGCTACAGCACGGCGTGTTCATGGCCGGTGAGGAGCGATGCGCCGCCTCGGCCGAATGCACCATGGTTTTTTTCGACGTGAGAAACCGGGCGTCGACATTGCCGCCCGTCGAGGTCCGCGCGGCGCTGGAGCAGTTTATAGAGCAGCAGCCTGCGTAAGCGCGAGTGTTGCGATTCCGCCGCGCAAAACACAGTTTCCGTCCGATCCTGGAACCAAGCAGGCAGCTGAGCATTTATCAGTTGCGACCACGTGGTCACGAATTCAAGGCAGCGGGGCCAAGACCCCGGGGGGTGGCGCGGCGCAGCTCTCCGGGGACTTTTATCGAGTCGCAACTGACGAAGCGCCAATGCGCTTGGGTGGCCGCATGCGCTTCATACTCGAAAACTCCCCCAAAAAAAAACGCTCTCTCCCGTTCACGCAGCGACGGTCGCACTTGGCCTGCAGCAATCGTTCGTGGCGCGCCGGCCCGTCCGGCAATCAGGGCGTAATCGCGACCTTGAGAACGCCATCGCGCTGGTGCCCGAACAGATCATAGGCCGCCTCGATATCGTCGAGCCTGAATTGATGCGTGACGAGCGGCTTCAGGTCTGCGCGGCCTGAACCGATCACATTGAGCATGCGCCGCATGCGTTCCTTGCCTCCGGGGCAGAGCGTGGTGATAATGCGATGGTCGCCCAGCCCTGCCGCGAATGGCCCGAGCGGGATGGTGAGATCGTTGCTGTAAACACCGAGGCTCGAGAGGGTCCCGCCTGGCCGTATCACCCGCAGGGCGGCCTCGAATGTGGATTGCCTGCCAAGCGCCTCGATCGCAACATCGACACCGCGGCCATCGGTGAGCCGCATGATCTCGTGGACCGGATCAACATCGGACGAGTCGATGGCGTGATCTGCTCCGAGCCTTCGAGACATTTCCAGGCGCTCGGGCAGCATGTCGGTTGTGAAGATCGTGGTTGCCCCCATGAGCCGCGCGCCGGCGGTGGCGCAAAGCCCGATGGGGCCCTGGGCGAAAATCGCCACCGTGTCGCCGATCTTGATGTTCGCGGCTTCTGCACCAGACAGCCCGGTGGACATGATGTCGGGACACATCAGCACCTCGACGTCCGTCAGGCCGTCCGGCACCGGTGCCAGATTTGCCATGGCATCGGGGACGCATACGAACTCAGCCTGGCAGCCGTCGATGGTGTTGCCGAATTTCCAGCCGCCCATTGGCTTCCAGCCATGCGCGGTGCAGGCACCATCCTGGGCGTGAACGCCGGCCAGAGAGGCATTGCTGTAGCCGGTTGGGGTGATGGCCCCGGCGATGACCCGCTGGCCTTCGCGATAGCCTTTCACTGCCGAGCCGAGCTTCTCGATGATGCCCACCGGCTCGTGCCCGATGGTCAGGCCGGACTTGACGGGGTACTCGCCCTTGAGAATGTGGATGTCGGTTCCGCAGATCGTGGTGGTGGTGATGCGGATCAGGGCATCGAGCGGACCCACGTCGGGAACGGGCTTCTCGTCGAGCACGATACGACCGGGCTCGACGAATACCGCAGCCTTCATCTTGGCCATTGCACAAGCTCCCTTTCGCCGGTCAACGAGGGCCTCGGGGAAAATGTTCCGGGAGGCGGCGACCGGCGGAAAAGAGGCGAGGGCTTTGGCCTTGAGGCGTGGATCAGCTCAGGCCTTGCCGTCCATCTCCGCGAATACGCGGCGGGCGATGCGGAAGCATTCCACGCCTGCCGGCATGCCGGCATAGACGGCAATCTGATGCAGAATGGACTGGATTTCCTCCCGCGAGACGCCGTTGCGGATGGCGCCGCGCAGGTGCAGCTCCCATTCCTCCATCCGGTTCAAGCCCGCGATCAGGCCCAGGTTGATCATGGAGCGGGTTTTCGCCGGAATGCGCTCATCGCCCCAGATGGTGCCCCAGCAGTACTCGTTCAGCATGTCCTGGAACGGACGGTTGAAATCGTCCGCATTCGCCATGGCCTTGTCCACGTACTCTTCGCCCAG
>JAWLCO010000122.1:0-12106 GCA_041687075.1 Hyphomicrobiaceae bacterium | reverse complement strand
TCAAATCTAACTTGCTGACGTTCGTCTGAAAAGTCGGACTGATGGCCGGAGGGGATGCCGGATGGTCGGGCCAGCTTGACGCACGAGAAGGAGAGGCCTAGCCGGAGGGTCCGCCGGGGGTGGCCGAGTGTGCGTTTCCATCCAGGGCAAAGTCCGGTGAACGGGAGCTGCAGGAAACAGCGCCCTTGCCTTCACTTCCGCGTCAGGCTGACCGGGGAGACTTCACAATGGGCAGGCGAGCATCCATGTTCTCGATCTCCCCACCTCCGGGCGTAGCCAACCATTGCGCTTCGGCGTTCCCGATGATGTCGAGATAACCATTCCCTTCGCGGGGCCGAGCGGGCCGGCTGACCGGGTCCAAGGGGACCGTTTTGGCATGGCAGGGATGCAGGAGAACATGAACGAGCTCGGCAGCAGGCCCGATCCGAAGCGCGCAACCGGCACGGGCGAACCTGCCCTGCCGACGTCGTTCGGCGAGTTCGTGGGCCTGATGGCGCTGCTGATGGCACTCACTGCGCTCTCGATCGACATCATGCTTCCGGCCCTGCCGCAGATCGGAGAGTACTTCTCGCTCGCCGAGGCCAACGATCGCCAGCTCGTCGTGACGAGCTACATGGTCGGCCTTGCTGCTGGCCAGCTCGTCTTCGGACCTCTTTCTGACCGGGTCGGCCGCAAATCCATGCTGCTCGCGGGGCTTGCCATCTTTGCGGCAGGCTCGCTGGCAGCGGTCACCGTGGATGACTTCTCGTACCTGTTTCTAGCGCGATCGGTGCAGGGCTTTGGGGCGGCCTCGTCGCGGGTCATCTCGATCGCCGTCATCCGGGACCTGTTCAGCGGGTGGCAGATGGCGCGCGTGACGTCGCTCGTGATGATGGTGTTCATCACCGTTCCAGTTCTGGCGCCCAGCCTTGGCCAGGGGTTGCTCTGGCTCGGTGACTGGAGGCTGATTTTCGAGTTCCTGCTCGCCGTCGGCATCGCCGGCATCGTATGGTCGGGTTTCCGCCTGCCGGAGACGCACGTCGTGAACGAGCCGCGCCGGGCGATCTCGTTCAAGACGGCGCTGCGGTGGACGCTCACATCCCCGCAGACAGTCGGCTACTCCATTGCGATCGGGTTCGTGTTCGGCTGTCTGATGGCGTACATCACCAGCGCCCAGCAGATCTTCGTTGACGTCTATGGCCTCGGCGCCAGCTTTCCGGTCGCATTCGGGGCCGTGGCCGGCGTGCAGGCGTTGGCTGCGTTCACGAACGCGCAGCTCGTTGAGCGGCATGGGATGCGACGGGTGTCGCATACGGCAATGGTCGCATTCTGCGCCAGCTCCGTGCTGCTCATGGTGCTCGCCCCCTGGGAACCGCCGCTGGTGATCTTTGCTGTTCTGGTCGCAACGGTGTTCTTCTCTTTCGGCCTCGTCATGCCGAACTTCAACGCCATCGCCATGCAGCCGATGGGCGCCGTTGCCGGCACGGCCTCCTCGTTCATCGGCTTCTATACAACTGCTGCGGGGGCGCTGTTTGGCTGGGCGATCGGGATCTTTTTCGACGGTACGATTCTGCCGCTCGCTGTGGGCTTTGCGCTGCTCAGCCTGTCGGCATTCGCCACCGTCCTGGCGGTGGAAGGAAGACAGGGTCTGTTTCGTGGCGAGTAGTCAGTCGGGTGCAATTTCGGCGTGCAAATCGGGACTGCGCGTCCCAGTTTCCGAAAAAGCCACAATCGCTGCTTAGAGCCCACGGCGGATCAACACAGACCAGGGATGATCATGCGCACATCCGCTCCCGGCCGTTGGCTCCTGGCGGCCCCGTTCGCTGGCGTGCTTTTTCTTCTGACGGTGGCTCCAGACATGCCCAGGGCGGCTGCGGGCGAGGACGTGCGGGCATGCCTGATGGGCGAGGCGGACCGCTTTTTCTCTCGGCTGGCCACCGCCATCGGTTCGTTCGAGCTCGAACCGGCGCGTGTCGATGATGCCTACATCACCCGCGAGTCGGAGCCCATCATCGAGAAATGCGCAAATGGAGGCGGCCAGTCTGCGGAGGTCGAAGTCGCGGCCTTCCGGGCCCACATGGCCCGATGGAGCTATCACCTCGATCGCAAGCTCTCCGAGATCACCGCCCGAGGGTCGCCGGACTGACGATCATCAGGCGATCCCATCCGGCCCCGCGCCGCAGACAAGTGCACAGACTTTGGCGTCCGCGGTCAGATCGAGGCGGCCCGACTGCAACGCCGCGACAGACGCTGCGCCGGAAAGATCCGCTGCAATACCGGTCTCGAACCACAGCCAGCGCGCGGCCTCGCGCATGGCCTCATCGCTCACCAGCACCACTTCGCTGACGTGCCGCCGGGCGATCTCGAACACGCGCTCGTCGGTGCGGCGCGCGGCCATCGTCGCCACACAGGTCGTGATTTCGGGCAGGGCAACCACGCGGCCCGCCTCCAGGCTCGCGCGGAGCGTCGGCGCGCCTTCGGGCTCGACGCCGATGATGCGAATGGACGGCCGCAGCGCCTTGATGGCGGTTGCCATTCCCGCGATCAGCCCGCCGCCGCCAATGGCAATGAGGATGGCGTCCAGGTCCGGAATATCGTCAAGGACATCGAGGCCCAACGTGCCCTGACCTGCCACGACCAGTGGATCGGCGTAAGGGTGGACGTAAAGGGCGCCCGACTGGCTGGCGTACGACAAAGCAGCCTCGTTCGCCTCGTCGAAAACGCTGCCCACGATCTCGATCCGCGCTCCCCACCCCTTCAATTTCTCGACCTTGGCTGGTGATACGTTCCGCGGCAGGAAGATCGTGGCCGGGACGCCTGTTACGTGAGCCGTGCGCGCCACGGCGAGCCCGTGGTTGCCGCCAGAGGCCGTGACGAGTCCGGTCCGCCGCTCCTCGGCTGCGGCGCCGAGCACGCGGTTCATGGCGCCACGCGCCTTGAAGGAGCCGGTGACCTGCAGGCATTCCAGCTTCAGCGTCACATTGCCGGAGGGCAATGCCTGCTTCAGGCACGAGGCCTGCACCACCGGCGTGCGGCGGATGTAGGAACCGATGCGCGTGCGAGCGGCCATAATGTCGTCGAGGGAAATCAAGCCGACAGCTCCTCTCGTTGCGGAGTGCTTGAGCGGGATCGCAGATTGCGGCTGAGAGTGGCGCGGCGGCGTGAGCCCCGTCAACAGATGGCCGACGCCGTGGCCCAGGTCAGGAACGGAGGGCCGGGCCGGTGCGTCTTTCTTCCATCAGGGCGCCCGCATGGCGCCAGGATTGGACGGAGCCTGACCATGAACGACCGGCAGGACGATGCACTGCAACGGCTGGAGGAGCTGGAGGCCCAGATCGAGCAGTCGCGCAAGGACCTCGAGCAGCGCGGCGTCGTTGGCAACGAGCTTCGGCGAGAGTGGGACGAGATGCTGCGCCAGCATGCCGAGCTGCGCCGGCGGCTGCAGTCAGGGGAGGCGAAGGGGAGTGAGACCGGCGCCACCCTCGACGAGGACATCGATGTGCTGCGGCACGCATTCTTCCGTTGGGCGGGGCGAGTAGACGAGCAGTTCAAGGTCTCGCGCGACATCCCGACTTGAGGCGGATTGCTCCTTGGGCAGACGCCAACATCGGAGCGGGTTTGGGCCAGCCAGCCATCCGTGAGCACTTCACGCTTCCGCCCGCTCGGAAGGGCGCCGTACGGCCATTCCGAAATCGCTCGTCCACCGCCAATCAGAGGCCGTTGCGCGGAAAATCGAGCCAGAATGAAACTTCCGTTCTCGGTTTCTTGGCTTTTCCTACATGAGCCGGAAACAACTGCCGTGTTAACGCTGACCGGGTCTGGGGAGACCGGAGCCGATACGCTGGCGTAAGGCGGGCATGCACACAATTGCCATCTAAGCGCCGGATTGGGGCGCTAGATGCAACACGAGCTCTGCTGCTCCCATCGATCAAAGGAGAGCGTTTCGATGAGAAAAACTTTCGTCGCGACACTGATGTGCGGTGTCATGTTGGTGCAACCGGCTTTCGCGGGCGTGCTGATGCCTGCTGCACCGGCTGGAGGCACCGTGGTACCTGCCGTTGTCGGTGGTCCGCTTGCAACGGGCGCGGCTTCAGCCGAAGTGATCGAGGTGAAAAGCCGCAGGCACTATCGCAGACATCATCATCATCACCGCCATCGGCATCGCAAGCACCGTGGCGCGGGAGCCTTCGGCGCCGGGCTGGCTATCGGCATCGTCGGCGCTCTGATCGCAAAGGGGGTCACCGAGGCCTCGGCACGGGATCGTTTCGACCGGTGTGCAAGGGACTTCCGGTCTTTCGACTACGAGACGGGCACGATCATCACCCGTTCGGGCCGCGAGACGCTCTGCCCTTATCTTCGTTAAGACACGAGGTAAGAGAGATCTCCGCCCGGCCGTGGCGGTATAGGTCCGCCGCGGCCGTTTCCTGTTGATGAATGCCCCGCCGTTGGAAAACCTCCGTTTACGGTGCCCAGCGCACGCTACCCGCATCGGAAACGTCCAACCCGCCGAGTTCTGCTGCGCGCTGGGCGAATGCCGGCGAGGTCAGCAGTCTTAGGAGCTTTTGCAGCGGAGGGCGGAAGGCATCCCGCTGGCGCATGAGGAGGTCGAAGCGTTCGACCTGAAGCGGAACGAAGTCGAGCCCGGCGGCTGTCGCGACGGCGCGGGTGGCAACTCCGCAGTCGCCGTGACCGGCGCGAATGGCCTGGGCGATGTCCGGCCCGGTCGGGGCCTCGATGGTGGCAGCGACGTCCTGAAGTGTTGCGCCCTGGCGTCTTAGAAGTGCCAGCAGAAGCTGTTGCGCGCCCGCTCCCTCCGGCCGGACGACCAGGCGGACTTTCTTCTCCAGCACATCGCGCATCGAGCTGAGACCCAGCGGGTTGCCGGGTGCCACCAGCAACCCTTGCTCGCGCGCCGCGAAGCCGATCAGGACGGCATCGTAGAGTGTCGCCTCCCGGGATACGATTTCGATGTTTGCATCCTTTTCGGGATCGTCGCGATCGTGGAAATGGATCGCCGCAGCGACGACCTCTCCCTTCAGGAGCCGGCGATAGCCGGACTCGCTGCCCTCCGGCATGATGGCCAGGCCGGCCCGGCTCTCACTCAACGCCCACTGTAGCAGAGGGTCATGACTTCCGCCGACAATCGGCGGCGGATCGGCCGGAATGACACCGTGCGGTCGCATCATGCCTGCCAGGATCCAGCGGTCGAGATCGGCGCGGGGAAAGAGCCACTTGCCCGTCACCTTCGTGCAGGGAATCTGCCGGTCCGCGACCAGCTCATACAACTTCCTCTCCTTCAGCCGGAGATACTCCGCGGCTTCTGCTGTCGTCAGAAGTTCGAGACCTGCGTATATATGCATATGCTTGCGCGAAATCTATAATTTGACATTTTGGAACCAAGCACACCCTATACCGGTGGTCAACTGGTATCGGGGAGGGCTGCGTTGGACGCCTCCAGCGCCCTGGAGCTGATTCTGACAGGCGATGCGACGCTGTTCGCCATCGTTCGCCTGTCGCTGCTCGTCACTCTCTTGGCCACCGTGTGTTCGGCTCTCATCGGGCTACCGCTCGGCGCGGTGGTGGCGCTCACGGCGTTCCCCGGCCGGCATGCCGTGATCGTAATCTTCAACGGCCTCATGGGCCTGCCGCCTGTCGTGGTGGGGCTGCTGGTTTTCCTGCTGCTCTCCCGGTCTGGACCGCTCGGAGACCTCGGTATCCTCTTCACACCCGCGGCGATGGTAATTGCGCAGACGGTGCTGATCACACCCATCATTGCTGCACTCAGCCGTCAGGTCATCGAGGATTTATGGGCGGAGTACCGGGACGAGCTGACGGCCATGGAGGTCGGTCCGCTCGCGCGGGTGAAGACTCTGCTCTGGGATGCGCGCTTCTCGCTCGTGACGATCCTGCTGGCGGGCTTCGGCCGGGCGGCCGCCGAGGTCGGAGCGGTAATGATCGTCGGCGGCAACATCGAGAACTTCACACGCGTGATGACGACGACCATCGCGCTCGAAACGTCGAAGGGCAACCTGCCACTCGCGATCGGCCTCGGCGTCGTGCTGATCACGTTGATTCTGGTCGTGAATGCATTCGCCTGGGGCGTCCGTCACTGGTCGGAGGCCCATGCTGGATAGAGCTGCATCGACGAGCGCTACGAGCGTGCTGGGAAGCGATCTGCCCATTCGCTTCGCAGGCGTAGATTACCGCGTTGGTGCCGTTTTGATTCTCTGCGGCATCGACCTGGAAATCGCAGGTGGCCCGCCGACGATCCTTCTCGGCCCCAACGGCTCGGGCAAGACCACGCTGCTGAAGCTCGCCATGGGCCTCATCACGCCCACGGCTGGCGCTATCACCTATGGCGGCCGCGGGATGCCCGCGCCGGGCACGCGCGCCTTTGTCTTTCAGAAGCCGATGATGCTTCGCCGGACGGTCGCTGCCAACGTCGGCTACGCACTCAAGGCTGCGGGCCGGCGGCCGGACCGGTTGGAAATCGCAAGGCTGCTCGCGGAGGTCGGCCTTGAGGGTTTGGACGATCGCCCGGCCCGCAGGCTGTCCGGCGGCGAGCAGCAGCGGCTGGCGCTCGCCCGCGCGCTCGCCCGCGATCCCGAGGTGCTGTTTCTCGACGAGCCGACCGCGAGCCTCGATCCTGCCTCGACGAAGGCGGTCGAGGACATCGTCGGCCGGGTGGCGAAGTCCGGCGTCAAGATCGTGATGACCACCCACGATCTTGGGCAGGCCCGAAGGCTGGCGTCCGAAGTGGTCTTCCTCGCCAAAGGTCGGCTCATCGAGCGGACGCCGGCCGAGGCTTTCTTCACGAAACCTTCAACCGATGAGGCACGCCGGTTCGTGGCGGGTGACCTCGTCATCTAACACAAGGGGAGCTCAAATGCGCATTCGGCATCTGGCATTCGCTATCGCCGCATTGGCAGCCGCTGGTCTGACGACGGCGCCTGCAGCGGCACAGGACAAGTCCATCGTCGTCTCGTCGACGACATCGACGCAGGACTCCGGCCTCTTTGGCTACATCCTGCCCATGTTCAAGGAGAAGACCGGCATCGACGTGAAGGTCGTCGCGCAGGGCACGGGACAGGCGCTGGACACGGGCCGCCGTGGCGACGCCGATGTCGTGTTCGTTCACGCCAAAGCGCAGGAGGAGAAGTTCGTCGCCGAAGGGCACGGCGTGAAGCGCTATGACGTGATGTACAACGATTTCGTGCTGATCGGTCCCAAGTCCGATCCGGCGAAGGTCAAGGGCGGCAAGGATATTCTGGCCGCGCTGAAGGCCATCCATGAGGCTGGTGCACCGTTCGTCTCGCGCGGCGACAAGTCGGGCACGCACTCGGCCGAGCTCAGGCTGTGGAAGGCTGCGGACCTCGACCCGGCCGGCAGCAAGCCGTCCTGGTATCGCGAAATCGGCCAGGGCATGGGCGCTGCGCTGAACACCGCAAGCGCCATGGGCGGCTATGTGCTCGCTGACCGCGGGACCTGGATCTCCTTCAAAAACAAGGAGCAGCTGGAAATCGTGGTCGAGGGCGACGATCGGCTGTTCAACCAGTACGGGATCATTCTCGTGAACCCGGAGAAGCATGCCCACGTGAAAAAGGAGCTCGGCCAGCAGTTCATCGACTGGATCGTCTCGGCCGAGGGGCAGCAGGCGATCGGCAGCTACAAGATCGACGGCCAGCAGCTCTTCTTCCCGAACGCCAAGTCCGGGAGCTGATCCATCGAGGGCGCCGTTCTCGCACCTATGGTGCAGCGGCGCCCTTTCTCCATCGTCTACGCCAATGGTGATTGGCCATGCGTATTGCGTTGCTTGCGAGTGCTTTGATGATCCTGACGTCGACAGCGCGAGCCGAGACGGTGAACCTCTACGCCGCGGGCAGTCTCAAGGCGGCACTCACCGAAGTGGCGCGCGCGTTCGAAGCCGAGAACGGCGGCAATCCTCGTGTCGAGACCATCTTCGGCGCGTCCGGGCTGCTGCGCGAGCGGATCGAAAAGGGCGAGCCGGCGCACGTCTTCGCGTCGGCCAACACGGGCCATCCGAAGCGGCTCGGCGAGCAGGGGCTCACTAGCTCCGCGATGCGGGTCTTTGCCCGCAACGAGCTGTGCGCGCTGGTGCGGCCGGGGCTCGAGGTCACATCGGAGAAGCTGCTCGATGTGATGCTCAGGCCCGACGTGCGCGTTGGCACGTCCACGCCGAAAGCCGATCCGTCCGGCGACTATGCCTTCGAGCTGTTCGCCAAGACCGAAGCGCTGAAGCCTGGCGCAAAGGCGAAGCTCGAGGAGAAGTCGCTGCAGCTGACTGGCGGGCCGAATTCACCAAAAGGGCCGGAGGGGATGACCGTCTACGCCTGGGTCATGACCACCGATCAGGCCGACCTGTTCCTCACGTATTGCACGAACGCCGTACTGGCGAAGAAGGACGCTCCGGAGCTGTCGATCGTTTCCATTCCCAGCGAAATCAATGTCGGCGCTGACTATGGTCTCGTCGTGCTGAAAGATGCACCGGCAGGGGCTCAGGCCCTCGCCGACTATGTTCTCTCGGAGAAAGGACAGAAAGTGCTGGCCGACTACGGGTTCGGCCGGGCCAACTGATCGGCGAAAGCATGGAAATTTACTGTGCACTCACCGGATATTCCCGACTGAGCCCGCTGTGCCCATATGAGGTTGGTCCAACGGCAGAGGAGCCAGCGACCATGAGGATGAGTGCGCGCAATCAGCTCAAGGGCAAGATCGTCGGCGTGGAGCACGGCGTAACCACCTCTCACGTCGAGATCGACCTCGGCGGCGGTGTGATTATCATGGCGTCGATCACCAAGAACTCCGCCGAAGAGCTTCAGCTCGAAGTCGGCAAGGAGGCGACAGCCATCATCAAGGCGAGCGATGTCATGGTGGGTGTCGACTGAGGAGCGGGTGCGGCCCGGCGCCGGTTGCTCGAAGACAATCGACAGGCGAGTATCGCGTCATGAGGATCGATCGCCGCCAGGTGATGTTCGGCGCCGGGGCCGCTGCGCTACTGTTCCCGCAATCCGCTCTCGGGTCGCAGGCGTTCACCGATTCCGGCGGGCGCAAAGTGATGCTGCCGGACCGGGTCGAGAAGATCTTCGCATCGGGAGGTCCCGCAGCGGTCGTCGTCTATGTCATGCGCCCCGATGCCATGATCGGCTGGCCGCGCGCGATCCGCGCCGAAGAAGCATCGTATCTGCTGCCGGAAGTGCGGGACCTGCCAAAGCTCGGCATGTTGTCCGGGCGTGGGGATACGGCGAATGTCGAGGTCGTGCTGCGAACCCGGCCCGACCTGATCGTCGACTTCGGCTCCGTCCGGCCGACCTATATCTCGTTGGCCGACGCGGTGCAGAACCGGACGGGTATTCCTTACGTGCTTATCGATGGCCGCTTCGAGGCGACCGCCGACTCGCTGCGGACGCTGGGCAAGATCCTCGGCGTGCCGGAACGCGGCGAGATGCTGGCCCGCTATACGGAGGATCTGTTCGACCGCCTCGACCGGGCGCTTTCGGCCATTCCCGAGAACGAGCGCCCGCGGGTCTATCTGGCGCGTGGACCCAACGGGCTCGAAACCGGTCTCAGGGGCTCGATCAACACGGAGATCCTGGAGCGGGCCGGTGGCCGCAATGTCGCCGATGCCGGCGGCCAGCGCCGCGGCATTGTCCAGATCTCGCCCGAGCAGATCCTCGTCTGGAACCCCGATATCATCGTCACCTGGGACCGGAACTTCCATGCCCGTATCCAGGCCAGGGCCGATCCGGTGTGGGCGAGCGTGAAGGCCGTACAGGAAGGCCGCGTCTATCTCGCACCGACGGCGCCCTTCGGCTGGATCGACCGCCCGCCCTCGGTCAACCGGCTGATCGGCCTTGCATGGCTCGCCAGCCTCTTTCACGGCGACCGTTTTCCATTCGACTTCCGGCAGGAAACGCGCAAGTTCTATAAGCTCTTCTACCACGTCGATCTTGTCGAGGCCGAGCTGGACACACTGCTTACGTGGGCGGACGGCCGGCCTCCCGGAGCGCCAAACCCGCGATGAAAGCGGACCGGACATTCTGGATCGTGCCCCTTCTCGTTCTGCTGACTGTCGTTGCGGCCGCCGTCGGGCTCCGGACGGGGGCTTATCCTTTGACGCTGGACGGGGCGATCAATGCGCTGGGCCAGCTCTGGTCTGGCGGCGTAGCACAAACTGCGGAGGAGCGGGTTTTGCTCGACATCCGCGGTCCGCGTGTGCTGGCCGGGCTGCTCGTGGGCGCCGCACTGGCGGGGGCAGGCGTCGTCTACCAGGGGCTCTTCCGCAACCCGCTGGTCTCGCCGGATGTGCTCGGTGTGTCGGCCGGCGCGGGGCTCGGAGCTGTCATCGGCATCTTCCTGTCGCTGCCGGCGCTGATGATCCAGGTTTTGGCGTTCACTATTGGGCTCGCGACCGTCGCCCTGGTCTACCTCATTGCCGTCGCTGTGCGCGGGCGCGATCCGACGCTGGTGCTCGTGCTCGGCGGCGTTGTCGTCGGCGCATTGGCGGGCGCGGCGATCTCGCTGCTGAAGATCCTCGCCGATCCTTACGACCAGCTCCCGGCCATCACCTTCTGGCTCCTCGGCAGCCTCGCGAGCATCCGCGGCACCGAGTTGTGGAACGTGCTGCCGGCGGTTCTGCTCGGGTTGCTGCCGATGGTGCTGCTGCGCTGGCAGGTCAACGTGCTGTCGCTGGGCGACGAGGAGGCCAAGGCCCTCGGCGTCGAGGCAGGACGACTGCGCGCCATCATCATCGCGGCGGCGACGCTCATGACGGCAAGCGTCGTGGCCATTGCCGGCGTGATCGGCTGGGTCGGCCTCGTCATTCCGCACATCGCACGCATGCTCGTTGGCCCGAACTTCGAGCGCCTGTTGCCCGCCGCCATGCTGATCGGCGCGAGCTATCTGGTGCTGGTTGACACGCTGGCGCGGTCGATGGCGCGCATCGAGGTGCCGCTCGGTATCCTGACAGCCGTCGTCGGCGCGCCGTTCTTCCTCTGGCTCCTGTGGCGCGGCCGGCATGGGTGGTCGTGATGCGGATCGAGCTGCGCGACCTGGCGTTCGGCTATCCTGAGCGCGCCGTCGGCAGCGACGTGAGCCTCACCGTCGAGCCGGGCGAGGTGCTGTGCCTGCTGGGGCCCAACGGCTGTGGAAAGACGACGCTCTTCAAAACGATGCTCGGCTTGCTGCGCGCCCAAGGCGGCGAGGTGCTGCTCGATGGCGAGCCGCTCGGCCAGTATTCGCGCGCCGAGGTGGCCCAAAGGATCGCTTACGTACCGCAGGCGCAGACCAGCCCGTTTCCCTACACTGCGCTCGATCTCGTGCTGATGGGCCGCGTCGCGCATCGCGGCGTCTTCGCCGGACCGACGCTCAAGGACCGCGAGTTGGCGATGGCGGCACTCAACGAGCTCGGCATCGGCGATCTTGCCCATCGCGATGTGACGCGGCTATCCGGCGGACAGCGGCAGCTCGTCATCATCGCGCGCGCCGTGGCCCAGGCGGCGCCCTTGCTCGTCATGGACGAGCCAACGGCCAGTCTCGACTTCGGCAATCAGGTCGTGGTGTTGACGGAAGTGAAGCGTCTGGCCGCGCGCGGCGCCGGCGTAGTGCTCTCGACGCATCAGCCGGACCAGGCCTTCGCCGTCGCCGACCGCGTCTGCCTGATGCGGGACGGCAGGATCGTTGCCATGGGCGCCCCCATCGAGACGCTCACCAGCGAACGTCTCGAGGAGGTCTACGGCGTGGCCGTCTCCATCGAGCGCACCCGCAGCGGTCAGATCGTCTGCGCGCCGCTGTACGGTTAGCCAGGTCAACTCCCAGGAGTTCTGGCACGAGGTTCAATTCGCCCGGCTATTTGCAAGCTCCTTAGGCAATCCATTTGAGAAGGCCGGCGAATGCTCGTGTCACCTCTCGACAAGGGGCAATTCCGGGACGTACTGATCAAAGAGAATCCAGAATGGCTTTCCATGCGTGGATTCGTACCAAGCCTCGAAACCGGCGAGTTCCTCGGCGACATTGGCTGTGCTCGCTCCCGTGTCAGGCGGACAAAGCCCTTGAAAGGCGGCCCGAACGACCGGCGCAAAGCGGTGCAGTGTCTCGGTGCGCGATTCGC
>JAWLCO010000121.1:0-12193 GCA_041687075.1 Hyphomicrobiaceae bacterium | reverse complement strand
GTTCCAGCATAGCCCCAGCGGTCCGGCGCGATGAGCCGCAAACCCAGCCGCGCAGCAGTCGAAGCGGCGATGGCGTACATGAGCCGTGACGCAGGCGTGCCATGCAGAGCCAGCACCGGACGCCCATCAGGCGCGCCGAACTCCCGGTACGTGATGCGGCGCCCATCCTGCAGGCGAAACACCCTGTCCGGGCCGGTATCACGGGACCAATCCTTCATTTTTCTCCTGCCTGCTGCCCCTGCGCCGGGTAGAGCCTGTCGACCCGTCAACAGCGTATCCCATCACCCTCGGCCGGCAAGAATCCCGCGATGCCTTCACGGAGCTGTGAGCACACTTGAGATGCCCTTCAATTGACGAAAACGGTCGACAATGAGAGCTTCCGCCGCTGGGCAAAGCAGGCGATCGCCCGCCCGGAAAGCATTGACGAGGGAGGTTTCTTTGATGATGCGCATTTTTTCGCTCGCTGCGGCTGTAGCTGTCGGAGCGACCATTGTTACGGCCGTCAACGCGCAAACGGATGTCATCGGCCAGCGTCAGCAGGCGATGAAGGCCATCGCCGGCGCCGCCAAGGAGCCGGGCGCGGTGCTGAAGGGACAGGCGAAATTCGATCTCGACAAGGTTCACCAGTCGCTTGCCGTGTACCAGGAGCAGGCGGAAAAGCTGAGGGGGCTGTGGCCGGAGGGCTCCAACAATGGAGATACCGCCGCGCTGCCGATCGTGTGGGAGAAGCACGACGAGTTCCTGGCAAAATTCGACAAGCTCGCGGCCGATGCCAAGGCAGCCGCTTCAAGCATCAAGGACGAGGCCTCCTTCAAGGCCGAATGGCCCAAGGTGATGAGCAACTGCGGCGGCTGCCACAAGCAGTACCGCAAGCCCGATTGAAACTCCTTCCGCGCAGCGTGAGGCTTCAGTGGCGCTCGGGAAATGAGCGGCTCCCGGCGCCATGTCTTATTCCGGTCTGATCATCAGGCTAGGGACGCGGAACTCCTTTACTCGAAGAGATCTGAAGGCGATGGCTCGGAAGCGACGTTCGGCACTCGGCATCGTTCTCAGGCTGCTTATCGTGCTGGTGATTGCGGGTGGCGCTGGCCTTTACCTGCTCACCATGCCGTCCGTGCTGCCGGCGTCGGCACTGCCTCCACGGACTGCCGATCTTGCCAACGGCGAGACCATGTTCCACGCCGGCGGCTGCGCCTCCTGCCATGCCACGCCGGGGCAGGAGGACAAGACGCGGCTCGGCGGCGGGCTCGCGCTCAAGACCGCTTTCGGCACATTCAAGGCGCCCAATATCTCTTCCGATCCGCAGTACGGCATCGGGGGCTGGAGCGAGGCCGAGTTCGTCAACGCGATGCTGCGTGGCGTCGGCCGCGACGGAGAGCATCTCTATCCGTCGTTTCCCTACACGTCCTATCAGCGCATGGCGCTCGACGACGTGCGCGACCTGTTCGCGTTCATCAAGACGCTGCCGGCTGATGCCACACCTTCGGCGCCGCACGAGTTGCAGTACCCGTTCAGCATGCGGCGCGCGGTGGGACTCTGGAAGTTGCTCTACATGGACGGGAAGCCGTTCGAGCCCGAACCCACGCGGGAGGCGGCTCTCAATCGCGGCGCCTATCTCGTCGAGGGGCCCGGACACTGCGCCGAGTGCCACAGCCAGCGTGATGCCTTGGGCGGCATCGTGCCCGACCGCCGCTTCGCTGGCGGCCCCGACCCCGAAGGCAAGGGCTGGGTGCCCAATATCACTCCGCACGAGGACGGCCTCGCGTCCTGGACGGCGGCCGATATCGCTTATCTGCTGGAGTCCGGCTTCACCCCGGAATACGATTCCGTCGGCTCTAACATGGCTGACGTGGTTGCCAATACGGCCAAGCTCTCGGCAGAGGACCGAGCGGCGATGGCTGCCTATCTGAGCTCGCTGCCGGCGCGGCCAGGCAAGTCCCCAGGATCGGGCGGCTAACGCCGACGGCGTGTAGCCCTTTTCTGCCGGGATCGTCCTGGTCTTTCCCGGGGTCACAGGTGTGGAGCACCACGCGATGTCCGATACGCTCAAGGCCAAATCCGGCATCGCTGCGGTCGATCGCTACCTGGAGAACGGTTTTCTCGCCGTCCCCGGCATGTCGTCCCGGTTCGCCGCTGCCATCGTCTGCGGGCTGATGCGCATTCAGAGCAGCATGGGCGTGTCAGGCCATGCGGTCGAGATCGGCACGTTCCAGGGCCGCTTCTTCATCGCGCTGGCGCACGCCCTTGCACCGGGCGAGCGCGCCCTCGGCATCGACTCCTTCGATTGGCCGACGCCGGCCGTGCTCGACCGTTTCGAGGAGAATTGCGACCGGCATGAGATCGCACCCGAGCAACGCATCACCTGGAAGGCCGACAGCGCCAGCATCAGCCCTGCGGAGCTCACCGGTCATCTCGATGGCGATCCTGTGCGCCTGTTCCATATCGACGGCGACCACACCCAGGCCAGTCTGGCGCACGACCTCGCGCTCGCCACGTCCGTCCTGTGCCCGGGCGGACTGATCGTACTCGATGACATGCTGCACCCCGGCTATCCGATGCTGATGGTCGCCGTCGACGAGTACCTGCAGCGGAACCCCGAGATGAGGGTCCTCTGCGTCATAGACCGGGAGAGCCTGACGGCCGCCAGCAAATTCGTGCTCTGCGAAGAGGCCTGGTTCAAGCGGTATGAAGCCGTGCTGCTCGAGGATTTCAAGGCGAACATCTGGCCGATGGGCGCCAGATTCGAGCCGCACTGGTGCCTCGTGTTCTCCCTCGACACGAGCCTGCCCGGCGTCGAATAGCATAGCCGGTGCGTCCGTTATGGGGCTGGCGGGTTTCGACCGTTCCGTTATGTTCCGCCCCGAGCCCGGCGCGCCTTTCGCGCCGCAGCGGGAATGCGCCGAACGGATCGGAGACTTTCGAGATGCAAGACATGGCCGGCGAAAAGAAGACAGCATCCGCCAAACCGGTGTTCCAGTGGGACGATCCCCTTCTGCTGGAGGCGCAACTCAGCGAAGAAGAGCGCATGGTGCGCGATACCGCCCGCGCCTATGCGCAGGAGAAGCTGCTGCCGCGGGTGCAGGAAGCGTTCCGCCACGAAAAGACGGACCCGGCCATCTTCCGCGAGATGGGCGAGCTGGGGCTGCTCGGCGCGACGATCCCGGAAACCTACGGCGGCGCCGGGCTAAGCTATGTCTGCTACGGGCTCATCGCGCGGGAGATCGAGCGCGTGGACTCGGGCTATCGCTCGATGATGAGCGTTCAGTCGTCGCTGGTCATGCTGCCGATCCATGAGTTCGGCTCCGAGGCGCAGCGCCGCAAGTACCTGCCGAAGCTGGCCAAGGGCGAATGGATCGGGTGCTTTGGCCTGACGGAGCCCAACCACGGCTCCGATCCGGGCTCGATGGAAACCCGCGCCCGCAAGGTCGAGGGCGGCTACTCCCTCAAAGGTAACAAGACCTGGATCACCAATTCCCCGATCGCGGACGTTTTCGTCGTCTGGGCGAAGACCGAGGACGGCCTGATCCGCGGCTTCATTCTGGAGAAGGAGTGGAAGGGGCTCAGCGCGCCTGCGATTCACGGCAAGGTGGGCCTCAGGGCTTCGATCACCGGCGAGGTCGTCATGGATGACGTCTTCGTGCCCGAGGAGAACCTCCTGCCGAACGTGTCGGGGCTCAAGGGCCCGTTCACCTGTCTCAACTCGGCTCGCTACGGCATCGCCTGGGGTGCGCTCGGTGCGGCGGAGGCGTGCCTCGAGACGGCGCGTCAGTACGTGCTCGACCGCAAGCAGTTCGGCCGTCCGCTCGCCGCCAATCAGCTCATCCAGAAAAAGCTCGCTGACATGCTGACCGAGATCAGCCTCGGGCTTCAGGGCTGCCTGCGCCTCGGCCGCATGAAGGACGAGGGCGTCGCGCCGGTCGAGGTCACCTCGATCCTCAAGCGCAACTCCTGCGGCAAGGCTCTCGACATCGCCCGCATGGCCCGCGACATGCTGGGCGGCAACGGCATCTCGGACGAGTTCTGCATCGCCCGCCACCTCGTGAACCTCGAGGTCGTCAATACCTACGAGGGTACGCACGACATTCATGCGCTGATCCTGGGCCGTGCGATCACCGGGATCCAGGCGTTCACGAATTGAGAAAAGGGAAACACCGCATTCCGCGAAGCCTGTTTCCTGATTTGAAACAGGCCCATTTCCCTTTTGAGCAGCGCCCGCGCTTTCAACTGCGGATAGTTTGCTTCGGCAGCACGACTTGAATGCGCCGAAGCCAGCCCCGCAGGTCGCGGAGGATCTCGTGCGCCGCATTGTGACCGGGCGCGCCCGTTACGCCGCCGCCGGGATGGGCGCCGGAGCCGCAGAGATAGAGGCCCGGCATCGGCATGCGGTAGTCCGCGTGGCCGAGGACAGGGCGCATGGAAAAGAGCTGATCGAGGGAAAGCTGCCCGTGGAAGATGTCACCGTCGACCATGCCGAACCGGCGTTCGAGGTCGAGCGGTGAGAGCGCTTGTCGGGCAATGACGCTCGATTTGAAGTTCGGCGCGTGCTTCGTCACGGTGTCGATGACGAGATCCGCGAATTCGTCCTTTGCCTCGTCCCAGCTTCGGCCGTCGGGAAGATGTGGCGCGACGTGCTGCACGAAAAGGCTCGCCACGTGCCTGCCGGGTGGTGCGAGCGCCGGGTCGAGCGTCGTCGGGATCAGCATTTCGACAACAGGCTCGCGCGACCAGCCATAAACGCGCGCATCCAGATAAGCGCGTTCCAGATACGAAACAGTCGGACCGATGATGATGCCGGAGCCGTGGTGCGGTTGAAGATCCTTTCCGGGCCGACAGGGGAAGTCGGGCAGCTCCGAAAGGGCCACGTTCATACGGAATGTGCCGGAGCCGGTTTTCATGCCCGTAAACCGCGTCCGTAAATCGGATGCGACGAGGCCCTCCGGCACCAAATCCCGGAACAGCAATTTCGGCGGAACATTTGCAGCGACCGCGCGCGCCCGGATTTCCTCGCCCGATTGAAGAACCACGCCGGTCGCGCGGCCGCTATTACTCATCACTTTCGCGACCGTAGCACCTGTCCGGATCACTGCACCACGAGCACGAGCCGAAGCACACATGGCTTGCGTAATGGCGCCCATGCCGCCGACGGCGTGGCCCCATACGCCGGACCTGCCGTTCACCTCACCGAAGCAGTGGTGCAGGAGCACATACGCCGTTCCCGGCGTGAAGGGCGACGCGTAGGCACCGACGATGCCGTCGAACGCAAATGCGCCCTGCACGATCTCGCTCTCGAACCAGCCCGCGAGGAAATCGGCGGCGCTTTTCGTGAAGAGATCGACGAGGAGCCGCTGGTCCTCGATTGACAGCCCCAACAGCCGCCGGCCGAGCCCCGCGGCCTTGATCAGCTCGACAATTCCGCCGCCTGCATTCGGCGGCGTGCGGAGAACCAGGTCACGCAGCACCGCGGCGGCTCTCTCCAGCGCTGCATCGTAATCAGCCAGCCGCTCGGCATCGCGGGGCGAGAATTCCGCAATCGCGCGCTGCCGGTTGGCGAGACCATAGGGCATCAGCAGCCCGCGCTCGGCATCGACAGGCCAGAAGTTGGCGGCGGGTCGCTCGAGGATTTTCAGCCCGTGCTTCGCAAGCTCGAGATCGGCGATCACCTTCGGATTGAGCAGGCTCACCGTGTAGGAGGCGACCGAGTTGCGAAAGCCCGGATGGAACTCCTCCGTCACGGCCGCGCCGCCGACGACGTCGTTCTTCTCGAGCACGATGACGCGCAGCCCCGCTCCGGCCAGATAGGCCGCGCAGGTGAGACCGTTGTGGCCGCCGCCGATGATCGCAACGTCGTAATGCGGATTGCTCATGCACCGCTTGTCCCGCGATCGGGCTGATTTGACAATGTGGCGCAATCGTTGAAGCGGGCGCGGCCAAATGATACGACCCGTCCCGAGGAATGAACAACTCGCTGGAGAAATGCACGATGGCCAGACCTGCGCTGCTGATGACCGGTCCCATGATGGCGCTGATCGAGGAGCAGCTTGATCAGGCATTCGACGTGTACCGGTTGAAGCAACCAGCGGACCTGGAGTCCGTTCTCTCCAGCAAAGCCGAAGTCATAGAGGCGATCTGCACCGGCGGGCATACCGGCGTGAAAGTCGATGATGCGCTGATGGCGCGGCTGCCGAAGCTCAGGGTCATCGGCAATTTCGGGGTCGGCTACGACAGCGTCGATGCAGCCGCGGCGGGGAAGCGTGGCATCATCGTTTCCAATACGCCCGACGTGCTGACCGAGGAGGTCGCAGACACCACGCTCGGCCTGCTGCTCATGACCGTCCGCGAGCTTTCCCAGGCGGAGCGCTGGCTGCGGGACGGCAAGTGGGCCAAGGAAGGCGACTACCGCCTGACGCCAGCCAGCCTGCGCGACCGCAGCGTCGGCATTCTCGGCATGGGCCGTATCGGTATGGCGATCGCGCGGCGCCTGGAGGCCTTCGGCCTGCCGATCTCCTACTGCACGCGCCGGCAGCGGACCGACCTGCCCTACACCTACTACCCCAGCGCGGTGGAGCTGGCGAAGGCGGTCGACACGCTGATCGTCATCACACCGGGCGGGCCGGAGACGAAGAACATCATCAATGCAGATGTGCTCGAAGCCCTCGGCCCCCGCGGCGTGCTCATCAATATGGCACGCGGCACCTGTGTCGAGGAGGCGGCCCTCATCAAGGCGCTGCGGGATGGCACGATTCTGGCGGCCGGGCTCGACGTGTTCGTGAATGAACCGAACCTCAATCCCGAGCTGCTGACGCTGCCCAACGCCGTGCTGCTGCCGCACGTCGGCTCGGCCTCGGTCCATACGCGCAACCAGATGGGCCAGCTCGTCGTCGACAACCTGAAGGCTTACGCCGATCGCAAGCCGCCGCTGACCCCGGTGGCGGAGACGCCGTTCAAAGGCTGGTAAGAGCGGGCCACCAGACTATTTAGACCTGCGAAACACGAGGGAACGCGCTTGCCCCGGCGTGCAAGCGCGCCTAGTAGTCATGCGCAAGTTCGCGATTGCGATCTCAGCCGCAACCTTTGTCCACAGGACACCGATCGAGAGGCAACCATGGGCTTTTTCGCTGACAGCCTGAACCGGATCCAGCCCTCCGCAACCATCGCGGTCTCGACCAAGGCGCGCCAGCTCAAAGCCCAGGGGCGGGACATCATCTCCCTCTCGGCCGGCGAGCCGGATTTCGATACGCCGATCAACATCAAGGAAGCCGCCATCCGGGCGATGAACGAGGGGAAGACGAAGTACACCGACGTCGACGGCATCCCGGAGCTGAAGGCGGCGATCGTCGAGAAGTTCAAGCGCGAGAACGGCCTGGAATACAAGACCTCGCAGGTTTCGGTCGGGACCGGCGGCAAGCAGGTGCTTTATAATGCCCTGCTGGCCACGCTCAACCCGGGCGACGAGGTGGTCATCCCGGCGCCGTGCTGGGTGTCGTATGCGGACATCGTGCTGCTCGGCGGCGGCAAGCCCGTATTCGCCCCCTGCCGGATCGAGGATGGCTACAAGCTGCAGCCCGAAACGCTCGAGAAGGCAATCACGCCGCAGACCAAGTGGTTCATCTACAATGCGCCCTGCAATCCGACCGGCGCTGCCTACACCAGGGAAGAGGTGAAGGCGCTCACCGACGTGCTGATGCGCCACCAGCAAGTTTGGGTGCTCACCGATGACATGTACGAGCACCTGCTCTACGACGGCCACACGTTCTGGACGCCGGCACAGGTCGAGCCCGGGCTCTACGAGCGCACGCTGACCATGAACGGCCTTTCCAAGGCCTATTGCATGACCGGCTGGCGTCTCGGCTATGGCGCAGGCCCGGAGCCGCTCATCAAGGCGATGTGCAAGCTGCAGTCGCAGTCGACATCCAATCCCAACTCGATCACCCAGTGGGCGGCCGTCGAGGCGCTGACCGGCCCGCAGGACTTCATCGAGCGGAACAACAAGGTGTTCGCGCAGCGGCGGGACCTGGTCGTGTCGATGCTGAATCAGGCGCGCGGCCTCAAGTGCCCTAAGCCGGAAGGCGCGTTCTACGTCTATCCGTCGTGCGAGGAGCTGATCGGCAAGACGACCTCGAAGGGCGTCAAGATCAACAACGACGAGGATTTCGTCACCGCCCTCCTCGACGAGGAAGGCGTGGCCTGCGTCCACGGCGCCGCCTTCGCGATGTCTCCGTTCTTCCGGATCTCCTACGCGACCTCCACCGACGCGCTGGAGGAGGCCTGCAGGCGCATTCAGCGGTTCTGCGCCAGCCTCAAATGACAGTCCACTGCTGAACTATGGGCCTTGAGCCACAGGGTCCGGACAAAATGCTGCCGCCGGCCATCATCACATTGGTCGGCGGCGCACGGACCGCTAGTGTACGTTCGCCGGGGCCGCATTTGGCCTGTTACGGCCCGTGCTCCGTTGGAGATCGCGGGCCAGAACGTGGGCAGGTGAGAATGAGCAGAGCGTTCGTGCTGAGCATCCTTGCGGCGACAGCCTTGGCTGTTGCCGGTTGTGGCGTGCGCGGCTCTCTCGAAGCGCCACCCAGCCCCAAGGCCGACACCACTGCGCAGGCCGATTCGGGCCAGGGCAAGCCAGCAGGCGCAGCGCCGAAACCGCATCGTGGCTTCGTGCTGGACGGGCTGTTGCGGTAGCGCCGGCACCGGCCGGTTCAGGCCCGGTTCTGAGCTGATTCATTTTCTCCGACGTCGTCAGCGCTCCTCAGCCGCCATAGCAATGCTGTGCCGATGGCTGCCGAAAAGACTGAGGCTGCGAACACGGCGATCTTCGCGGCGGCGTAGTCCGCTGGTGCGGGGAACGCCTGCCCGGCAATGAACAGCGACATCGTGAATCCGATCCCGGCCAGGCCGCCGGCTCCCATGAGCTGACGCCAGGAGTAAGCTTCGGGCTTGACCGCAATACCCAGCAACACGGCGAGCGCTGCCATCAACACGAGTCCGAGCGGCTTGCCGATGACCAGCCCGGCCATGATCGCCATGAAGAGAACCTGATGACTGCTCCAGACCTCCAGCGAGATCTCGACGCCGGCATTGGCGAGCGCGAACAGGGGCAGAATGACGTAGCTCGACCGCGCGCCCATGTGGCGCAACAGGCGCTCGGCAGGCGACTCCAGCCGCTCGAAGATGGCGTCGAGCGCCCGCATGGCCGTGGTGGAAGGGCCGTGCCGTAGCGCGCCCCCAGCCTGCTGCGCTTCGGCGGCAATGATCGTATCCGCCTGCACCATCAGCCCTCTCAGATCCGCAGGCGGGCGGGTCGGGATGAACAACGCCAGAATGACCCCGGCCAATGTCGCATGCAGGCCGCTGGCGTGGACACACGCCCAGAGCGCGATGCCCAGCAGCGCATAGGGCAGCACCCGGTAGACATGAGACCGGTTGAGCAGTGCCAGACCGGCAACAATACCTGCTGCGCCGCCCAGATAACCAAGGTGCAAGTCACTCGAATAGAAGGCGGCCACCACCAGAATGGCCCCGATGTCGTCGACGATGGCAGCCGCGGTCAGGAAAATGCGCAGCTCGATCGGCACGCGCGAGCCCAGAACTGCAATGAGGGCGAGTGCAAATGCCGTGTCCGTCGCCATCGGCACGCCCCAACCATGAGCCCAAGGCCCTTGCGGAATGAGTGCCATGTAGATGGCCGCGGGCATGGCCATTCCGCCGATGGCCGCGGCGATCGGCAGCGCGGCCGTGCGCGGGCCGGCAAGATCCCCGACCGTGAACTCACGCTTGATTTCCAGGCCGACGACGAGAAAGAAGATCGTGAGCAGCGCGTCGTCGATCCATTCGCGCAAGGACATCCGAAAGCTCAGGTCGCCGAACTCCAGCCCGAACTCCTGCTCCCAAATCGAACTGAACCAGGGTTGCAGAGGAGAATTCGTAAGCGCGATCGCCAGCACCGTCGCCAGAAGCAGCAGCACGCCCGCCGAGGGGCCCCAGCTCACGAAATCGAGCGCGGCCACGCGGACGCGGTGCCCGAGCCGATTGAGCATCGCATCCGAAAGGGAGCTCTCGTCCCAAGGCCCATCGTAGCGGCGGCCGTTGATGAAAAAGGTCGGGGTGATCATGACGCCGCTGGCGCGGGCGCTTTGCTCATCGGCGTCGACCCGTGCCATGGCGCCGTTGATGGCCTCCTCGGCTTGAACGGGATCTTCTTCCGTCAAACGGAGGTCGTTCGCTACGGCAATGAGATCGTCCCCGCTCAGCGACTCGGAGCGGCTCATGAGCTTTACATGAGCGTCCCAGAACTCTTTCGGAGTCCGGGCGCGCTCGACCAGATATGCCGCCCTTCGGGCGATGTCGCTGCCGGGGATTGGCCGGTGCCGAAAAACGTAGCGCAGTCGGTCACCGAACTGGTTGCGGATCTGAGCGATCTTCTCATTGGCGGCACGGCAATACGGACAGTCATAGCTGCCGTACTCGACCAGGGTGATTGGGGCGTCCGCGGGGCCGAGCACGTGATCGTATGAGCCGTCAACCGGCCGATCGAGCCGATTGCTTTGCCGCTGAACCACGCACCCCTCGTTACCGGCCTGAGACTAATGCATTTTTGCCAAGACCAAGTCGCCCTGGATCAATATCTCGACTTAACCTTTCGATGCGCTCGTTCACCGGGCTCACGGCAGGCGATCGGCTGGCGCATCAAGCCGCAGACGTTTCAGACGAACCTGCCAGCCCCGTGATCTTCAGCGCGAAGGCATAGTCGAGCGCCACTTCCCGCAGCTGCTCGAAGCGGCCGGAGGCGCCGCCGTGGCCGGCGTCCATATTGATCTTGAGGAGCAGCAGGTTATCGCCCTGTTTCCGCTCCCGCAGCCGGGCTACCCATTTCGCGGGCTCCCAGTAGGTGACACGCGGATCCGTCAGCCCGCCATAGGCGAAGATGTGCGGATAGGGCTTGCGCTCGACGTTGTCGTAGGGGCTGTAAGAACGGATCAGCTCGAAGTCTTCCGACGACTCGATCGGGTTGCCCCACTCGGGCCACTCGGGCGGGGTCAGCGGCAGGTCCTTGTCGAGCATGGTGTTCAGCACATCCACGAACGGCACGTCGGCAATGACGCCGAGGAACAGGTCGGGCGCCATATTCACCGCGGCGCCGACCAGCATACCGCCGGCCGAGCCGCCATTGGCGATGATCCGTCCCCGGCGCGAATAACCACTCGCGGCCAGGTACTCACCCGCCGCGATGAAGTCGGTGAACGTATTCCGCTTCGTCTTGTGCTTCCCCTGCTTGTACCAGCGGTAGCCCTTCTCCTTGCCGCCGCGGATATGAGCGATGGCGTAGATGAAACCGCGGTCGACCAGCGACAGGCGTGTAATCGAGAAGTTGGCCGGGATCGAGATTCCGTAGCTCCCGTAGCCGTAAAGGAATAGCGGCGCCGAGCCATCCACCGGCGTACTCTTGCGGTAGAGCAGGCTGACCGGCACCGTCTCGCCGTCCGGCGCAGGCGCATAAAGGCGCTTGGTGACGTAATCCTCAGGGTTGTGCCCGCTCGGCACTTCCTGCGTTTTGCGCAGCACCCGGTCGCGGGATTCCATATCATAATCATAGACCTGCGCCGGCGTCGTCATGGACGAGTACGTGAAACGCAGGGTCGTCGTGTCGTACTCATAGCCCGGAGCGATGCCGAGCGAATAGGCTTCCTCTGCAAAAGCGATGGCGTGCTCGGCCCCATCCGCAAAGCGGCGGATGACGATCCGCGGCAGCCCATCCTCGCGTTCGAGGCGCACCAGATGATCCTTGAAGGCGATCGCCTCCAGGATCAGGCGGCCCGGTTTGTGTGGCACCAGATCCTGCCAGTTCTCCATCCGCGGATCATCGAGCGGCGCCGTGCAGATACGGAAATCCTCCGCGCCCGCAGAGTTCGTCGTCACGACGAGCTGATCGCCGTGATGATCGATGCCGTACTCGTGGCCGGTCTGGCGGGCCGAGATCAGCCGCGGCGGCTGGTCCGGCGCGTGCGTGTCGATGAGGTAGATCTCGTTCGTTTGATGATCGTGCGCGTCGATGACGATGAACTTGCGCGACTGCGTGTAGCCGATCCCGACATAAAAGCCGGCATCCGGCTCGTGATAGATCGTGGCGTCCTGCTCGCTTGGGCTGCCGATCATATGACGGCAGACGGACCGCGGGCGCTGGTGCTCGTCGAGC
>JAWLCO010000120.1:0-12347 GCA_041687075.1 Hyphomicrobiaceae bacterium | reverse complement strand
CCTGGGACCCGAAGTGATGAACGCTCCGATCACAATCGCCCACCTGTCCGACGTTCATCTGGCGCCGCTGGCAGCGTTCTGGCCGATTCACTGGAACGCGAAGCGGTTTCTGGGGTTCGCGAACTGGATGGTGCGGCGCAGGAAATCCCATCTGCGTGCCGTCGTCGATCTCCTCGTGGCAGATCTGCGCCATCAGGGGGTGGACCATATCTGCGTTTCCGGCGATCTCATCAACATCGGCCTGCCGCAGGAATACGAGACGGCGCTGCTCTGGCTGCACACGCTCGGCCCGCCCCATTCTGTCTCCGTCGTTCCCGGCAATCACGACATCTACACCCGCTTGCGCAGGCACAGCGGCGTCGTCCGCTGGGCGCGCTACATGGAATCCGACGAGTGGGGCTCCAGACTGGCTTCCGGCCCTGGTCCGCATTTCCCATATGTGCGCCGGATCGATGACACCATCGCGCTGGTAGGGCTGAACTCGGCGGTTCCGACGCCGCCCGGTATCGCCTCGGGCGAGGTCGGTCCTGATCAGATCCGGGACTGTCACCGCGTCCTGAAGGAACTCGGCCGGATGGGCATGTTCCGTCTGGTCATGATTCACCATCCGCCACTGGTCTCACAGGTTCGCCCCGGCCGCGATTTGAAGGACGCGCCGCATCTGGAGCGTGCCATCCTGGATGCCGGCGCGGAGCTCGTCATTCACGGCCATAACCATCGCGACATGGTGAGCTGGCACCGGAACAAGGACGGCCTGATGCCGGTGGTCGGCATCGCTTCGGCCTCCATCGGCCGGGTGCATCGATTCGAGCCGTTGGCGCGCTACAACATCTATCGGCTGCATCCTCCGAAGCCCGGGCACGGCTGGCAGATCGAGCTGATCGGGCGCGGCATTCGGGAGCCCGAGGGGCCCGTGGTTCAGGTGGAGCGCTGCTGGCTCGAGCCGGCCGCCAGCGGTGCTCCGGCAGGACGAGCGGCGGAAATCCCGGCGCCTGCGCGATAACGTTTGCTCATCGTGCTCATGTAAAATCCTCAGCTTACCCAGGGCTGCGATTGTGCCATAAGAAGGCCGATCCGGACTTCCAGGCAAAGCGCACATGACCACGCAACCCTCATCCCGCTTGCCCACCTGGGCAATCATCCTCGCGGCAGGTCTCATCGTCGGCATGGCCATGGGCCTCAGGCAGGTGATGGGGCTTTATTTGAAGCCGATGACGACAGAGCTCGGCATCGGCCGCGAACCGTTCTCCAACGCCATGGCGATCGCCAACCTCGTCTGGGGTGTCGGGGCGGTGCTGGCGGGCGCCATTGCGGACAAGTACGGCGCGGGACGGGTCATCGTCGGCTGCGCACTCTCGACGAGCGCCGGTCTCTATCTCATGTACGCGGCCCAGTCGCCGATGGAGCTCTACATCAGCGGCGTGCTGCTGGGCATCGGCGTGTGCGGCACCGGCGTTACGGCGCTGGTTGGTGCCGTGGGCCGGCTTGTCGTGTCTGAAAAGCGGATCGCCGCCATCGCCTCGCTCGGCATGGCCGGCGGCATCGGCGGGTTCGTCGCCTTCCCGTATGCGCACGTGCTGATCGAATGGCTCGGCTGGCAGATGAGCCTCCTGGTGCTGGCAGCCACTGCTGCTTTCATGATCCCGCTGGCCTGGCCACTGAGCGGCAAGCCTTCGACTCAGCAGTCGGGAAGCAAGCCGCAGTCCCTGAAAGAGGCCTTCAACGAAGCCTTTGCCTATCCGAGCTTCTGGCTGCTGACGGCCGGGTTCTTCGTCTGCGGGTTCCACGTGGCCTTCTACTCGGTCCATCTGCCGGCGTTCGTCGCCGATAAGGGGCTCGATGCCAGCATCGGCGTCTGGGCGCTGATGGCCGTCGGCATTGCCAACATCATCGGGACGTGGCTGGCAGGCCAGTCGGGCCGGTTTGTCGAAAAGCGGGTTGGCCTCAGTGTCATCTATTTCATGCGCTGCTTCGTGTTCGTGGGACTTCTGTTCCTGCCGATCAACGGGCCTGTGGTGATCATCCTGAGCGCGATGCTGGGCCTGTTCTGGCTGTCCACGGTGCCGCTGACCAGCGGCTTGGTGGCGACATTCTTCGGAACAACCTGGATGTCGATGCTGTTCGGCTTCGTGTTCCTGTCGCACCAGTTGGGTTCGTTCGCGGGCCTGTGGCTGGCCGGCCGCCTTTACGATCTCACGGGGTCCTATAATGCGATGTGGTGGATCTCGGTCGCACTGGGGCTGTTCGCGGCAGCCGTACACTGGCCGATTCGCGAGCGGCCAGTCTCACGCCTGGTGGCGCAGTCGGCTGTGGCCGCGTGACCGGCTCGCTTCCGCTCGCAAGACTGTGCTAAGCTGGCCCTTCGGAAGGAAGAGCCGTGGATCAGGCGCTGAAAAAGGTCGTGGCCGGTGGAGCGGTCGCCCTGCTCATGCTGGGCGCCGGCTATCTTTACGCGGTGCGCGGGGAAGCCATTCTGATGGACCTTGCAGCAGTTGGCGCCTTGCTTTGCCTCTGAAGGGCTGACGTGACCCCGAAGCGGCCCGGCCGGTGGAGGTCAAATGACTGCGTTTGTCCGCCTGCTTGGTGCATTCGCGATCTCAGCGGGGCTGGTTCTGCTTGGACCGGTTTCTGCCGAGGCCCAGGAGGTTCGTACCTATTCGAAGCGGGCGAGCTATGATGATGTCCGTTTCGATCTCACCAACGCCATCATCAATCGCGGCCTGAACATCGACTTCACCGGCAATATCGGTGCCATGCTGGACCGCACCGGTGCCGACGTGGGCAGCGACAAGGCTCTCTACAAGGCGGCTGAGTTCTTCACCTTCTGCTCGGCCAAGCTCTCGCGGCAGATGATGGAAGCGGACGCGTTGAACGTCGCTTTCTGCCCGTACGTGATGTTCATCTACGAAGGCATCGGGGAGCCGGGGACGGTCGTCGTCGGCTATCGCCAGCCGCCTGTCAGCGGCAGTCCAGAGACGAAGGCAGCACTGGCCGAGGTTGGTGCGTTGCTCGACGGCATCGCCCGCGAAGCAACTCAGTAGAGCCATTTCGCACAGCGCCGGACGCCCTTGACGATCTCGCAGACCTCTGATTGCTTGTGAGCCGTGCCGGTTCCCGTTCGTGCAACGACACGGGCGGGTGAAAAGGGAACACGGTAACGGGCTGCAAGAGCCCCCAATCCGTGGCTGCCCCCGCAACTGTAGGCGGCGAGCCTCGTTCACACATGCCACTGGCCCAGATCAATCAGGGCCGGGAAGGCTGGACGAGACGATCGAGCCGCGAGCCAGGAGACCTGCCGGCACAGGTCGCCCATCCGGCGTGCGGGGCGCGCGACGGAACGGAAGAGAGCCGTAGCGGCGACTGATGTGTAACCCAGTGGGGGCGCGTCAGACACATGGAGTGCCAGGCGTAATCGGCTCTGACCAGCGCGGCTTCCTCGGTCCAGGGACTGGGGCGGCGACAGCGTTGGCTGTTTCTTTCGGAACCGCTGCCTGACTACCCTGCTTCTGCGGTGCTCCCACGCCATCGCCGTGCGGAGCAGTCATGTCGATTTCACAGTCAGCGTCGAATGCGTTCGTAACCCGTCTCCTCTCGTCCGTTGCTGTCCTGCCGCCACTCACGGCCGCCATGCTCACGCCGGCCGCGGCCCAGACGGCTCTCGAGTTGCCGGGCATCGTGGTGGAAGGGGCTACTCTGGAAGTGCCACCACCGGCGCCGCAGAGAAGGCCGGTAGCCGCAAGCACTCCGAGCCCCGCTCCATCGAGCAGTACGGCCGAAGCGCCGGCTGGTCCTCCAGTCGAGGCAGCCGAAGAGACGGCAACCGATGCTGGCCCCCCATCAGATCAGGTCGCAGGGATTCCCAGGGCACAGCTCGGAACGGCCGTAACTGTGGTCACGGGTGAGGATCTGCAGCGCCAGCAGATCCGGCACGCGGCGGATGCGCTGCGGAGCTTGCCGGGGGTGACGGTGGCTCGGACGGGCTCTCCGGCTGGATTGACAAATGTGCGGATACGCGGTGGTGAGGCAAACCACACGTTGGTGCTCATCGACGGCATCGAAGCCAACGCCGGCTCTGATGGATCATTCGATTTTTCAGATTTGCTCGCCGAGGACATCGAAAGAATCGAGGTCATTCGCGGTCCGCAAAGTGCCCTCTATGGCTCCAACGCTGTTGGTGGCGTTGTCAACATCATCACCCGGAGTGGAAAGGGGCCGATCAAAGCAATAGCCCGTGCAGAAGCGGGCTCGTTCGATACCCGGGGCGTCGCCGCTCGCGTTTCCGGCGGAAGTGAGCGCGTCTGGGGAGCAGTGACTGTGCAACACCGGGAAAGTGACGGTTACAATATAGCGCCTGAAGGACCCATGGGAGAAAATGACGGCTACCGCTTGACATCCCTGTCGGCAACGGCAGGCGCGATGCTGGCCGAGAATGTCAGGCTTAACTTGAGTATCCGTCATTCGGAAAAGCACCTCGATCGGGACGATGAAGATCCTCAGAGAACGCGAGATGGTTGGCTGATCCAGAGTGACAGCTTATCCTTTTCCGACTCGCGCGTGCTGCTGATGGGTGCAGATCTGCGCTGGAATATGCTTGACGGCGATTTGACTCATGTCGTCAAGGCAACTCGGAACCTGACAAATCGTGACGACGTGGCGTTTTTCGGTGGTGCCGAGTTCCCCGCCTTTAATACGGACGATGCGTACGAACTCTCTTATCAGGCGACATATCGCTTCATCACGCCTGGCATCGGAGCAAAGCACACCATCACCGGTTTGCTCGACCACAAGCGGGAGCTGTTTGAGAATCAGTCGACAGCTGGATTGGTGAGTGCTTCCCGGAGACGCACCGGTGCTGCCACCGAATGGCGTGGAGACTTTTTCGATCGTGTGTACCTATCTGCGGGTGTAAGACACGACAACTACATTGTTGATGAATTCACCACTTGGCGAACGGGTATCTCGGTGCCGATCCCGGAACTCGGCATTCGCCCTCATGCCAGTGCTGGAACGGGCGTTAAAATGCCAACCCTTTTCGAGAAATTCGGGCAAACCCCTTTCTTTGACCCCGACCCGAATCTCAAACCAGAAAAGTCGAAAGGATGGGATGCGGGTGTCGAATTCGCAGTCTGGCAGGGCCGCGCCCTCATAGACGTTACATATTTTGAAAGCGATCTCGTTGACAGGATCGAGACGATCTTCGGTGCAATCTCGACAGTGAGGAACATCCCGGGTAAGAGCCAGCGGGATGGCATCGAATTATCGGGAAAGGTGCAACTATCTGAGTCTTTGAAGCTCGGATTGTCTTACACGTACTTGGATGCAGTCGGCACCGATGGTCAGAAGGAAGTTCGGCGGCCTCGGCATGCGGCTCGTGGAGACCTGACCTACGCATTTCATGATGGGCGTGGCCAACTGCAGATTTCGGCAGCCTATCAGGGCGAAGCAGATGATCTGGCTCTAGCACCGGATTTCGAAACAGAAGGCCGCGTCACCCTCGACGACTACTGGCTCGTTTCCGCCGCCGCATCCTACAAGCTGAACCCCGGCGTTGAGATATACGGCCGCGTTGAGAACCTTTTCGATGAGGACTACGAAGAGGTCTTCGGCTTCGAAACCGCCGGAATAGCGGCCTATGCGGGGCTGAAGTGGACCTTCGATTATGAGCGGCTCGGCGATGGGCTCAGCTTGAAGTGACCTGACATGCACGTGATGCGGGCAAAATTCGCAGGTGCATTGGCGGCAGCCCTGGCTGCCGTCATCGCCGTCGCTCTGCCCGCATCCGCAGAACCCGCCCGCCGCATCGTCTCGCTCAACCTGTGCATCGATCCTATCGTGCTCGACCTGGTCCCGCGCGAGCGTATCCAGGCGCTGAGCTGGGTCTCGTCAGATCCGAACGTGTCGCCCATCGTCGATCGCATCGAAGGCATCCCATTGGTGCGCGGGAGCGCGGAGGAGGTGCTGGCGCTGGAGCCGGACCTGGTGCTGGCGGGAGGCTTTACGACGCCCGCCACCGTGGATCTGCTGCGACGGCTCGGTCAGCGCGTCGAGGTGATCCCGATGGCGACAAGGATCGAAGAGGTCCGCACCGTCATACGCGCCGTCGCGGCCGCTGTGGGTGAGCCGGAGCGCGGGGAGGCCATGGTGGCAGATTTCGATCGGCGGCTCAGCACTGCGCAAGCAACTGGCCTGCATCGCCCTGAAGCGCTCGTCTATGAAGCCAACAGCATCGTTTCACCGCCCGGCAGTATGGAGGCGGCCGCGCTCAAGGCTGCGGGGTTCGAGAATGCCGCCGAGCGCATGGATCTGCGGCCCGGCGGCCGGACGGATCTCGAAACGCTGGTCGTGAGCCCGCCCGATCTCATCGTCCTCAACCAGCGGTCGGCGACGTATCGCACGCCGGTGGCCGACAATCTGCGGCATCCGGCCCTCAATCACCTGCTGGATGAGCGCGCGCACATTTACCTGCCGATGCCGTTATGGATTTGCGGTACGCCACACGTCGCGGACGCTGTCGCGGCGCTCGCCAGCGCCCGCGAGGGCCTTCGGAAATAGACGACCTTGAGCACCACAATGACATGGGAATGGGTCGGCGAGCGCCGGGCAGTGGCTTCCATGGCTGCGCTGGCCGGCCTTGCGTTCCTCGCCTCGCTGCTGATGGGACCGAACGGCTTCGGCCTGCCTGCGGGTGAGCGTGCCTTCGGCATCATCTTCTGGGAAATCCGCATGCCGCGGGCACTTCTCGGTGCGCTCGTCGGCGCGGCGCTCGGAACGTCCGGTGCGGCGTTGCAAGGCTATTTGCGAAATCCGCTCGCCGAGCCGGGGCTGCTGGGCGTCACCGGCGGCGCCTCCCTCGGCGCGGTGATTGCCATTCACAGCGGCGCCGCCGGTGTGTTCGCCGCGGCGTTGCCGATCGGCGGGCTTACCGGTGCCGCGCTGGCCGCGACGGCCGTCCTGATGCTGGCGGGCGCGAGCACCGGGCCGCTGACGCTGATCCTTGCGGGCGTTGCAATGTCGAGCGTGGCCGGTGCCCTGACGGCGCTCGCGGTGAATCTTTCGCCGAACCCGTTTGCATCGGTCGAGATCGTGTTCTGGATGCTGGGCTCGCTCAGTGATCGCAGCCTCGTGCATGTCTGGCTCGCGGCCCCGTTCATCTTGGCCGGACTGGTCCTGCTGATGCAGACGGCACGCGGTCTCGATGCGCTGGCTCTGGGCGAAGAGGCGGCCATCAATCTGGGAACAAATCTCCCGGCTATTCGGCTGATGGTCGTCATCGGGTCGGCACTGGCCGTCGGCGCGGCAACCGCGGTTGCGGGAGCTATCGGCTTCGTCGGCCTGATCGTGCCGCATCTCCTGCGTCCGATGGTCGGTTTCCTGCCGAGCCGGCTCATGTTGGCGAGCGCCCTCGCCGGGGCGGTCCTGGTGCTGACGGCGGACGTCGTGTTGCGGCTCCTGCCAACCTCTGTCGACATACGGCTGGGGGTTGCGACGGCGATCATCGGCGCGCCGTTCTTCCTCTGGCTGGTGCTGAAGACGCGGCGGGAGCTGCTGCCATGAGGCTCGAGGCGCGAGACATCGCCGTTGCGCTGGGCCGCAGGCGTGTGCTCGAGAGCGCCTGCCTGAAGGCGGTGGCAGGCGAGCTGATCGCCATTGTCGGGCCCAACGGCGCCGGGAAATCGACGCTGCTCCGGTCCATGGCGGGGCTGTTGAAGCCGCTTTCCGGATCGGTCCTTCTCGATGAGCGGGAGCTTGGGAAGTGGGATCGCGGTAAACTGGCGCGAGCCATCGCATATCTTCCGCAATCGCGGGCTGTGCATTGGCCGCTCACGGTCGAAAACGTCGTAGCGTTGGGGCGCCTGCCCTACGGAGCGGGGCCTGGCCGCCTGCGGGCAGCCGATCGCGCAGCGGTCGAAGCTGCCCTGACGTCCATGGACCTCATGAGCCTGCGCACACGCCCGGCCACGGAGCTGTCCGGCGGTGAGGTTGCGCGCGCCCTGGTGGCACGTGCTCTGGCGCAGGAGGCCGGCATCCTGCTTGCGGACGAGCCGACCGCCGGCCTCGATCCAGCGCATCAGATGGCGCTGTTCGACAAGCTCCGCCAGATTGCCGGGCAAGGATGCACGATCATCGTCGCGCTTCATGACCTCTCGCTCGCGGCCCGGTACTGCGATCGTGTCGTGCTGGTGAAGGACGGCCGCACGCTCGCGGACGGTCCACCCGACGAGGTGCTGAGTTCCGATTGGCTTGCCGCCGTCTATGGAATCGAGGGGCGCCTTGTGCGCATCGACGGATTGCCACTTGTGGTGACGGCATCCGGGCTGCCATCTTCCGCCGCGGACCGGTCCAGGGCAGCAGGCGGGGCAATCTGAGCGTGGGGAAAAAAGGCCGGCGACGCATCAATCTGGCGCTGCAGGGTGGAGGCGCACACGGCGCCTTCACCTGGGGTGTGCTCGACGAGCTTCTGCAGGCGGATGAGCTGTCGTTCAGCTGGGTCAGCGCCACGAGTGCCGGTGCCGTCAATGCCGCCGCGCTCGCCTCGGGCCTTGCAGCGGGCGGCGCAGCCAAGGCTCGCCAGACGTTAGGGCGAGTCTGGGAGGCGGTCGAGGCGGCCGGTGTGCCGGATCTGCTCCGCTACAATCCGTTCCTGCTGGGACTTGCGCGTGCCGCACCGATGCCCGGCGTGCCGAACATGCTGTCCCCGTATCAGTTCAACCCGCTGGGCTTCGACCCCCTGCGGCGGCTGCTGACCGAACACGTCGATTTCGATCGGATCCGCGCGAGCGCGCCTGTGGAGTTGCTGATCGCCGCCACAGACGTGATGACCGGACGGGCACGCCTGTTCCGGCGCACAGAGATTACGGTCGAGGCGATCCTCGCTTCTGCCTGTCTTCCGACCCTGCATCATGCGGTGACCATCGACGGGCGCGCCTACTGGGATGGCGGCTTCTCCGCCAATCCGGACCTGCTGACGCTCGCCACCGAGAGCCCGGTCGAGGATACGCTCGTCGTGCTGCTCAATCCGCTGGAGCACGATGACGTTCCGCGCTCCGCCATCGAGATCGCAGGACGCGTCAACACGATCACGTTCAATCAGCCGTTCATCAGAGACGTCGAGTCGATCGTGTCCGCGCAGGAATGCGAGGTCGGCTGGTTCGCAAGCCGGCAGAGCCGGCTGGCGCGGCTCAAGCGGCACCGTTTCCACGTGATCGAAGCTGGCCCTTACACGGCGGGGCTCAGCGCCGACAGCAAGCTGATGCCGAATGGTGAGCTGCTCAAATCCCTGTACGATGCGGGGCGGGATGAGGCGCGGTCCTGGCTGGCGCTGCACCGCGATAGCGTCGGACGCCGCGCGACTGTGGACCTGCGGGCGCAGTATCTGGAGCCTATCCGCCTCGGACTTGACCGTAGGACACCTGCCCGGGGAGAACCATCGCTCAGGGATCAGCGCACTGCCGGTCAGTGACGGCTCTACGCAGCAGCTTGATCATTACAGACCTTCGCTTCCGCACCGGGCCAGCAGAGACAGCAGCATCGCTCCGGCCTTCTGACGATGCTGGCGGTGTGTCGCGGCCGCCGTTTCCGGGTCGCGCTGACGGATGGCCTCGACGACGGCCGCATGATCGCGATTGGAATTGACCGGTTTCGGCCGCAGCTTCAGCGTCTGCATACGCGCGCGGTGTGCCTGGTCGCGGAACGTCGCCACCACCTGGCTCAGGCGAGAGTTGCCTGTCAGGTCGACGAGCAGGGCGTGGAACATCTCGTCCCTGCGTGCCCACGCCCGCAGGTCGTCGCGTGCCAGCGCGTGGTCCATGTCGGCGACGGCCTGCTCGAGCATCCGCAGCTCACGGCGCGAAAGCCCGCGCTCGGCGAGCTTGCGCACGGCCAGCGCCTCGAGCTCCGTCATCATCTCGTAGATCTCGCGCATGTCGTCGACGGACACCGGCAGAATGCGCGCGCCATGCCGCGGGCGGATTTCGACGAGCCGCTCGTCGCTCAGCCGAATCAGGGCCTCGCGGACGGGGGTACGGCTCATGCCGAGGACGTCGGCAAGCTCCTGCTCCAGATAGTGCGCGTTGGGCGGCATCTCGTTATCGAGAATGCGCCGGCGCAGTTCCCGATAGGCGCGCTGTGTCTGAGGCAGACGATGGAGGGCGATGTCCTCGGTTTCGCCGCTCTCCTCCGGCGCCTTGCGGCAAGCCTGGATGTAGCGCTGCATCTCCGTCCCGGGGCCGTGCTCGATTATAGGTATACCAGCCCATAGTGGCCCACGTGGCGCAGTGGGTAAACCCGGCTACTTCGCACTGCACAAGCGCGGGATGAGCCCAGCCTCAATGGTGACTGGACCCGCCAGAGAGCTGTTCTGCGATGATCGCCATCAGTTCACGGGTCACTTCGCGAGAGCCCTGGTCGCGGCCGAACTCCATGGGCCGCAGCCGGTCCTCCGCAAAGCCCCGCTCGATTGCTCCTTCAAGCACGCCGGCGGCCTCGCTCAGCCGCGGAACGCCATGCCGCTCGCCCAGCCAGTCGAGCATCATCGCGGCCGAGAGCAGCGTTGCGATCGGGTTCGCCTTGCCCTGACCAGCGATGTCCGGCGCCGAGCCATGGGCCGGCTGGAACAGCCCATGACTGTCCCCGATCTCCGCGCACGGCGCCATGCCCATGCCGCCGACGAGACCGCCGCCGAGGTCGGACAGGATGTCCCCGAACATGTTCTCCATGACGAGCACGTCGGACTCCCACGGCTTTCGGATGAGATCGAGCGCCATGGCATCCACGTAGGCGCAGTCCGCCGCGATGTCCGCATTGAGAGCCGCCCGCTCCAGGAAGATCTGGCGGAAGAAGGCGTAGGCGCGAAACACGTTCGACTTGTCGACGCAGGTCACGCGGCCCTTGCCGCCGCGGCTCTTGCGCCGCCGCGCGAGCCGGAAGGCGAAGTCGCTGAGCTTTTCCGTGGTCGCCCGCGTAATGCGCAGCGTTTCGCGCGCTTCCCTGTCGTCCACCTCTCCGCGCCCCTGCGAGAAGAACAGACCTTCTGTCGACTCTCGCAGAATGACGAGGTCAATGCCTGCCGCCTGCTCATCCAGCAGCCGCCGCGGCGTGTTCGGATACGCCTTGACCGGACGCACGCCGGCATACAGGCCGAACTCATCCCGCATCCTGAGATGCGGCCGGATTTCGGTTCCGTCCGGAAACCGCACATTCGGCAGACCAATGGCGCCGAGCAGAATGGCGTCCGCCGCGCGCGCCGCCTCGAAGCCCTCTGCCGAGATGTCCTTCCCCGTTTCGCGATAGTAGCCGGCGCCTGCCGGGTATTCCTCGAACGCGAGCCTGAAACCGCCCAGCCGCGACTCCAGCAGCCGCATCACCTCCATAGCCGGGGCAATCACCTCCGGCCCGATGCCGTCGCCGGGAAACACGGCAATCCGCAGCTGATCGGGCGGCATCGCAAATCTCCTTCGCTCGTCATGGATTGTGCCGGAGGGGCTGGGCAGGGGAGGACGGAACGTCCTACGATGAACGCCACCTTGGCTGCTTCTGCAATCGCTGTATACGTAGCGCGCAAGAGCAGTGTCAAACCCGGCCCGGCCGGGTGTCGATATCAGCAAATCGGAATCGGGGAGTGCGCCCATGCGCGAGCACATGACGGAAGAACTGACCTTGCCCGGCGACGGCACGGCGGGCGCGCTGGCTGGCCGCGTGTGGCGCCCGGATATGGGCCCGTCGGTGGTCGCCATCCGCAGCGACGGCGTCTACGACATCAGCCGTCTGACGCCGACCATGCGCGACCTGTGCGAGGCGGATGACCCGGCAGGCATCGTGCGCTCCGGCGATGGCGAACGCATCGGCCCGCTGCCGGACATTCTCGCGAATACGCCGCCCGAGACACGCGACACCGGCAAGCCATGGCTGCTCGCACCCATCGACCTGCAGGCCATCAAGGCCGCCGGCGTCACGTTTGCCCGTTCTCTCCTGGAGCGCGTCATCGAGGAGCAGGCGAAGGGCGCGCCCGAGAAAGCCGAGGCGATCCGGCTGCAAGTGGAAAAGGAGCTCGGCGGCGACCTGCGGCGCCTGAAGCCCGGCTCCCGCGAGGCGCTGGCACTCAAGGAGGTGCTGATGGCCCAAGGCGCCTGGTCGCAATACCTCGAGGTCGGCATCGGCGAGGACGCGGAAATCTTCACGAAAGCGCAGCCCATGTCCGCCGTCGGCCACGGCATGGAGGCTGGCCTGCATCCGCGCTCCACCTGGAACAATCCGGAGCCCGAGGTCGTCCTGGCCGTCTCGTCGTCCGGCCGCATCGTCGGCGCCACGCTCGGCAATGACGTGAACCTGCGTGATTTCGAGGGCCGCTC
>JAWLCO010000119.1:0-12413 GCA_041687075.1 Hyphomicrobiaceae bacterium | reverse complement strand
TTGCCTTACGCGAAAGTGCCCTGGGAAGCGCAGCGGGTCGCGCTTCTGCGCGACAACCAGGACAACGCGCTCTTCAAGAAGCTCCGGGGCGATCTTGTCGTCAGTCTCTATAACCAGAAGGAAGTCTGGCCGATATTCGGCTACGAGGGCGAAAGCGCATCCAAGGGCGGGTATATCGACCGTGGTTTCGACGACATCGACTGGCTCTGAGCGGCCATAACATTACGGATTTCGGAGGATACGCTTATGGCTGCCAAATTCGATCTGAATGACGACTCGGTCGTCGTGGTGGTGGGCTCCGGCGCGGGTGGTGGAACACTGGCAACGGATCTGGCGCTCAAGGGAATCAAGGTTGTCTGCCTCGAAGCCGGCCAACGGAACGAAATGGAGGATTTCATAAACGACGAGTGGGATTCATTTGCCCAACTCGCGTGGTCCGACATGCGCACGACGTCCGGGGGATGGCGCGTGGCGCGGGATTTTCCCAACCTGCCGGCGTGGATCGTCAAGTCCGTTGGCGGGTCCACCATCCACTGGGCAGGTGCCTCACTTCGCCTCCAGGAGCACGAGTTCAAGACCAGAACGGTCTACGGCGATATTCCGGGCGCCAACCTGCTCGACTGGCCGATTTCGCTCAAGGACCTGGAGCCATACTACGCGAAAGCGGAAGACCGGATGGGCGTGACCCGCACGAATGGAATTGCAGGGCTGCCTGGTAACAACAATTTCAAGGTGCTCGAGGCGGGAGCGAAAAAGCTCGGATACAAGGATGTCCATACCGGCCGCATGGCCATCAATTCGAAGGAGCGCGGCGGGCGCGCTGCCTGTCGGCAGATCGGCTTCTGCTTCCAGGGCTGCAAGACGGGCGCGAAATGGTCGACCCTGTATGCCGAGCTGCCGAAAGGGGAAGATTCGGGCAATCTCGAAGTCCGTCCCGAATCCCACGTCACCCGGATCGAGCATGATGCCTCGGGGAAGGTCACGGGTGTCGTCTATCGCGACAAGGACGGCAACGAACAGCGCCAGAAGGCACGCATCGTAGCGGTTGCCGGAAACTCGATCGAAACCCCCCGGCTTCTGCTTCTTTCCGAGTCTTCCATGTTTCCGCAAGGGCTGGCCAATTCATCAGGCCAGGTCGGCAGGAACTACATGCGGCATATGACAGGCTCGGTCTACGCCATTTTCGACAAGCCGGTCCGGATGTGGCGCGGCACGACGATGGCCGGCATCGTGACCGACGAGTCGCGGCATGACCCGAAGCGCGGTTTCGTCGGCGGCTATGAGATGGAAACGCTGTCTCTCGGCCTGCCCTTCATGGCGGCTTTCCTCGATCCCGGCGCGTGGGGCCGGGAGTTCACGACGGCGCTCGACGCTTACGAGAACATGGCCGGCATGTGGCTCGTCGGTGAGGACATGCCCCAGGAGACGAACCGCGTCACGCTCAGCGACACCGAAAAGGACAAATGGGGCAACCCCGTCGCCCATGTCCATTTCGATGACCATCCGAACGACGTTGCCATGCGCAACCACGCCTACCAGCAAGGCGCGGCCATCTACGAGGCGGTTGGTGCTACGCGGAGCTTCCCCACACCGCCTTACCCCTCGACACACAATCTTGGAACCAGCCGCATGTCGGAGAAGCCGAGCGACGGCGTCGTCAACAAGTGGGGTCAGACCCACGATATCAAGAACCTGTTCATTTCGGACGGCAGCCAGTTCACGACCGGCGGAGCGGAAAATCCGACGCTGACGATTGTCGCCCTGGCGATGCGTCAGGCCGACTACATCGCCGACCAGATGAGCAAGAACAACATTTAACTGAATCGAATCCGAGAGCGGCTTCGCCGCTCTCGGATCAATAAAAAAAACCAATCACAATTCCACCACTTCGAGGATTCCCGGCACTGTCGACAGCGTGCCCTTCACCATCGGCCCCACCTCATAGCGGCCCGGCACGGCGAACTCGACCTCGCGGCCCTTTTCATCGAGTTTCAATACGACCCGGATTTCGCCGCGGCCGGGCTTCAGCAATTCCCGAATGCCGGCGATGTCGTTGCGGCGAGCCAGCACGGCGCTGCCGCCGATCACGAGCTTCAGTCCGCGTTGGACGGCGCCTGCAGCCTTGTCGAGGGCTTCGAGGCTCTGGACGCGCATCTTCACCGTGTCGCCTTCGCGCTCGGCCTCGACCGTCAGCAGCACAGGAGTGCCCGGCTCCAGCAGGTCACGGCACTGCGCGAGGGTATCCGAAAAGATCACGGCCTCGAACTGGCCGGTGGCATCGGAGAACATCGCGAAGGCGAACTTGTTGCCCTTCTGCGATTTGCGCTCTCGCGCGGAAACCACCACGCCTGCGAGGCGGCCGGCCGTGATGCCGCGTTCGGTCGCCACCTCGAAATCCGCCCAGGTCTGAACGCCAAGGGTCGACAGCACGCTTTCATATTCGTCCAGCGGGTGGCCGGACAGGAAGAAGCCGATGGCCTCGAACTCCTTCTCCAGCCGCTCCATCGGTGTCCAGGGCTTCGTAGGCCGGAGGTCGAGCTGTGGCGTCGAGGCCTCGCCCCCGCCGAACAGGTCCGTGATCCCGCTCGCTGCATCGGAGGCCAGGCGCTGGGCCAGCGCCATGATCTGATCGACGTTGCCGTAGACGTGCGCGCGGTCCGGCGCCAGGGCGTCGAAGGCACCGGCTGCGGAGAGCGTTTCCAGTGCCCGCTTGTTGAGCGCTTTCGTATTGAGCCGCCCTGCGAAATCGGAAAGATCCCTGAACAGCCCTCCTTCATTCCGGGTCGAAACGATCGACTCGACGGCGCCCGAACCGATGTTCTTCAACGCTGCGAGCGAATAGCGAATGGCGCCCGGCTCTTCCGCGCTGCGCGACGGCTCGGGAAGGAAGTCGACGGCGGAGCTGTTGACGCACGGCGGCTTGACCGCGATGCCGCTCCGGCGCGCCTCGGCAGCGAACACGCTGAGCTTGTCCGTATTGCCGATGTCGAGCGTCATCGAGGCGGCGAGGAATTCCTCGCGGTAGTTCGCCTTCAGATACGCCGTGTGATAGCTCACCAGCGCATAGGCCGCTGCGTGGGATTTATTGAAACCGTACCCGGCGAACTTGTCGACCAGCTCGAAAATGTAAATGGCATCTTTCTTGTCGACGCCGTTTTTCAATGCGCCTTCGACGAAACGCGCCTGCTGGCGGGCCATTTCGGCCTTGTCTTTCTTACCCATGGCGCGGCGCAGCAGGTCGGCTTCGCCGAGCGAGTAGCCGGCGAGCACCTGCGCGATCTGCATCACCTGCTCCTGGTAGATGATGACGCCGTAGGTCTCCTTGAGGATCGGCTCGAGCATCGGATGCAGGAAGTCGACCGGCTCCTCCCCGTGCTTGCGGTTGATGTAGACGGGAATGTTGTCCATCGGGCCGGGGCGGTAGAGCGCCACCATGGCGATGATGTCCTCGAAGCGGTCGGGCCGCAGCCGCTTGAGGCTTTCGCGCATGCCCGTGCTTTCCAGCTGGAACACGCCCACCGTATCGGCCCGGGCCAGCATTTCGTATGTGGGCCGGTCATCGAGCGGCACGGTCGAGAGGTCGATATCCACGCCACGGCAACGGGCAATGAGGTCTACCGCCTTCTTTAGAACCGTGAGCGTCTTGAGGCCGAGGAAGTCGAACTTTACGAGGCCCGCCGCCTCGACCTGTTTCCAGTTGAATTGCGTAATCGGGAAATTCGATTTGGGATCGCGATAAAGCGGCACCAGCTCGTCGAGCGGACGGTCGCCGATGACCATGCCGGCGGCATGAGTCGAGGCGTGGCGGTACAGGCCTTCGAGCTTCTGTGCGATCTCCAGCAGGCGGGCGACAACCGGCTCTGAATCGCGCGCCTCCTGCAGCTTCGGCTCGCCTGCGATGGCTTCGGCCAGCGTCACCGGATTGGCCGGATTGTTCGGCACCAGCTTGCAGAGCTTGTCGACCTGCCCGTAGGGCATCTGCAGCACGCGGCCGACGTCGCGCAGCACGGCGCGCGCCTGCAGTTTTCCGTGCGTGATGATCTGGGCGACCCGGTCTGCCCCGTACTTGCCCTGCACGTAGCGGATCACCTCGTCGCGCCGGTCCTGGCAGAAGTCGACGTCGAAGTCCGGCATCGAGATGCGTTCGGGGTTCAGGAAGCGCTCGAACAGCAGCCCGAACCTCAGCGGATCGAGGTCCGTGATGGTGAGTGACCACGCGACCAGCGAGCCCGCACCCGAGCCGCGGCCCGGCCCCACCGGAATGCCCTGGGATTTCGCCCACTTGATGAAGTCGGCCACGATGAGAAAGTAGCCGGGGAACTTCATCCGCGTGATGATGTCGACCTCGAAGGCGAGGCGCTTCCAGTAGTCGTCCTCCGTGAATCCATCCGCCAGCGGATTGGCAGCAAGGCGGGCCCGGAGCCCCTCCTCCGCCTGGCGCTTGAGCTCGGCAGCTTCAGCCGCAAGCTGATCCTCGTCGGAAGCCCCCTGCGAGGTCGCAACGAAGCGCGGCAGGATCGGCTTGCGACCCTTCGGCCGGAACGCGCAGCGCTTGGCGATTTCGATGGTGTTTTCCAGCGCTTCCGGCAGGTCGCGGAAGAGCGCCATCATGTCCTCGGCGCTCTTGAAGCAATGCTCCGGGGTCAGACGGCGCCGGTCGTCCTCGACGATATACCGGCCCTCTGCAATGCACAGCAGCGCGTCGTGTGCCTCGTAATCCTCCGGGCTGGCGAAGTAGGCCTCGTTGGTGGCGACGACAGGCAGGTTCAGGTTGTAGGCAAAATCGAGCAACTCCGGCTCGACAGATGCCTCCTGTTCCAGTCCATGCCTTTGGATTTCAACGTACAGTCGATCGCCGCAGATTTTGGCCAACGTCTTGAGTCGCGCCTCGGCAACCGGCTTCTGGCCGTCGCGCAATGCGTTATCGATCGGACCCTCCGGGCCGCCGGTGAGCACGATCAGATCCTCGGCAGCCGTCCGAAGCTGGCTGATGGAGATGTGCGGTCCCTCGTGCTCGCCCGCCTGCAGATGCGCCCGGCTGACAAGCTTCATCAGGTTCGCATAGCCGCGCTCGCTCATCGCATAGAGCGCGATCATGCCGTCGCGCCGCGCCAGGGCATCCGCCCCCTGCGCCGGCACGCCCATGCGCTCTGGCTTCTTCTCCTCGAAATCGATGGCAAGTGAGACGCCGGCGATCGGCTGGATGCCGGCGCTGCTCAGTTTGTCCGAAAACTCGAGGATGCCGAACAGGTTATTCGTGTCGGTGAGCGCGACGGCAGGATACCCGAGCCCCTGGCAGAGCTTGGCGAGCCTGGCGATCGGGAGGGCGCCTTCGAGCAGTGAGTAGGCTGAATGCACCTTGAGATGCACGAAGCCTGCTCCCGCGAGCTTCGGCTGCGAGATGGGCGTGGCGGATCTTGGCGTTCGAATCGGAGCGTTCATGGAGCTTAGCCTAGCGGCAGGCACCGGCTCACAACAGGTGCCGTTGCGCTACCTGGAAGTCTATCCAATGGAATCGGTTGGCGCATCGGGCCGCTGGCCCTGCCGCGCGTGGCAGCTTCGAGTGAGATTGCTGCAGATCAGCGCTCCTCCTCCCCAGCACCCGGCTCGCTGGCATCCTCTTCAAGCTGCCTGATGACCCGGTCGTCCTCATCGTCGAGCTCAGACCGCAAGTGGCGAGAGGCATCGGCCAGATCTTCGGGCGCGGCGAAACCCTTCAGCCGGGAGATGGCGTCGCCTGCTCCGGCGCGTGTCCTCCGGCGTTTTCGTTCCGGACGTCGCGACCACGGCCTGTCGCCGCGGGCGTCGGCAACGGTGATGACGGAAAGGCGCGCATCGTCGATGTGAATGGAATGGGTGCCGTGGTCGCGGACCGCGTAGAAGTCGATTGCCAGGCCGGGCGGGCTGCAGCCTTTGGGTCTGGGGAATGGGATGACCAGTATGTCGGCGATGCGGCAGTCGTCGGTGAGCGCAGCCGGATGGCGTACAACGGCAATCCTCCGGCCCTTCACGGTCGCGAGGCATCCGGCCGAATCGCAGCGGAACCCCTCGCCAGAGGCCGCCTGCCGCGGCGTGCGGGAATCCCCGTCGTTTTCGAGCCAGCGATGCAGCTCATAGCTTGCGCCGCGGGCGGGTAGCGCCGACAGTTTCCCGTCCTCACCTCGGATCGCAACGAGCTCGGCGTCGTGCCCAACGAGAACATCGGCACGCGGCATCATCGGAGTGAGAGCGAGCCCGGCCGCGAACGCGCCGACGCCGAGGAATCGCCATGCTGTCCGCCACAGGCAGAGCCATAGCCCGCCGAGGAGCATCAGCCCGAACGCCGCCTCGGGGAACGCCGGAATGCGGCCGACCGAGCCGGGCAGCTGCGACACGGCGTGCGCGCACCAGATCATGATGCGGATGCCCTTCTCCATGATCCACAGCGGCACTGCTTCGAGGCCGAGCGGCATGACCAGGAGCGTCGCGAGGGCCGCCGGCATGACGATTACGTTGCAGACCGGAACCGCGATCAGGTTTGCGAGAACGGCATACTGTTGGCTCGTGTGGAAATGAAAGGCGGAGAACGGCGCGACCGCGAGGCTGGCGATGATCGTCGTCAAGATGATTCCGCCGAAGAACAGCACGAATCCCAGGACAGGACCGAACATCGGTCCCGGTTCGCTGCGCCGCCGCTCTGCACGGTCGCGGATCAGCTCATAGGCCGAGACGAGCGCCACGACGGCGGCGAAGGACATCTGGAAGCCGGCATCGAACAGGCTTTCGGGCACCAGCAGGAGCACCGCAAGCGCAGCCAGGGCCACGTTCCGAAGCGCCAGCGCCGGGCGATCGAGAATGATCGCGCCGAACACGATCGAGATGGTGATCCAGGCCCGGATCGTCGGAAAGGAGTTCCCCGAGATGAGCAGATAGCCGAGCGCGCCGAGAATTGCCGCCGCGGCCGCCCACTTCTTGATCGGATGCCGAAGCGCAATCGCCGGAATGGCCGCCAGCGCGAGCCGGACCGCAAAGAACACCGACCCGGCCATCACCACCATGTGCAGGCCGGAAATGGAGAGGATGTGCACCAGTCCGGAATCCCGGAACGCTGCCGTCGTATCGGGAGAAATCCCGCCGCGCTCGCCGGTGATCAGGGCTGTCGCGATCGCGCCTTCTTCGCCGGGCAACGCGGCCCTGATGCGCTCCCCGATCGCCTGCCGCAGCCGCTGCGCGGTGGCCGATGGCTTCAGCGACCAGGGCGCTCCATCTGCATCCGGATCGAGTTCCGGACGCGCCATCGAATAACCGACCCCGCCAAGTCCGGCGAACCACGCGGCGCGCGCAAAATCGTAGTCTCCAGGCAACGCCGGCATGGAGGGCGGCGCCAGCGTTGCCTTCAGGCGAATGGCCTGCCCGGGCTCCAGGCCCGGCACTTCGCTCATCAGCCGGACCCGCACCCGCCGTGGTGTTGCGTCCGGCGGTAGCCGGCCGAGGCGGGTCACGCGGATTGTGATGCGCTGTCCGCGGGTCGGGCGCGGCTCGACGAGCTCGACGTATCCTTCCACTTCAGCATTGTAGAGCTGCCGTTCGAGAACAGGTGCCGCCACCCAATCGGCGCGCAGCTTCCCAGCTGCGAACCCGAGCGAAACGGCAATGGCCGCATTGACGGCCACCAGCCCGATCGTGCCGCGGCGGGCGATTGGCGCCAATGCCAGGGTGCAAATCACCGGCATCAAAGCCGCCAGGAGATGCGGCTCCGACGGAAGCCGGAAGTAGGCGAAGATCCCAACGCCGAACAGAACTGGCGTCCAGAGGAACCAGCGATCCTGCTCCTCCTGCAGCCGCTCGACAAGCAGTAGCACGGGCAGGAACGCGCGCGGTCGCTCCCGCCCGCGGCGCACCGCGTCAACCGTTCCCTCCCCCAAGCTCACGAAGTCCCCCCGCTCCGCTCGCCCCGTCCGCCCGGCTGTGCTAAACCGCGGCGCACGTTTCAACATTCGGCACGCGAGATTAACGCAAATCATGAGCACCGGGACAGCGGGCCACGGGTCCAAGGTCGTCACGCGCTTCGCGCCCTCGCCAACCGGCTTCCTGCACATCGGTGGCGCGCGGACTGCCCTCTTCAACTGGCTCTATGCCAAGCATACGGGCGGCACGTTCCTGCTGCGCATCGAGGACACGGATCGCGAGCGCTCCACCCAGGAGGCGATCACAGCCATCCTCGACGGCATGAAATGGCTGGAGCTCGACTGGGACGGCGAGCCGCTGTTCCAGTCGACTCGGGCCGACCGGCACCGCGAGGTGGCCGAGGAGCTGCTACGTCGGGGCAATGCCTACCGCTGCTACTGCACGCCCGAGGAGCTCGACGCGATGCGCAAGCAGGCCGAAGCCGAAGGCCGGCCACCGGTCTACAACGGCTATTGGCGCGACCGCGACCCCTCCGAGGCACCCCCGGGCGTGAAACCTGCCATCCGCCTGAAGACGCCGCGGGCTGGCGAGACGGTGATCGAGGATCGCGTGCAGGGCCGTGTCGTGTTCCAGAATGAGAACCTGGACGACCTCATCATCCTGCGCAGCGATGGCACCCCGACCTACAATTTCGCCGTCGTCGTCGACGACCACGACATGGGTGTGACGCATGTCATCCGCGGCGTGGATCACCTCACCAACGCCGCGCGCCAGACCCAGATTTATAACGCCATGGGCTGGGACGTGCCGATATTCGCTCACGTGCCGCTGATCCACGGCCCCGACGGCGCCAAGCTTTCCAAGCGGCATGGCGCCCTGGGCGTCGAAGCCTATCGCGCGATGGGCTATCTGCCGGCGGCCCTGCGCAATTATCTCGTCCGCCTCGGCTGGAGCCACGGCAACGACGAGATCTTCTCGACCGGGCAGATGGTCGACTGGTTCGACCTCGACGGCATCGGCCGCTCGCCTGCGCGTTTCGATTTCGCCAAGCTCGAGGACCTCAACGGCCACTACATCCGCAACACGCCTGACGATGAGCTGCTGGCCCGCATCAGGCAGGCGCTGCCGGAGTTCGAGAACGGCGCTGCCCTGGAGGCGCGGTTCGCCGCAGCCGGCTGGGGCAAGCTGGCAGCCGCCTTGCCCAGCCTGAAAGCCCGGGCCAAGACCCTGAAAGAGCTGGTCGACGGCGCTTCCTACCTGATCGCCGAGCGTCCTCTCAGTCTCGACGAGAAGGCGGCCAAGCTCCTCGGCGACGATACGCGAGCGCTGCTCGGCCGGCTGCTGCCCCGGCTCGAGGCCGCCGAGTGGACGGCGGGCGCACTCGAATCAGAGGTGCGCAGCTTCGCCGAATCCGAGGGCGCGAAGCTGGGCGGAGTCGCGCAACCGCTGCGGGCGGCCTTGACCGGCCGCACCGTTTCGCCGCCGGTGTTCGACGTCATGGCCGTGCTCGGCCGCGAGGAGGCTCTGGCCCGCATCCGCGACCAGGCAAAGGCCTGATCGCCGCCAACCCGGGGCGCCGTCTGGTATTTGTAGCTGGGAAACCGCCGGCCCGGTCGGGCGTTGACCCGTGTCGTACATTGAGCGGTTCAGGGCTCGTGACAGCTTCTCCCAATGGCTGTCTTGTCGCAGCGCGAAATGTGTAATAGGCAAGTTGCGCCGGGCGGCAGGAGCGCGCCGGGTTCCTGCAGACTCGACGCCGACCGGGGCAGCCGTCGAGACGATCGAAAGGATTGGCGATGAATGTGCACGACAGCGGGTCGGGCAAAGCCGATGCCACAAGAACCGTAACGCTGAACCAGAACGGCAAACAGGTGAGCCTGCCGGTCCGTGCCGGTTCGATCGGGCCAGACGTCATCGACGTGACCCGCCTCTATCGCGAGACGGGCTGCTTCACCTACGATCCCGGCTTCACATCGACGGCCAACTGCTCGTCGCGAATCACCTACATCGACGGCGAGGAGGGCGTGCTGCTCTATCGGGGCTACCCCATCGAGCAGCTTGCCGAGCAGTCGAGCTTCATCGAAGTCTGCCACCTGCTGCTCTATGGGGAACTGCCGAACAGGGAACAGCTCGATTGGTTTCGCAGCACCATCACCAAGCATACGATGGTGCATGAGCAGATGACCCGCTTTTTCACCGGGTTCCGCCGCGATGCGCACCCGATGTCGATCATGGTCGGCACCGTCGGCGCGCTTTCGGCCTTCTATCACGACTCCACCGACATCAGCGATCCGGTGCAGCGCATGATCGCCTCGCACCGCATGATCGCCAAGATGCCGACGATTGCCGCGATGGCCTACAAGTACGCCATCGGGCAGCCGTTCATCTATCCGCGCAACGACCTCGATTACTCGGCGAACTTCATGCAGATGTGCTTCGCGGTGCCCTGCGAGCCGTATTTCGCCGATCCCGTGCTTGCCCGTGCGCTCGACCGCATCTTCATCCTGCATGCCGACCACGAGCAGAATGCGTCGACCTCGACGGTGCGGCTGGCGGGCTCGTCGGGCGCCAACCCGTTCGCCTGCATCGCGGCCGGCATTGCCTGCCTGTGGGGCCCCGCGCACGGCGGCGCCAATGAGGCGGCCCTCAACATGCTCGAGGAGATCGGCTCAGTCGATCGCATTCCGGAGTACATCGCCAAGGCGAAGGACAAGAACTCCGGCTTCCGCCTGATGGGCTTCGGACATCGCGTCTACAAGAACTACGACCCGCGTGCCCGCGTGATGCAGAAGACCTGCCACGAGGTTCTGGATTCGCTGGGGCTCAAGAACGATCCCCTTCTGAAGGTCGCGATGGAGCTGGAGCGGATCGCGCTCGAGGACGACTACTTCGTCGAGAAGAAGCTCTATCCGAACATCGATTTCTACTCGGGCATCACGCTGCGTGCGCTCGGCTTCCCGACATCCATGTTCACGGTGCTGTTCGCCGTCGCGCGGACCGTGGGCTGGATCGCGCAGTGGAAGGAGATGATCGAGGATCCCGAGCAGAAGATCGGCCGTCCGCGTCAGCTCTACATCGGCGCCACCCGCCGCGACTACCTGCCCATCGAGGAGCGGGGCTGAATCCCGAATTTTCCGGCTGTGCCGCCCTCGCTCCCCCGACCCGCAAGGCAAAGGGGAGAAGGTGAAGCGTCCTCAACAGGAATGCGTTCTGTCCGTGGCCCCCGCGCTCTTGACGCTTGCGTCGCGGGGGAGCACTGTCCACGGAATGTTCCCGGGATTCCGCGTCCTTGGAAAACGATGATGCAATGAAAGGGGGGCGCTCGTGCCGGTTCGCACGCCGCATCTTATCCTCGCCGCTTCGGCCCTGCTGCTCGCCGGTTGCAGCGGATCCGGAGGCCTTACCACGGCTGCGCTGACGGGAGGGGGACAGTCACAGGCGACGGCCGCTCCGGCGGGGCCACCGCCGAGTGATCCGACCTCGCGCGCCGTGCAGGTGGGCGCCACATCCGCGCGGGCAACGCGCTGCGGCTTCTATTTCGATCCGGCCAAGCTGAAATCGAACTTCCTCGCAGCCGAAGCAGCCCTGGGCACCGCGCCGGAGCAGCTGCAGAAGATCGAACGCGAGTACGAATACGTCCGCCTGTCCGTCGGCAAGAAGATCGCCGAGGAGGCCAGCTACTGCGACGAGGCCAGGACCAAGGAAATCAAGCGAGACCTGAACCGGCATCTCGCAGGCGACTTCACGCCGACCCCGAAGAAGGAAGACAATCAGGGAGGCGGCCTGTTCGCCGGGTTGCTGGACGATACCCCCGAGAAGAAGCCGTGGAAGGCCGACGAATTCTTCAATGACATCGGCAGGACGCCAGCACAGCGTTAAGGCAACGGCCCGGCGACAGGGAGCGGCCGCATCATGGCCGATCAGCTCCTCTGGCTCGAGACATTGCTGAGGCTCTCATCCGGCCTCGTGTTGCTGATCATGCCAACGACCACCGCGCGTGTTCTGGGCTTGCCGCTGCCGCAGGCCCTCCTCTGGCCGCGGCTGCTCGGTGCACTGCTCATCGGCATGGCCGCAGCAACATTGCTCGAAGGCTGTGTCGCCGGTTCAAGAGGTCTGGGTCTCGGCGGGCTGGTGGTCATCAACCTGATCGGTGCTGCCGTGATCATTGCCCTTCTGGTCCTGGAGCGCGGTAGCCAGACGCGTCGCGGCAAGCTGTTCCTGTGGGCGTTGGCGCTGGGGCTGGTCGCCCTCGGCGTCCTGGAGATCGCAGTCGCCTGATTTGCGCCGGCAATCGCTGCAGATCTCCGCTTGCGATCCGCCTTCTTACCCGGCACCATGCGGCCCAATCTGCTTTCGAGCCCATACTCTCTCCTTTCGCAGCCAGGATCCGTCATGATGAAGCTCCTGTCCTCTCCCGCCTCGCCGTACGGGCGAAAGGTGGCGATTGTCGCGGCCATGAAGGGCGCTACGGGAAATATCGACATGCAGCGGATCGATACGAATCCGCTCATCAATGAGGAGCTTCG
>JAWLCO010000118.1:0-12479 GCA_041687075.1 Hyphomicrobiaceae bacterium | reverse complement strand
CCAGCACGGAAAACAGTACGGCTGGCCCTATATTTTCGACGACGGGAACTTCAATCCGCAGGATAACCCGCCCGGCGCGACCACCCTGGAGCAGTGGCGGGACATCAGCACGCCTCCGGTGCTGGGGTACACGGCCCATGCCTCGCCTATGCAGATGCTCTTCTACACGGGCAATGCCTTCCCGCAGGAGTACCAGGGCGATGCCTTCGTCGCCATGCGCGGGTCCTGGAACCGCCAACCCCCGAGCGGCTACGAGGTAGTGCGCATCCGGTTCGAGAACGGCAAGCCCGCCGGTTTCGAGCCGTTCCTCACCGGCTTCCTCGTGCAGTCGGGTGAGCAGCAGTTCGGCTATCTCGGCCGCCCGGTCGGGCTTGCGCAGTTGCCGGATGGATCACTACTCGTGGGTGATGACTCGAACGGGATGATCTATCGCGTCACGCACCGCGACGCCGGGATCGCGCAACGGCCTACGATGGGAACCGGCGCCGCAGGTGGCGCGCCAACGCAGGCCGCCCAGACGCGCAGCGAGCGCCTGCTGCCGGATTCGGATCTCGCCATCCGGCTTGTCTCTCCGAAGACGGACAGCAAACTGCAGGTCACGTCCGCGTCCTTCGGCAGTGATGAGCCCATTCCCAATGTGTACTCGGCCTACGGCGAAGGCATGTCGCCGCAGCTGAGCTGGACCGGCACACCGCCGGAGACCCAATCGTTTGTGGTGATCGTCGACGACATGGACGCGACCCCGGCCAAGCCGTTCACGCACTGGATCATCTATAACGTGCCGGGCTCTGCCGACAGGGTCGAGGAGGGGCTGCCGAAGCATCCCGTCATCTCGAACCCGATCGAAGCGGTACAGGGACGCAATACACGCGGCTCGATCGGCTGGTTCGGCCCCAAGCCGCCGGCTGAGGACGGTCCGCACCGCTACCATTTCCAGGTCTTTGCGCTGGATCAGCAGCTCGACATCCCGCCCGCAGCCTCCCGCGAGCAGGTGCTGGCCGCGATGGAAGGCCACGTTCTGAGCACTGGCGAACTGGTGGCCACGTACGATCGCCAATGAAGCTCTGGCGTGTGTCATGGGGCGCGCACGCCGCAATCAGGTCACGATGCCACGACGCGCCCGGTGCGGCACTCGCTGCACCGGGCGTCCTTGTATGCGCCAAATTGCCTCTTTGCCGCAGGGCTCCGGCGCCTTGAGGCTATGAACAAACGGTGCCAAAAGGTCGGCGTGGCAAAAAGCGCCGTTCTGATCGGGGGATTTGCCGACTTATAGATTGCGACTGGTCGATATCGTCACTTCGCGGACGCGGATCATCCGGGCTTTCCGGCTGCCGCGGGGCGAGGCGCGGTGTGGCGCAGTCCAAGAGGGTGCTCGGATCGCTGCGGATTCGAGGTATTTCGGAGAAGGGAGGCTCAATTGAGCTCACACGCCGAGGAGCCAACGCGTCGGGATTTCCTGACGATCGCGGGGGGCGCCTTCGCGGCCGTCGGCGGCGCCATGGCGCTGTGGCCGTTCATCGCGCAGATGAACCCTGATGCATCCACTCAGGCACTCGCCTCGGTCGAGGTCGATCTGGCGCCAGTGCGGCCTGGGCAGGCCATCACGGTCATGTGGCGCGGCAAGCCGGTGTTCATCCGCAATCGCACGCCGGAAGAAATCGAAGTGGCGGCGCAAACCCCGGTGAACGACCTCCCCGATCCAGAGGCTGACCGTGAACGTGTGAAGTCTGGCCACGAGAACTGGCTCGTGCTCGTCGGCATCTGCACCCACCTCGGCTGCATCCCAAAGGGCCAGAGCCTCAACGACGTGAAGGGCGACTTCGGCGGCTGGTTCTGTCCCTGCCACGGCTCCCACTACGACACGTCGGGGCGCATCCGCAAAGGCCCGGCGCCGCGTAACCTCGAGGTGCCCACCTACGAGTTCGTCTCGGATACCAAGATCAGGATCGGCTGAGGATCACGGACATCATGGCTACACATCAGTCGACCTACGAGCCGAAATCCGGTTTTGAGAAGTGGCTGGATGAGCGCCTGCCCATCGCGCGGATGATGCATGGGCAGTTCGTCGATTTCCCCACGCCGCGCAATCTCAATTACCTTTGGACGTTCGGCGGCATCCTGACCATCGTGCTCGTCCTGCAGATCCTGACCGGCGTCGTGCTCGCCATGCATTACATCCCGAGCGCGACCGAGGCCTTCGACTCCGTCGAGCGCATCCGCCGGGACGTGAACTACGGCTGGCTGATCCGCAACCTGCACGCGGTCGGCGCGTCGATGTTCTTCCTGGCCGTCTATGTCCACCTCTTCCGCGGTCTCTACTACGGCTCCTACAAGGCGCCGCGCGAGGTGCTGTGGATCCTCGGCGTCATCATCTATCTGGTGATGATGGCGACGGCCTTCCTCGGCTACACGCTGCCGTGGGGGCAGATGAGCTTCTGGGGCGCCACGGTTATCACGAACTTCTTCTCCGCCATTCCGCTGGTGGGCGAGAGCATCGTGCAGTGGCTCTGGGGCGGCTATGCGGTATCGGGCGTGACGCTCAACCGCTTCTTCAGCCTCCATTACCTGCTGCCGTTCGTGCTGGTCGGCCTCGTCGTCCTGCACATCTGGGCACTGCACGTCTCAGGCCAGAACAACCCGACGGGCATCGAGCCGCAGACGAAGTCCGACACGGTGCCGATGAGCCCCTACGCTGTCGCGAAGGACGCTGTGGGCATGGCGCTGTTCGCGATCCTGTTCGCCTGGTTCGTGTTCTTCGTGCCGGACTATCTCGGCCACGCGGACAATTACAACGAGGCGAACCCGCTGGTGACGCCGCCGCACATCGTGCCGGAGTGGTACTTCCTGCCGTTCTACGCGATCCTGCGCGCCATTCCGTCGAAGCTCGGCGGCGTGATCGCGATGTTCGGCGCCATCGCCATCCTGGTGTTCATTCCCTGGCTCGATACGTCGCGCGTCCGCTCGACGAAGTACCGGCCGCTCTATCGCTGGTTCTTCTGGCTGTTCGTGTTCACCTGCCTCGCGCTCGGCTATCTCGGCTCCAAGCCGGCTGAGGGCGTCTACGTGACGTGGGCCCGGGTGTTCACGTTCTACTACTTCGCGCACTTCCTTATCGTGATGCCGATCATCGGCGTGATCGAGACGCCATCTCAGATGCCTCGCTCGATCAGCGAAGCCGTCCTTGGCAAGAAGGGTAATGGCGGAAGTGCGGTTTCTCCCGCGACGGCGGCTGCTGCGGCCGAGAAGCGGTGAGGCTCGGGGAGGCGAGGGAGATAATGATCGACATGAGAAAATCGCTGCGGGCGCTGTTGGCGGCGGGTCTCCTGGCCGCCACGGCCCAGGCCGCCCCGGCCGCCGAGGCTGTCCACATCGAGCGGCAGGACTGGCCGTTCGCCGGCTTCTTCGGTACGTTCGACAAAGCGCAGCTGCAGCGCGGGTTCCAGGTCTATTCCGAGGTTTGCGCGAGCTGCCATGAACTGGGGCGCGTCTCCTATCGGAACCTTGCGCAGCCCGGCGGTCCGGAGTTCCCGGAAGACGCGGTCAAAGCATTGGCTGCGGCGGCTCAGGTCGAGGATGGCCCCGACGATAGCGGCGCCATGTTCAAGCGCCCGGGCCTTCTCTCGGACCCCCTGCCCAACATCTATGCCAACGAGAAGGAAGCGCGCTCGATCCACAATGGCGCCTATCCGCCCGACCTGTCGCTGATGGCGCGGGCCCGGAACACAGAGAACATCGCGCCCTGGTACATCCACCCCTTCCTGATGCTGCGTGATATCGCCGTGGGGTATCAGGAGGGCGGTGCCGACTACATCTACGGGCTGCTGACCGGCTATTCGGAGCCGCCCGCCGGTTTCGAGGTGATGGAAGGCATGCACTACAATGCTGCCTTCCCGGGCCACCAGATTGCCATGGCCGATCCGTTCGCCGGCGGTGACGGCCAGATCGAATACCAGGACGGCACGCCCGCGACCGTGGAGAACTACGCCCGCGACGTGGCAGCGTTCCTCTCCTGGACGGCTGACCCGCGGCTCGAGGAGCGCAAGCGCATCGGCTGGATGGTCATTCTCTACCTCATCATCACGGCCGGACTGCTTTACGTCGCGAAGAAGCGGATCTGGTCCAGGCTCGAGCACTAGCCAGACCGTCATTCGGTTCCGAAAAGGCCTCGTCAGCGGGGCCTTTTCTCTTTAGGAGTGCCGGTCGAGACGAAGATGTCCAAGTCCCCTCTCCCCATCGTGATGGGGAGAGGGTTAGGGTGAGGGGCAGAACGTGACGCCATTCTTGCGGCTGCCCCTCACCCCGGCCCTCTCCCAGCATGCGGGGAGAGTGGGCAAGCATCGCGGGGTAGGTCATGACAAGAGCTGTACTCGGCATCATCGGCGGCAGCGGGCTTTATCACCTGCCGAACATCAAGGACCCGCACTGGGAGAAGGTCTCGACGCCGTGGGGCGATCCTTCCGATGAGATCCTGTTTGCCGAGGTCGACGGCCTGCCGATCCGGTTCCTGCCGCGCCATGGCCGGGGACATCCGCACTCGCCGACCGGAATCAATTATCGCGCCAACATCGACGCCCTGAAGCGTACCGGCGTCACCGACCTCGTTTCGGTGTCGGCTTGCGGCTCACTGCGGGAGGACCTGCCGCCTGGCATGTTCGTCCTCGTCGACCAGTTCATCGACCGCACTTTCGCGCGCGAGAAGAGCTTCTTCGGCAACGGCCTCGTCGCGCACGTCTCCATGGCCGATCCGGTGAGCCCGGGGCTTGCCGATGATATCGAGGAAGCGTTGAAAGCCGAGCGGATCACCTATCACCGCGGCGGCACCTATCTCGTCATGGAAGGTCCGCAGTTCTCGACGCGTGCCGAATCGAATCTCTACCGCTCCTGGGGCTGCGACGTTATCGGCATGACCAACATGCCGGAGGCCAAGCTCGCCCGCGAGGCGGAGATCTGCTACGCGACCGTCGCCATGGTCACCGACTACGATTGCTGGCACGACGAGCACGAAGCCGTGGATGTCGCCTCCGTGCTGCAGGTGATGAAGACCAACACGGAAACGGCCCAGCGCATGCTGGCCCACCTTGCCGCCAATTTCCCGCGTGAGCACAAGCCGTGCCCCATCGGCTCCGACCGGGCGCTCGAGGTGGCTCTCATCACGGCACCCGAAGCGCGCGATCCCGCGCTCGTGGCAAAGCTCGACGCCGTCGCGGGCCGCGTGCTCAAGGGCTAGATTAGCTCCTATTGATTTAGGGCCGTGGGAACGCGAGCCTGTCCCTCCTCCCCCTTGCGGGGAGGGGTCGGGGGTGGGGGTGCCCGGAAACGGAAGGCCGGCGTGCGTGGTTCACCCCACCGGCGCATCGCGCCTACGCCCGATGCGCCGCCTTCCCCGTCGGAGGGGAGGGCCAATGTCTTTGCTACCCGGACCCTTGCACCAAGCCGGGATCACTTTTACTTGGACTTGCCCTGCTCGACCTTCTCTATTTCGCTCAAGGCAAGCACCGAGTGGGCATAAGCGCCCCCGGCGCGCATCTCGGCCGCGACCCAGATCGCCTCCATCAGCTCCTGCTCGGTCGCGCCGTGGCGCAGGGCCGCCTTGGTGTGCCCCTTGATGCAGTACGGGCATTGCGTCACGTGGGCGACGGCAACGGCAATGATCTGCTTCATCTTTGCCGGCAGCGCGCCGTCCGCGAATACCTGCTGGCTGAAGGCGCGAAAGGCTGCCTCGGTCTCTGGAGCCAATTGCCGGCGCTTCTGGGCCATCTGCGGCGATGACGGGGGGTAAACGGCTTCAGTCATATCGAGCCTCCATGTGGGGAGCGAGCGTGCCCGTACGGCCGGCCCGACGATCGTATCCGCCGCGCTGCCGTACCGACACTATAAAGCACATGGGGGCGTCGTCTGGATCGAACGATCCAGCCGTTGGCCGGGGCCGCCCGATGAGCTCGCCCGGAGCAGACCACGGCAAATTCGCCCGTCCGGCTTGCCTAGCCGGGCGGAAACAGAATAAGGATCTGCATCTTCACAAGGTCGGGGAACCAAGTCAGCAACGCGTGCCCTGCGCCCCAGAGCATGAGGCCGAGCACGATGAGCGCCGGCACCGCCGCAAACACCGCCTTCAGGAAGAAGGCCATGAGGTGAAGGAAAGGGAGGTCGAGCCGGGTGACGATACCCGAATCAGCGCTCGTCCCGTCCATCATCCCCGGGGCGAAGGTGTGATAGCCCGCCGGCCGTGCGGCAGCACGCTCCCGCGCTTCGCGGGCCTGCCGCTCTCGCGCTTCGCGCTCGCGGGCTTCCCGCTCCCGGCGCAATGTGCGGGGCAGGTCGTCCGGGCCGCCGTCCGCAACGGGGATAGAAAAAGGAGGGTCTGAAATGGCCATTGGCAATTACCTTGTTCCGCCGACTCGCGAGCGGACATTCGGCCACCATCCCCGGCGACGTGGCACCGCGCGCCCTCGCGCAACTCCCTACCGTCCGTCGACCGATAATAGCACTTTGCGCCGCCATTAGGGCATCGAGGAGGAAAGGGTGGACGACTTGAAACGGCTGATCCGGACGATCCCGGACTATCCGAAGCCCGGCATCATGTTCAGGGATGTCACGACGCTGCTGCGCGATGCCGATGGGTTCGAGAAGGCGATCATCGCGCTGGCGAAGCCATTCGAGGAACAGAACATCGATGCCGTGGCCGGCATCGAGGCGCGCGGTTTCATCCTGGGCGGCGCCGTCGCGGACCGGCTCGGCTGCGGCTTCATCCCCATCCGCAAGAAGGGCAAGCTGCCCTGGAAGACCATCGGGCAGGAGTACACGCTCGAATACGGCGTGGATGCCATCGAGATTCACGAGGATGCCATTCGCGAGGGCGAGCGCATCCTCATCATCGACGACCTGATCGCTACCGGCGGCACGGCTGATGCCGCGGTCAAGCTCGTCCGCCGCTCGGGCGGCGAGGTGGTCGGCGCTGCTTTCGTCATCGACCTGCCGGACCTCGGCGGGCTCGGTAAACTGGAAACCGGCGGCGTGAAGTGTCACGCGCTGGTTGCTTTCGAGGGACATTGAATGAGCGAAAAAAACGGCACGAACGGTGTCCTGCCGCCTGGCAGGTTTCGTGAAGCGCTGGCCGCGGTCACTGCGGGCCGGCAGAACCCGGACGCGGCTGTTCCCTGCCCGGTCTGCGGCCACCCCGGACTGGAGGTCGATGACCGCTCCACCCGACCACACGCGGAGTGGTATGCGCTCTCGTGTGCATCTTGCGGATTGGACGACACCATCCACATTCCGATGGGATCGAGGCCGGGCAGCTTCAGCTAGACGGTTTGCGCTGTTGACCGCACCGTCATCAAGCCCGGGATGACCCAGCAACGGGCGGAGCGGATCGGAAATGAAAATCAGTGGGCGGCACTACCGGACCATCTGGCTGAACCCGGACGGGTGGTCGGTCGAGATCATCGACCAGACGAAGCTGCCGCATCAGTTTGAAACGGTGACGCTGAGAACCTGCGAGGACGCCGCCCGCGCGATCCTGACGATGCAGGTGCGCGGCGCGCCGCTGATTGGCGTCACCGCCGCCTATGGACTCTGCCTTGCGCTGCGCGAGGATGCCTCGGACGAGGCGATGGACGGGGCGATTGCTCACCTCGCCCGCCAGCGGCCCACGGCGATCAACCTGCGCTGGGCGCTGGAGGAGATGCGCGCTGCCGTCCGCAACCTGCCGCGCGAGAAGCGGGTCGAGGCCGCCTACCAGCGTGCCGCCGAGCTTGCTGACGAGGACGTCGAGACCTGCCGCCGCATCGGCGTCAGCGGGCTAGAGCTCATCAAGCACATTGCCGCACAGAAGCCCGGCGAGCCGGTCAACGTGCTCACCCACTGCAATGCCGGCTGGCTCGCCTGCGTCGACTGGGGCACCGCGACCTCTCCGATCTATCAGGCGCACGACGCCGGCATTCCCGTCCATGTCTGGGTCGACGAAACGCGGCCGCGCAATCAGGGCGCCTCGCTCACAGCATATGAGCTTGGCAGCCACGGCGTGCCGCACACGATCGTCGTCGACAACGCGGGCGGCCATCTCATGCAGTCCGGCAAGGTCGATATCTGCATCGTCGGCACGGATCGCGTGACGGCCAACGGCGACGTCGCCAACAAGATCGGTACATACCTGAAGGCGCTGGCCGCCCGGGACAACGACGTGCCCTTCTACGTGGCGCTGCCGCATTCGACCGTCGACTGGACGCTCGACGACGGCCTTTCCATTCCCATCGAGGAGCGCTCCGGCGACGAGGTGCTGAAGATGCCGGGCCGGCTGCCGGACGGGTCCGTCGTGACGGTGGAGATCGCCGCGCCGGATTCACCTGCAGGCAATCCGGCGTTCGACGTGACGCCTGCGCGGCTCGTCACCGGCTTCATCACGGAACGTGGGCTGGCGCCGGCTTCGCGGGAAGGGCTGCTGTCCCTCTATCCCGAACGCAAGGACGGGTAGGGGCAATCCTCCGTTCTCGCGCGCAGTTGATTTGACCATTGCTTTCGATGGTCTTTGATGACTGCAGCCGAATGGAGAAACGCCCATGCTCAGCCGAATTGGCCTTGCCGCCGCGCTCCTCCTTGCTTTGCTGAATCCAGCCTCCGCGCACCACGGCTGGGGCAGTTATGACGCCAGCAGGGCCGTCACCGTCGAGGGCAAGATCCTCACCGCAAAATATGAGAACCCGCACGTCACCCTCACCGTCGAAGGCGAGGACAAGACGTGGACGCTGACGCTGGCTCCCGTCTCGCGCATGCGGACCCGCGGTGCGGCGCAGGAGATGGTGGAGCCGGGCAAGGTGATCACGGCGGTCGGCTACGTCTCGACGCGCGATCCTGACGAGATGCGGGCTGAACGGATCACCGTCGACGGCAAGACCGTCGAGATGCGCTAGATGTCGCCTGATGCGCCGGCCATTCTCGTCGCGCTGGAGCAGTCCGCGCTCGGCATGGCTATCCGGCAGTCGGTGTGGATCTATCCCGCCGCCAACGTCGCTCACATTCTGGCGCTCACCGTGCTGGCCGCGTCGGTGGCCGTGATGGACTTGCGCCTCCTGGGCAAATTCCGGGAAACGGCACCTGCGGCTGTAATCGTCCCGGCGCGCCGCGCCGTCATGCTGGCGCTCACAGCCATGGTGCTCACCGGGCTCGTGCTGTTCACCGCCGAGGCGAGCCACGTCGCAATGAATGCTGTCTTTCAGATCAAGATGGGCCTGATCGCGCTCGCCGTTCTCAACGCGTTGATCGTGCAGAGATCGCTCCCCGCCATGCTTTCCAAAACGCCCGCCATGACGCCCCTGCCGATCCGCTTCCGCATCGCAGCCGTCATATCGCTCGCGCTCTGGTTCTGTATCGCTGCTGCCGGGCGGCTGATCGCTTATTTCTAGGTGAGACGGCGTTGTGCTCGCGCCATCACTCGGCCGCCTGCTCGGTGTGCTGCGGCGGGGCGGCTTCTACCTTTGGTGACAGGCCGGCCGCGACCGCTTCCTCGACACGCTCGATCCAGATGAATTCGACGTCCCGGCGAGCCTCTTCGGGTATGTCGTCGAAGTCCTTTCGATTGCGCGTAGGCAGCAGGACGCGCTTGATGCCGGCGCGGGCCGCAGCGACGACCTTCTCCTTGATGCCGCCCACGGGCAGCACCAGGCCGCGGAGGCTGATCTCGCCAGTCACGGCCGTGTCGTTGCGCACGCAGCGCCGGGTCAGTAGCGAGACGAGCGCCAGATAGATGGCGACACCAGCACTCGGCCCGTCCTTGGGCACGGCGCCTGCAGGTACGTGGACGTGGATATCGCTTTTTTCGAAGCGCGCCGGCTCTATGCCGAGCGGGTCTGCCCGGTTCTTGACGATGCTGAGCGCTGCCTGTGCACTTTCCCGCATCACCTCGCCGAGCTGGCCTGTCAGGATCAGCTTACCCGTACCTGGAACGCGGGTCGCCTCGATGAACAGGATATCGCCGCCGACTGGCGTCCAGGCGAGGCCGGTGGCAACGCCCGGCACGCTCGTGCGCATGGCGACCTCGTTCTCGAACTGCACCGCGCCGAGAATTGCCGGCACGTCGCCCGCATCGATCCGGATGCGATCCGTCTCACCTTGTGCGATGCGCACGGCAGCGTGCCTCAGCGCCTTGCCGATCTCCCGCTCCAGATTGCGCACGCCGGCTTCGCGGGTGTAATGCTCGATGATCTCATTGAGCGCCGCGTCCGTGATCTCGACCTGCTCGGGCTTGATGCCGTTCGCGTCCATCTGCCGGCGCACCAGATAGCGCCGCGCGATCTGCAGCTTCTCTTCGGCCGTGTAGCCGGCAAGGCTGATGACCTCCATGCGGTCGCGCAGCGGACCGGGGATGGTGTCCAGCATGTTGGCCGTGGTTATGAAGACGACGCGGCTGAGGTCGAAGGGCACCGCGAGGTAATTGTCGCGGAACGTGCTGTTCTGCTCCGGATCGAGCACTTCGAGCAAGGCGGCGGCAGGGTCGCCGTGGATGCCGGCACCGAGCTTGTCGATCTCGTCGAGCATGAGCACGCAATTGCGTGATCCGGCCTTTCGGATCGCCTGAATGATGTTGCCGGGGAGCGCGCCGACGTAGGTGCGACGGTGCCCGCGGATCTCGGCCTCGTCGTGGACGCCGCCGAGGCTCACGCGCTGGAACTTGCGGCCCATGGCGCGTGCGATCGACTGGCCGAGTGACGTCTTGCCCACGCCCGGCGGGCCGACGAAGCACAGGATCGGGGCTTTCCCCTGTGGGGCCAGCTTGCGCACGGCGAGATACTCGATGATGCGCCGCTTCACCTTCTCGAGCCCATAGTGGTCTTCGTCGAGGATCTTGCGTGCCTGCTCGATGTCGATCGGCGGAATGTCGGGCAGCTTCCAGGGCAACTCCACCAGCCAGTCGAGGTAGGTGCGCACCATGCCGTACTCGGCAGCCGCCTCGGGCATGCGGGAGAGCCGCCTCAGCTCTTTTCTGGCGTGCTCCTCGACCTCCTTGGGCATCTCCGCCTTGGTGATGGCCTGTTCGAGGTCGGCCATTTCCTGGGCCTTCGTGTCCTCGCCCTCGCCGAGCTGGCGCTGGATGGCGGCCATCTGCTCGCGCAGAAGCACCTCGCGCTGGCGCTGGTCGAGCGCGGCCTTGGTCTGGCGGCTGATCTCCTGCGACAGGCGCAGAACCTCGATACGATGCGCCAGCAACTTGGAGACCTTCTCCATACGCACGGCCAGATTGACGGTCTCCAGGACCTCCTGTTTCTCCGATGACGAGATGTCCATGTAGGCAACCGCCAGATCGGCGAGCGCGCCCGGCGAGGTGACGGACTGGATCGTGGAGATCATCTCTTTCGGCGCCTGCGGCAGCAGCTCCAGCGCCTCGATCGCCTGCCGCTGCAGGTGCAGGAAGCGCGCCTCGATCTCGGGCGTGCGTGTCTCCGCGTCAGGAATGCGCAGCACGCGGGCGACGAAGAACGGCCATCCGCTCAGAAATTCAGTGACATGGAAGCGCTCCTCGCCCTGGCAGACGATGTGGTGCGTACCATCAGTGCCGGTGACAAAGCGCACGACGTTCGCGACGGTGCCCATTCGGTACAGGTCTACGGGGGCAGGATCGGACATCTCCGGGTCGCGCTGCGTCAGCACTCCGATCTGCCGCTGCTCGCGCACCGCCTGCTGGGCGGCAAGAACGGACTTCTCCCGCCCGATGGTGATCGGGAACACCACCTTCGGGAACAACACCATATCCCGGACCGGCAGGATGATGAGAGAATCGGCGGGCGGGCTCGGGATTTCCGGCTTGCCGGCTGGGCGCTGCGGGGCCTCCTGTTCGGCCATCAGTATTCTCCAGTTTTTTCGAGGCGGATGAGCAGACAGCCCTGGCTGGCCGACCAGCGGATCGCCTGATACCGGCCCTCCGGCAGGCGCACGCGCCGTTCGAAGCGCCCCTGGGGCAGCTCGAGGCGGTGGATGAGAGCCGTGCGGAAGGCTGCCGGAAGCACGCGGGCGCCGGCGATCACCAGGTCGCTGTTCTCGATAACGGCTTGCACCTTGTCCGGATCGACCCCCGGCAGGGCGATGAAGACCAGGACCTCGTCTTCCGTCTCAAGGATGTCGACCGGAGGCCGCCAGGAGGCCTGTCGCGCTGCCGTCGGCTGCAGATTGAAAAGCTGCTGCTGCAGCCGTTCGGCGCGTGCAAGCATCTCGCAGGCTTCCGACCACATCCAGAAAGGAAAGTTCTTGTCCATTCGCGCTTATCCGCGGGTCAAACGTGCATCGCATACGTGCATCTTTGAGATCGGATCGGCCTTGATGTCTGACAGCCTCATTCGCTGCCTGGGTCGATATCCTTGTCATTGCTGACGTCCGGCAAGGCGCCCGTCCCAGGCGTCGCCTCATCGTCCGTCAGCTCCGGCCGCGCGTGCGGCCCGGCCGGGTGGATGCGAGGAACCCGGCGGCCGCCTTTGCGGGCGGCTTCGGTGTCC
>JAWLCO010000117.1:0-12498 GCA_041687075.1 Hyphomicrobiaceae bacterium | reverse complement strand
ACGATCGCGATGCCACAGGTTTCGCGCGCCGAAACCGTCACGCTCAAGATGCAGGGCTCCTGGGGCGCTCAGGACATGCTGAATGAGATGGCCCAGGATTTCGTGAAGATCGTCAATGAGCTGGGCGAAGGCCGGCTCAAGGTCGACTATTTGAACGCCGGCGCCGTCGTCAAGCCGTTCTCGGTCATGGACGGTTGCCACAGCGGCGTTCTCGACGGCGCGCACAGCGTGCCCGCCTACTGGTACGGCAAGCATCGGGCTGCATCGCTGTTCGGCACCGGCCCTGCCTATGGCTTTAATGGCAACCAGATGCTGGGCTGGGCCTACTATGGTGGCGGCCTGGAGCTCTACAACGAGCTCATCCAGGACGTGCTAAAGCTGAACGTGGTCGGCTTCCTCGGCTTCGCGATGCCGACGCAGCCACTGGGCTGGTTCAAGAACGAGGTCAGCGGGCCGGATGATCTCAAGGGCCTGAAGTATCGTACCGTCGGCCTGTCCAGCAATATGTTCCAGGCCATGGGAGTCAGCGTCGCTCAGCTTCCCGGGCCGGAGATCCTGCCTGCCATGGACCGCGGCGTCATCGAGGCGTTCGAGTTCAACAACCCGACCTCCGACCGCCGGTTCGGAGCGCAGGACGTGGCCAAGCTCTACTACATGGGCTCCTACCACCAGGCCGCAGAGTCGTTCGAAATCCTCTTCAACAAGACGAAGTTCGAAAGCCTGGCCAAGGAGCAGCAGGCGATCCTCAGGCACGGCGTGCGGGCAGCGACCGCTGACAACGAGTGGAAGGCTTGGGATGCCTACTCGGAGGATCTGCAGAAGCTGATCAACGAGGACAAGGTGACGGTCAAGCGCACACCGAAGTCCATCTTTGAGGCGCAGCTGAAGGCCTGGGATCAGATCGAGGCCGAGCTGGTGAAGGATCCCCAGCAAGGGCCGTTCATCAAGAAGGTTCTCGACAGCCAGAAGGCCTGGGCCAAGCGGGTCGGCTTCTATCACTTCAATAACGACGCCGACCACAGGACCGCTTACGAGCATCACTTCGGTCCGCTCGACACGTGATGGCACCCTAGTGAGTTGTCGGCCGGGTCTAATGCGAGGCCCGGCCGACGATTCGTGCCCAAAAACAATGTGAATTAGGCGAGGGTACGCCGTGGTCGGCTTTCTTCTCTCCATCGACCGCCTAAGCGCGGGCGTCGGTAAGGCTTTTGGCTGGTGCATGATCATCCTGACTTTCGGCACCTGCTACGAAGTTTTCATGCGCTATCTCCTTCGGGCGCCCACGAACTGGGCGTTCGACATGGCCTACACAATGTACGGGGCGTTGTTCCTGATGGCGGGAGCGTACACGCTCTCTCGGAACGGTCACGTGCGCGGCGACGTGGTCTATCGGCTACTCCCCATCAGGATGCAGGCTGCGATAGACCTTGCCCTGTATGTCCTTTTCTTTTTCCCGGGATTTGTGGCGCTACTCATCTACGGTTACCCGTACGCGATGACCTCCTTCATGATTCGCGAGGTCTCGATCTATAGCCCTGCCGGGCAGCCGATTTGGCCACTGAAAGCGCTCATTCCCGTCGCCGCTATTTTTATGCTTCTGCAGGGCCTCGCCGAAGCGATTCGCTGCATCATCGCATTGCGCGACGGAACCTGGCCGCAACGGCTGCAGGACGTGGAGGAGCTGGAATCAGCAATTCTGGCCGATGAAGAAGCGCGCGCGCGCCTTGCAGAGCAACAAGTCGCCGGTGGAGCTGCCCGATGACCAATCCCGAAGTCGGCATGCTCATGCTGGCACTGTTCATCTTCGTCATTCTGCTGGGGTTTCCGATCGCCTTCACGCTCATCGCGATGGGCATCTTCTTCGGCTACTTCGCGATGGGGACCCGCATATTCGACCTGCTGGTCACCAACACCGCCGACGTCATGCAAAACGACGTCCTGACGGCCGTCCCGTTGTTCCTGTTCATGGGATATGTGATCGAGCGCTCCAACATTCTCGACCGCCTGTTTCACTCGATCCAGATGGCGGCCAGAAACCTGCCGGGATCACTCGCAATTGCGACGCTCATCACGTGCGCATTGTTCGCGACTGCGACGGGCATTGTTGGTGCCGTCGTCACGCTGATGGGACTCCTGGCCTTCCCGGCCATGCTGCGGGCGGGCTATGATACCCGGCTGGCGGCTGGCGTGGTCTGTGCCGGCGGGTGTCTCGGCATCATGATCCCGCCGAGCGTTCTGCTCATTCTCTACGGAGCCACAACAGCCACCTCGGTGGTGAAGCTCTATGCGGCTGCGTTTCTGCCGGGCTTCCTGCTCGCCGGGCTCTATATTACGTATGTCATGGCGCGGGCAATCATAAATCCGAAGCTGGCGCCGAAGCCGCCCGATCTGGCAACGCACATACCTTTCATCAAGATCATTTCGGCGCTGCTGACGTCATTCTTCCCGCTCTTCATCCTGATCATGGCAGTGCTCGGCGCGATTCTGTTCGGGCTTGCCACACCGACCGAGGCTGCAGCAGTTGGCTGCGCGGGTGCACTGGTGCTTGCGGCGTGTTATCGGGCACTCACGTTCGAGCGGTTGAAGGAAGCGACCTATTTGACGGCTCGGACGTCGGCGATGGTCTGCTACCTGTTTATCGGGTCGTGGACTTTTTCCTCGGTGTTCTCCTACCTCGGCGGCCACGAGGTGATCGAGGCCTGGGTGCTTTCACTCGACATGTCGCCGACGATGTTCCTCATTCTCGCCCAGCTCATCATCTTCCTGCTTGGCTGGCCGCTGGAATGGACGGAGATCATCATCATCTTCGTGCCGATCTTCCTGCCGTTGCTGAAGACGTTCAATATCGATCCGATCCTGTTCGGCATCCTTGTGGCGTTGAACATTCAGACCTCGTTCAATACACCGCCGATGGCCATGGCTGCGTACTATCTGAAGGGGATCGCGCCTCCGCACGTGAAGCTGACCGAAATCTTCGCCGGATCGCTTCCGTTCGTGTTCCTGGTCTTTATTACGATAGCCATGGTCTATATTTTCCCGGAGATTGCGCTTTGGCTGCCTGAGGTGCTCTATGGGAACTGAGGCATGATCGGGTCATTGACCTCACTCACAGCAACCGAAGCGCACCGCGAGATCACTCGCGGTGCGCTTTCTGCAGAGGAATACGTTACCGCATGCCTCGACCGGATCGAGGCGTTGGACGGCGACGTTCGTGCATTCGTCCATATCGACCGGGCTCACGCCTTGCAGCAGGCGCGTGACCGCGACGCGTGGCGGCGCAACGGGCGGCCGATCGGGCCGCTCCATGGTATTCCGGTTGCGATCAAGGACATCATAGATACCGGTGACTACCCCACGGAGTACGGTTCGCCGCTCTTCAAGGGGCGCCGTCCCCGCGAGGACGCTACCGTCGTCGCGAAGCTGCGCGCGGCAGGGGCCGTCATCATCGGTAAGACGGTGACGACAGAGTTCGCCTTCTATCATCCAGGTCCGACGCGCAACCCGCATGATCTCGAGCGCACGCCCGGCGGCTCGTCGTCGGGCTCTGCGGCGGCAGTCGCCGCCGGAATGGTGCCGCTGGCGCTCGGCTCGCAGACGAACGGCTCCGTCATCCGGCCGGCGTCCTTCTGCGGTGTGTTCGCTGCCAAGCCGACGCATGGAACGATTCCGCGCGGTGGCATGCTGGAGCTGTCCCGCACGCTCGACCACGTCGGGGTTTTCGCGCGCACGCTCGAAGATGTTGCCCTTCTGCTCGACGTGCTCGCCGGTAACGATCCAAGGGATCCGGATACGCGACCGGTGCCCACGCCGGACTTCCGTGCCGTTGCCGCCGAGCCGCCGCCACTCCCGCCAAAATTCGCTCTGGTGAGAACACCCGTCTGGGATAAGGCGGACGCGTCCACGCGCGAGATCTTCGAGGAGCTCATCGGCAGCCTGGGGGAGAATGGCGGGATCGCCGAGTTGCCGGAGGCCTTCTCCAAAGCGTGGCAAGCGCATCAAACCATCATGTCGACCGACATGGCCCGTGGCCTCGGCGGTGCAGTCGACCGCGGAAGTGAGGAGGCGTCCAGCCAACGGATTCGGGACATTATCGCCGAGGGCCGCAACGTTATCGCCGTCGATTACTTGGCTGCCCACGATCTGCGGCCGCGGCTCGAGGCCAGCCTTGCCCACATCTTCGACTACTACGACGCCATCATCACGCCGGCCAGCATCGGCAGCGCGCCGAAGTCGTTGGAGTCAACGGGCGATCCGGCATTCTGCACGCTGTGGACGCTGCTCGGTGTGCCGGCCCTGTCCCTTCCGGTGCTTCAGGCGCCCGACGGCATGCCGCTTGGGCTGCAGCTTATCGGGCCAACCAACGACGACGCGCGCCTGCTGCGTTCGGCGCGCGTGCTCATCGGAATGCTTTCAAAAGACGAAGGCTGAGAGTGCGCTGCACGCGGCAGCGCCATCAGCTCCTTCTTTGCGAGCGGCGGAGCAGTGGCGCGAACGCATCCTGCCAGAACGCAAATGCCATCAGCACAAACGCGAAGATCGAGACGATCCACAGCGGCACTTCGGCGACTTTGGCCACAATCGCCACGACGAATGCGATCATCAATACCATTCCGATGATCGCCGAAACTGCATCCGCCATAGTGCCTCCCTCGCCCATTGGGCTTGCTTTTCACCTTGCTTAGGCCGGATGATATTGCATCAGTCCGCCGGAGCAAAGTCATTTGCGATGTGAGTTCGAAGGGGCATCAGGACAGCTCACAGACCACCCCCGAGAGGTTCAGCAATGATCGCCGTAATCTTCGAAGTCACTCCCGCCGAGGGGCGCTGGCAGGAATATCTCGACCTTGCTGCGGAGCTCAGGCCCGAGCTCGAAATGGTCGACGGCTTCATCTCTGTCGAGCGGTTTCAGAGCCTCACCAATCCCGACAAGATCCTGTCGCTGTCCATTTGGCGCGACGAAGAGGCGGTGGCCCGCTGGCGCAATCATGCCGGCCACCGCCGGACACAGGCCAAGGGCCGCGCGGGCGTGTTCGCCGGATACCGGCTGCGCGTTGCAGGCGTGATCCGTGACTATGGAATGGCGGACCGGCGGGAGCAGGCCCCAACCGACAGCAAGGCCGTTTTCGAGGCGCTGTAGTTGGGATCGCAGCCCCGCCGCTTCCCCAGCGGGAGGCATTGAGTTTTGCTGACGCAATTGAGCCGCGCGAGGCGGGTGGGGCTCAACTACTCCGTCCGAGCGAATGCCGCGTCAGCGGACGGCGCGGTTGGATGAGCGCCGGCGTGAGGCAGTCTTGTCCTGATCGTCAACTGTGCTTCCGGTCCCGATCAGCTTCGGGCCCGAAATGAGGGTCGGCTCCGTGGCCTTGGCCTGTTCGAGCGGCTTTCTCACCGGCGGTGGGGCCTTGGCAGCCAGCGCGCGCGCATAACACCGGTCGAGATTGCGGCAGCGGCTGCGGGAGGACGGATGCGTCGGCGTGCGAGGCATATTGCCGAACGAACGGCAGACCTGCCTCAGGCCGGCCCGATCGAGCCAGCCTTCGTTGACGCCCCGTTTGACCGCCCAGCAGTCCGCGCCAAGCTCGCTGGATCCGATGCTGTGGTGGCCGCACTCGTGGTAATAGACGAAAATCCGCACAGTCTCCGGCATCCGGTTGAGCAGCCGCGGATTGATGATCAGCACGCCGGGGGCCGCTGCGCCTTCGCTGGGCAGGCCCCGGTCGAGCACGTTGCGCACCTTGCCGCAGCGCAGGCTGCGCCCCGCAATGCTCATCGCTCCATCGCGCTGCACCTTGAGTCCGCCGCTCGAGGCCGGCGCCGCTTGACCGGCTGAGACAAGGCCGAAAAGGGCTGCAATTGCCGCTGCCAATCCGAGCAGCCGCCTTGGATTCATCACCGGATCCCCCGTAGCCAGGATACTGTCCGCGTTATGTTGCATGCACATTTGCGCCAGAATTGCGGCGGGCAGGCATTCGCCTGTTGCGTGTGGCTGGTACGGGAACTGTGTCGCGGCCGGCGGGTTGATAGGAATCAAGGCCGCTTGCGCAGACTGCTGAGCATACTGCGCAGGGACGACAAATCAGGGAGGTGAAGCGATGAAGGCTCACGCGATCATGAGCAGGAACGTCATCACAGCGACTCCTGCGCAACCCGTCCGCGAGATTGCAGCTTTGATGACGGAAAAGCGGATCAGCGGAATTCCGGTCGTCTCAGCCGACGGCAAGGTCGTCGGTATCGTCAGCGAAAGCGATCTGCTCCGCCGCTCCGAGATCGGCACCGAGCCCACCCGCAAATGGTGGCTGAACTTCTTCAGCGATCCGGACGCGCTGGCACGGCAGTACACGAAGACGCATGGCCTCCGGGCGGAGGACGTCATGACTCGCCCGGTCATTTCGGTCAGCGAGGATGCGGACCTGAGCGAGATTGCCAGCACCTTGGAGAGGCAGAAGATCAAACGCCTGCCGGTGCTGCGAGACGGCAAACTTGTTGGCATCATTTCCCGAGCCGACCTCGTGCGCGCGCTGAGCCAGGCAGCCGAAGCCGAGCGGCCACCGGTCGATGATGAAGTGCTGGAGAAGGTCCTGCTGGAGAAAATGCGCGCGCAGGATTGGCTCGATGGCACCTTCATCAATCTGGCCGTCAGGAACGGCGTGGTGGAGCTGAACGGCGCCATTGCATCCGCAGAACAGCGCCGGGCATTGCGCGTGCTGATCGAGGAGATGGACGGAATCCACAGGATCAACGATCAGCTCGTGATCGGCATGCCGGGACTGCGTGGAATTTGACCCGAGCACCTGTGCATGCCGTCCATGCTTGAACAAGGCGGGCAATCGAGCCGATCAGAGGCTCGTTTCCCCGCCAAGGTTTCTATAGGGCCCTTCCCGAGATTTTCTTCTGATCCGCCGAGCCTGTTTCTCGGGTGACAGCGCGCTCCTGCGGGATCCGTCATTCTCTCATCATCGACGGACGGCAAAGCCGCCGCCGCGAAAACCGACCGGGATCTCATGAGCTGCCCGGCAGAGAGATTGAACGGAAAAACCAGGAGCTTTGACATGAGCAAGAAGATGATCATGGGGCTGGCTGCGGGACTGATGGCGCTCTCAGCCCTGCAGGCCCCCGTTGCCGAAGCAAAGGGCAAGGGATTTCATTTCCACGGCCACAAGCATCACAAGCACTTCGGATACAAATGGCACAAGTGGCACAAGCCGCACTTCGTACACTTCAATGACTGCGGCTTCTATTTCCTGAAATGGAAGCGTACCGGGAAGTTCTTCTGGAAGACGAAGTACTTCGCCTGCAAGGGCTTCTACTGAGGCATCTTTCGGCCCGGAGTCCCACCACCCCCGGCCGGGCCGAAACTGGCGAGCCCCTCAGCCTAGGCTGAGGGGCCATCTTTGCGACTAGGCTCGACCGCACATCGCGGACCCGCTTCGGGCTCACCAGATGCGCCTAATCCGCACCCTGCGTCTCGATGTGCGGCATTCCCACGACTTTGCTCACCGGAAGGATGAACGCGAGCCCCCGTCCCGGCTCGTTCAGCTCAGCGGCCTGGACGATTTCCTCGAGGATGCCCTCAGCCTCATCCTCCTGCACGAGCGTGAGAATGATCTCCTTCTCCGGCTCGATGGGAATGCCGAAAATCGTATCCTTCTCGTTGACACCGATGCCGCGACCGAAAAGGACCGTGCCGCCAGTCGCGCCGGCTTTCACCGAGGCTTCAAGAACGGGCTGCCCCCATCCTTTGCGCACAATGGTCACGATCAGAGTGGGATTGCGCATGTTCACTCCTTTGCGGACGCTTTTCGCCGGATGAGAAGGCCAAGCAACATCACGGATATAATGGGCGCCAGCGCAATAAGCGCGACAAGACCCAGTCCCTGCACCATTGGATCTTGAGTTCCGATGGACGCTGATGCCCCTAATGCGAGGGCCAGCAAAAAGGTGTTGGCCAACGGGCCCGTGGCCACTCCGCCGGAATCGATGGCTATTGCCACGAACTCTTTGCTGCTCAACCAGGTGAGCGCTACCGCCAGCGCATAGCCCGGCACCAGCAGATACAGGATGGAAATCTCGTAGGCGATTCTAAGCAATCCCAAGGCTACGGAGATTGAAACGCCTATGCAGATGGCAATGACGACAAGGGATTGCCGGATTGACCCGTTGGAGGCATCTTCGACCTCGCCGGCGAGGATGCGAACCGCCGGCTCCCCCCACGTGGTCACAAATCCCAGGAACAAGCCGACCGAAAGGAGAACCCACTCTTCTCCCGCCGAGCCAAGTGCCGCGCCGATGGCGCGCCCGAATGGCAAGAGGCCAATTCCCACACCGAGCAGGAAGAGAAACAATCCGGTGGCCGCAAGCAGCGTCCCGATCAGGATGCTTTGGATCTGCTTCCGAGGCAGATCGAGAAGGAATACCTGAAAGGCTGCGAACAGCACGGCGAGCGGCAACACGGCCATGATCACGCTCCGCGCCGTATCTGCCACTTCCTGGACAAAGGAGATGTCGTTCATTGCATCGCAATTCCCATGAGCATGACCGCGATGATCGCACCTATCGAAGCGAAGCCCAGGAGACCAAATCCGTCGGACACTGGGGACCGGCCGGCAAGCACCGAGGTCAGGCCGACGGCTATGGCGATGACCACCGGCGTGGTTAGAACTCCCGTCGTGACACTCCCGGAGTCGTAAGCCATCGGCACGAACTTCTCCGGCGTAACGAATGAAAGGGCAATCACGGCAACCAGCGATGCCGTGAGCAGGACGCGGATGGAGATGTCGTAGATGATCCGTGCCATGGCCAGGGCTACGAACGTTCCGACGCCGAGCGCCATGACGCTCAGGACTGTCACGCGATCGATGCTTCCGCGCGATATCTCATCAACCTGCGAGGCAAGCACCAGCACATCGGGCTCGGCAACCGTGGTGGCAAAACCCATGGCGAAGCCGACAAGGACAATGAGCGTAACCGAGCCCTTCCGGGGCAGTTCCCCCCCGACGAATCTGCCCATGGGCAGAATGCCGTAGTCGACTCCGATGAACAGCAGGAACATCCCCGCTATGATCAGCACCGACCCGGCCAGAAACTGGAGAAAGAGTGCTGCAGGTGCTTGCACGATTACCAACTGCAGCAGGCAGACCACACCGATGAGCGGCGCTACGGTTTGCAGCACTTCGGCAAGTCGTTGTTTCAGTTCCGACCACATGATCTCGCCACGAGTCACCCCGGCCCGGCAGCAACAATAGCCAAGGAACGACATTCGGGGTGAACTGATTGCGCTGCCAGCGGCAGGCTTGATCGAGCCAGGCAGGATGCGCCCAGCCCCAATCACTCCCACTCGATCGTGCCGGGCGGCTTGGAGGTGATGTCGTAGACGACGCGATTGATGCCGCGCACCTCATTGATGATCCGCGTCGCCGTGCGGCCCAGGAAATCGTGCGGGAAGGGATAGTAATCGGCGGTCATGCCGTCCGTCGAGGTCACGGCCCGAAGTGCGCACACGTGGTCGTACGTGCGCGCATCACCCATCACGCCGACGGTGCGCACGGGCAACAGGACGGCGAAGGCTTGCCAGATCGTGTCGTAAAGCCCGGCCTTGCGGATCTCCTCCAGATAGATCGCATCGGCGCGGCGCAGGATATCGAGCTTTTCGCTGGTGATCTCGCCGGGGACGCGGATCGCGAGCCCCGGCCCGGGGAACGGGTGGCGGCTGATGAAGCTTTCGGGCAGCCCCAGCTCGCGTCCCAGGGCCCGCACCTCGTCCTTGAACAGCTCGCGCAGCGGCTCGACGAGCTTCAAGTTCATCCGCTCCGGCAAGCCGCCGACATTGTGGTGCGACTTGATCGTCACGGAAGGCCCGCCGGTGAAGGAGACGCTCTCGATGACGTCCGGATAGAGCGTGCCCTGGGCCAGGAACTCGGCCCCGCCCAGCTTCCTTGCTTCCTCTTCGAAGACGTCGATGAACAGGCGCCCGATCGTCTTGCGTTTGCCTTCCGGGTCGGTCACGCCCTGTAGCGCGTTGAGGAAGGACTCCTCGGCTTCGACATGCACGAGCGGGATGTTGTAATTCCCCCGGAACAGGGCCACGACCTCGTCGGCTTCTCCCTGCCGGAGCAGGCCGTGATCGACGAAAATGCAGGTGAGCTGGTCGCCGACCGCCTCGTGGATGAGCACCGCGGCCACCGCCGAATCGACGCCGCCCGAAAGCCCGCAGATGACGCGTCCCTTGCCGACCTGCTCGCGGATGCGCTCGATGGCCGACTCGCGGAAAGCGTGCATGGACCAGTCGCCGCTGCAGCCGGCGATCTTGCGGACGAAATTGGCGAGGAGCTCCGCGCCCCGCGGCGTGTGCACGACCTCCGGGTGGAACTGCAGGCCATAGAAACGGCGCTTCTCATCGGCGATCGCGGCAAAGGGCGCGTGGGAGGAGAGGGCGATCACCTTGAACCCGGGCGGTATGCGCTCGACGCGGTCGCCATGGCTCATCCAGACCTGGTCGCGCGTTCCCTTCTGCCAGACACCCTCGAACAGCCGGCTTTCGGCGACCACCTCGACCTCGGCCCGGCCGAACTCGCGATGGGTCGCGGGCGTCACATCGCCGCCGAGCTGCGCCACCATGGTCTGCTCGCCATAGCAGATGCCCAGCACCGGAACGCCTGCCTGGAACACCGCTTCAGGCGCAGCAGGGGTGCCGGTTTCATAGACGCTGGAGGGGCCGCCGGAAAGAATGATGGCCTTCGGCTTCAGGCGCTCCAGCCCTTCCTCCGCCTTGTCGAAGGGCACGATCTCGCAGTAGACGCCCGCCTCGCGCACGCGCCGGGCGATGAGCTGCGTCACCTGGGAGCCGAAATCGAGAATGAGAACTGTGTCTTTCATGTCGAGCCGTTACGATAATCCCGGCGAGACTGCAACGGACTCCGGGGTGCGACTAACAGGCGTCTGCGGAGCGACGGTGCTGCACTATATTGATGTCATCCACGAGCTTTGAGGGGCCGAGCAAATGAGCGCCGACACGAAGACTAGCGCAGACGAGCTGAACCAGCCGGCGCATGAGCATACGCATGGAGATGCGTGCGGCTGCGGCCACGACCATCACGACCACCATCATCATCACCACCATCAGCACATTGCGCCTTTCGTGCGCTCCGGCCCCAAGATCGGCCGCAACGACCCATGCCCCTGCGGATCGGGCAAGAAATACAAGAAGTGCTGCCTCGCAGCTTGAACTCGAGGCCTCGAGTTCGTAGGCCCTAAGGGCTTGGCGAGCTGAGCGCGGCGGCTTGAGCGCGGCCACAGCCGCGTCCGCTTGCAACCTCAAAGTGCTGCAGTTTCACCCGCCCGGCTTCGCGGGGGCAGCGATTTATCTCCCAGCCAGAAAACTCCCTCCGGCTGCCATTAAATGGCAGGTCCCACGCCGAAACCCGACAGTTGTGACGTTTCAGGGCTGCTGCAGCCCAGCCGATGATGCCTCGCGGTTCTGTCGAAAGGCGCTTTCCACGTCAGCTTGCCGCAAGGCTCGTTCGCGATGTTGCCCCTGTAAGTGCTCGTTATGTACTCCTGGGTGACACGCGATGGTTGCGAAACAGATGGGCTTGGGAACCTCAGTCGACGAGCGGCAGCGGACTGGGGTCGAAGCGAAAGCGGCATCGCTGAGCGTGTGCAGTTCACCAGGACCGGACGTTTCCGCAGGTGGCGTAGCGGAGGCTGACTGGAAATCCCAGTTCGAACGCGCCCAGCGCACCCGGCGCGCCAACGTGGTCTGCATGAAGTGGGGCACGCGGTATGGCCCAGACTGGGTGAACCGCCTGGCCGCCATGGTCCGCCGCAACACGAGCTGGAGTATCCGGTTCGTCTGTTTCACCGACGATCCTGCCGGCATTCGTCCGGATATCGAATGCCACTCGCTGCCGGCGGTGCAATTCGACCCTCGGCTCGGCAAACACTGGCCGAAGCTGGGTCTGATGCGAAAGGAGATTGCTGGTCTCGAGGGCATGACCCTCTATCTCGACCTCGACGTCGTGATCATCGGTGATCTCGATCCCTTTTTCACCTTTCCCGCCCGTTTTTGCATGGTCCGCGAATGGAAGGACCGCCATCTCGGATACGGCAACAGCTCAGTTGTGCGTTTCTTCGCCGGGTTGGAAAGCGGCGTGCTCGATCGGTTTTATGCAACGTCACCGGATGTGATCGCCACAGTTTACGCCTGCAAGGAGCAGAACTTCCTGACCCGTGCCGTAGACGAGGTGACGTTCTGGCCCGACGACTGGTGCCCGGCCTTTTGCCGCGCATGTCTGCCACGGACCCGCCTGCTCCGGTTTTTCTCGAAGCCCGAGCGCCCGGCAGAGGGCCGCATCCTCGTCTTCTATGGCTCCATCACGCCCGCATCGGCGATGCTCGGCGAGCACGATCCAGCCAAACGTTCGCGCACGTCGCACCAATTCCGGTTCGGCCGCCGCCGTTTCACGCCGGCGGAATGGATCGGGGAGTATTGGAGGGAGTAGT
>JAWLCO010000116.1:0-12614 GCA_041687075.1 Hyphomicrobiaceae bacterium | reverse complement strand
CCGTTCTCGGCCAGCGACGGGATCTCCAGCCTCACCCGGCCTTCGGTGACGGAGGCACCGCCGGTGACCTTTTCGAGCGCCTCAGATAGCTGGTCGCCCGCCGCGGCGCGTGATCCGGCCGCCAGTGGCACCAGAACGATGCCGGCCAGGCCGCCGGTCACCTGGCGCCGGGTGACGCCTCCGGTCGTTCGTCTGCTCATGGACACCTCTCACTGGCGTAGTGTCTGCAGATAGGCGACGACATCCTCGACCTGCTGTGCCGTCAGCACCGGCTTCCCGCGGTAGTGTTCCGCCACCATCGCGAGGCGGTCGATGCGAAAATAGGGCGGCATCAGCGTCCTAGGGTTGAGCCGGCTCTGATCCACGATGCGCAGCCGGAGCTGGCCCGTTGACAGCCGGGAGCCGACGCCCGCCAGATCAGGTCCGAGCTCGCCCTGGAACCGCTCGGCGGGCTCGGGCAGCTTATGACAGATGAGGCAGTTGCCCACCTCCCTGTCGAGCACGATCTGCCGCCCGCGTTCCGGATCGCCCGGTGTACCGGTCAGCGGCGCGGGGATGGCATCCCCGGCGATCCTGCTCTCCGGCAGCAGGGGGACGCTATCCGCCGCCGCCGCCGGGCCGTCAGCCAGACCGAGCGCCAGCACGAGGGTGGCCAGCGCACGGCTCATGAGCTTCAGCCCCCACCTCCTCAGACGAGGCCGTGATGCTTCAGCGGCAGCGTGCGGATGCGCTTGCCGGTCGCCGCGAAGATCGCGTTGAGCACGGCCGGTGCTGCCACCGAAATGGTCGGCTCGCCGATGCCGCCCCAGAAGCCGCCCGACGGCACCAGCACGGTTTCGACTTTCGGCATGTCCTCCAGCATCAGGCTTTCGAACGAGTCGAAGTTCTCCTCGACCATGCGGCCGTTCTTGACCGTGTTCTCCTGGTAGAAGGCCGCCCCGAGGCCATACACGACCGAGCCCTCGACCTGCGCCGCAATCTGATCCGGGTTGACCGCAATACCGCAGTCGACCGCGATCACCAGCCGGTTCACCCTGATCCTGCCATTGGGCTTCAGCGAGACCTCCGCCACGCTCGCGCAGTAGCTGCCGAAGCCCATGTGCTGGCAGATGCCGCGATGGACACCTTCGGGCGGCGGCGTGCCCCAGCCCGCCTTTTCGGCGGCGGCGTTGAGCACGGCCAGATGCTTCGGATGATTGGCCATCAGCTTGCGGCGGAACTCGAGCGGATCCTTGCCCGCCGCGTGCGCGAGCTCGTCCATGAAGGACTCGAGGTAGATGGCGTTCTGATTGTGGTTCACGCCGCGCCAGAAGCCGGGTGGCACGTGCGTGTTCCGCATCGCGTGGTCGATCAGCAAGTTAGGGATCGTGTAGCCGAACTGACCGAATGGATTGTCGGCGTTCGCATGCAGCCCCTGGAAGTGCAGCGGGTCCATGCCACCGCTGAGCGCCGCCGGCCGCACCGCCGCCAGGATCGACTGGCCGGAGATGCGGAAGTGCAAGCCCGTGAGGTCGCCGTTCTCATCGAGAGCCCCGACCAGCTTGGCCTGGTTGATCGGATGGAACCTGCCCTGCCGCATGTCCTCCTCGCGTGACCAGATCATCTTGATCGGCACGCCAGGAATCTGCTTGGCGGCGAGCACGGCCTTGGTCACGTAGTCCTGGAATCCGCGCCGCCCGAAACCGCCGCCGAGGTGGTGCTTGTAGACCTCACACTTCTCCGGCGGAAGCCCGGCTGCCTCGGCGCAGGCTGCAAGCGATGCCTCGCCGTTCTGGGAGGCGACCCACACCTCGCAGCGGTCCGGCGTCCATTTCGCCGTACAGTTCATCGGCTCCATGCAGGCGTGGTTGAGAAACGGCGTTCCGTAAACCGCCTCGACCGTCTTGGCCGCCCCGGCGATCGCCGCCTTCACGTCGCCCGCCTCGTTGGCGACGAACACGCCCTCGCTGCTGTCGAGACCCTCCTTCAGCAGCTCCGCGATCGTCTCGCTGGAGACGTTGGCGTTTGGCCCCTCGTCCCATTCGATGGGCAGCGCATCGAGCGCCGTCTTCGCTTGCCACCACGTGTCGGCAACCACGGCAACGCCCGTCTCGCCGATCTTGAGGACATGGCGCACGCCCGGCATGTCCTTGACCGCCGCCTCGTCATAGCTCTTCAGCGAGCCGCCGAAATGCGGGCAATCCATGATCGCCGCATTCAGCATATCCGGCAGCTTCAGGTCGATGGCATAGACGAGCTTGCCGTTGAGCTTTTCCGCCGTGTCGAGCCGCTTCATCGGCTTGCCGGCGATCTTCCAGTCCTTCGGGTCCTTGAGCGGAACGTCCGTGGGTGCGTCAAGCTTCGCCGCCGCAGCCGCGACCTTCCCGTAGGTGGTGGTGCGGCCGGAGGGCTTGTGCGTGATGACGCTGTTCTCGGCGGCGCACTCGGAGGCCGGCACGCCCCATTCGTTGGCAGCCGCCTGGATCAGCATCATGCGCGCGGCAGCGCCGCCCTTGCGCACGTACTCCTGCGACTGGCGGATACCGCGGCTGCCACCCGTCGACATGTCACCCCAGGCGCGCTTGCGGGCGAGGTTCTGGCCGGGCGTCGGATACTCGGTCGTCACCTTGCTCCAGTCGCATTCCAGCTCCTCGGCCACGAGCTGGGCGAGCCCGGTCAAGGTCCCCTGCCCCATCTCGGAGCGGGCAATGCGGATCACGACCTGGTCATCGGGCTGGATCAGCACCCAGACGTTGACCTCGGCGCCCTCCGCCGCACCTTCGCTGGCAGCCTGTGCTGTGGCGAATGGAATGTGGAGCCCGAGGGCCAGCCCGCCGGCAGCAGCGGCCGAGCCGATGATGAAACCGCGGCGAGAAACTTTATGCCGATGTGACATGGTTCACCTCCTCAGCCCGCGTTCTTGTTGGCATAGTCGGCCGCCAGATGAATGGCCGCCCGGATGCGCTGATAGGTGCCGCAGCGGCAGATGTTGGTCATCGCCGCGTCGATGTCCTCGTCCGAGGGCTTCGGCGTGCTCGCCAGAAGCGCAGCCGCCGTCATGATCTGCCCCGACTGGCAGTAGCCGCACTGAGGCACCTCGAGCTCCAGCCACGCGCGCTGCACCGGGTGCGAGCTGTCGTCCGACAGCCCCTCGATGGTGACGATCTCGTCAGTCTCCTGCACCGCCGATACGGGAAGAACGCAGGAGCGCTGCACCTCGCCATTGATGTGCACCGCACAGGCACCACACTGGGCGATGCCGCAGCCGTACTTCGTGCCGGTCAACCCGATCTGCTCACGGATCACCCAGAGCAGCGGCGTATCCGGGTCGACATCGACGTCGATCTGCTTTCCATTGACGTTGAGTTTCGCCATGGCTCGAGCGTCCTCCTGAGGCGGTGATCGTTCTGCTTGATGCGCATGCCCGCGCGTTGTCCGTCCGCGCCGGAACAGATCTGACGATCACTCTATTGACGAGCCGACCGTTGGCAATCGCGTTTGGTGCATGGGAGCTGGCCGCAATGGGGCCGGCATCGTTCGCAGGCGTCCGGAAAGCCCGGATTTGCTTTCATTTCCGCCTGCTGGCGGCGTGCTTCAATTCCGCGTGAGTTTGCTGCGGCCTGCGGAAGCTTGCGCTGCTGCTTACGATCTTCGCAAGCCTCGCTTCAGGTGTGGATCACGCGCCCGAAGGCGTCGAGAACGCTCTCGTGCATCGTCTCGGAGAGCGTCGGGTGCGGGAAGACGGTATGGATCAGGTCTTCCTCCGTCGTTTCGAGTTGCATGGCGATGACGAAGCCCTGGATCAGCTCCGTGACCTCGGCACCGACCATGTGCGCTCCAAGGAGCTGCCCCGTCTTGGCGTCGAACACCGTCTTTGTCATCCCCTCCGGCTCGCCAAGCCCGATGGCCTTGCCGTTGGCTCGGAAGGGGAAACGGCCGACCTTTACCTCGTAACCGGCCTCCTTGGCCTTGGCCTCGGTGAGGCCCACCGATGCGATCTGCGGGTGGCAGTAGGTGCAGCCCGGAATTCTCAGCTTGTCCATCGGGTGCGTCGGCAGGCCCTTGATGGTCTCGACGCAGATCACGCCCTCATGCTCGGCCTTGTGCGCAAGCAGCGGTGCGCCGGCCACGTCGCCAATGGCGTAGATGCCGGGCACGTTCGTGCGGCCGAGGCCGTCCGTGATGATGGCGCCGCGTTCGATCTTCACGCCGAGCTTTTCGAGCCCCAGGTTCTCGACGTTGCCGACGACGCCCACGGCGGAGATCAGCCGTTCGGCCGTAATCTGCTCGGTCTTGCCATCGCCGAGGTCGACGGTGGCCGTGACGCTGTCCGCGCCCTTCTCCACCTTGGTGACCGAGGCGCCGGTCAGAATGCGCATCCCTTGCCGCTCGAACTGCTTGCGGGCGAAGGCGGCAATCTCGGCATCCTCGACGGGCAGGATCTGCGGCAGCAGCTCGACGACGGTCACCTCGACGCCAAACGCCCGGTAGAACGACGCGAACTCGATACCGATGGCCCCGGAGCCCATCACGAGCAACGACTTCGGCATGGCCGGCGGCACCATGGCTTCGAAGTAGGTCCAGATGAGCTTGCCGTCGGGCTCGATGCCGGGCAGCACGCGCGGGCGTGCGCCAGTGGCAATGATGATGTGCTTTGCCTGATACGTGCCTGGACCGAGCACGCCCTTCGGCGGCGGAATGGCCGGCTGCATCGGCTTCTTCTTCGGCTCGGCGACCGCGATCTCGCCCGGCCTGGTGATCGTCGCCTCACCCCAGATCACGTCGATCTTGTTCTTCCGCATCAGGAAGCCGACGCCGCTGTTGAGCTGGCCCGAAACACCGCGCGAGCGCTTGACGATGGCGCCGGCATCGAACCCCAGCTTGCCGTCGATGCTGAGGCCGTATGCCTTGGCGTGCTCTGCGTTCCGGTAGACCTCAGCCGACCTGAGGAGCGCCTTCGTCGGGATACAACCCCAGTTGAGGCAGATGCCGCCCAGGTGCTCGCGCTCGACCACTGCGGTCTTGAAACCGAGCTGCGCGGCGCGGATGGCGGCTACGTAGCCACCCGGTCCAGAACCGATGATGACCACGTCGTAGGTGTTGTCCGGCATGATTGTCCTGTGACTTGGCGGTCAAAACGAAAGCCCCGCGCGCGAGCCCGGAGCCTTCATACATGCGGGAGGATGGCGACGATGCCAAGACCTGACGGCGAGCTGGGTTACACGTGACAGCGAGCGCCGAGGTAGACGTTGAGCAAATAGTTGTAGCGATCGACATCGGCCTGGGCCTGTGCCGACAGCTTGCTGCCGGCGCTGGCCGCCTCGACCTTCGGTCGAATGCCCTTGGCATCGAGCCTGTTCAGCTCCGTGCGGACGGATTGGCAGCTATAGCCGGCCGGCATGGGCCGCGCCCCCGGGTCGCCATAGGGGCCAGCGTCACTTGCGCACCCGGCCAAGCCTATGACGGCCGTCAGCAGCGCCGTACGCCTCAAGACCTTGATCGTCCCTCGTCGCACCAATGTCGCCTCCCCCGGCGCAGTGTTAACGTTGCGTAAAGATGTGTTCACCACAGACGCCATGCGTGCGCAAGTCCCCAGAAAGCGATGCGGCAACGGAGCTTCGCATCCATCCGCTCAGATTGTCGTGATATCTCCAGGCAGCCGCGGACGGTGCGCGTTCGCCGGCGCGGACGCAATCAGTCCCCGGTGCTTCTGACCGGAACCTCACCACGGTCGCGCCGCCTTGCGAACTCCGTCTGCCGACCCGAGGCGAGGATGCGGGCCTGCTCGACCCAGTTTTCGCGCTCGATTTGTCCTTTGACCTCCAGCGCCTTGCTGACCCGCGCCACGTCGGCCGCAGTCCAGTTCGCGATCTGCTCGTAGGTCCAGTAACCCATGCCGTTGAGTCGCTTCTCGAACAGCACGCCGATGCCGCGGATTCGCTTCAGGTCATCGGGCCGCGCGGCCAGGCGTTCGCCCGGGCCGATGCCAACCGCTCCCTCCGGCTTGCCATCGATCAAGGCTTCCGATCGGACCGAGCGCAACTTGGTGAGGTCCACCTTGCGCGGTCGATCAGTGCCGTCGGCGTCGGCAGCCGTGAGCGAATTTGCGGCCTGAGCCTCGCGGATCGCTTCGGCAAGTTGCGTCGGGCGCGGGCGGGAAGGCACGGCGGCGTGAGTGCGATCGAACTCCCGCGAATAGGCGGTCTCGCCGCCGCGCGCCAGGATCTGCGCCTGCTCGATCCAGTTCTCGCGCGAGATGCGCCCATCGCTTCCCAGAAGGCGCTCGAACCGGGCAACATCCGAGGTCGTCCAACTGGCGATCTGCTTGTACCGGCTGACGCCCTGGACGTTGAGCAGCCGCTCGATATCCTCGCCGATGCGGCTGATGCGCTGCAGATTATCCCGCCCGAGCCCCGTGCTCGTGCGCCGGGGAGGCTGGGCGACAGTGGCCGCGGCGGTAACGGCTTCGGTCACGCCGCCGACATCAGCCGGCTGCGGGGAGGTCGAGGCGGTGATCGGCCGCTGCTCGCCCTGATCGGCGGTCGGCTTGGCAAGTCCCATGTGACTGCGGCGGGAGAAGGCCGTCTCGCTGCCGCTCATCAGGATCTGCGCCTGCTCGATCCAGTTCTCCTGCTCGATGCGTCCGCGAAAACCCAGCGCCTTGCTGATGTAGCGCACGTCGTCCATCCGCCATGCCGCGATGTCTGCGAACCGGGAAACCCCGAGCGCATTGAGCCGCTTCTGCAGGGCGCCGTCGATGGCGCGGATGCGTGTGAGATCGTCGGGGGCGGCAGATGCAGCCGGTGCAGATGCCGGGCTGGGCGCCGCCGGTGGCGGTGCATGCACCCGTGGAGCCACAGTGCTCGCCTGACCCGAGGTGCCGGCCGCGGCGGGTAGCGGTGGTGCTTTCTGTTCAGCCTCGGCCGCTTTCGCCCGCATGGCAGCCTGTGCGGCCTGATGGCGGGCCGTCGCGGCAGCAAGAGCGGCGGCCGCCGCGGCCGAGGTCCCGATGGAGCGCGCGGGCCGCTCGGGTTGAGCAGTCTCCTCATCGACGGGGAGCTGTTCCGGCTCCGCAGGCGCGGTCGCGGCGGGCCGAGCGTCTGTCGGCGCTTCCGCGGCCGATGGCAGAACTGATGCGGGGCTCGGCTCGGATGGCCGAGGCGCCTGTTGCTCGACTGGCGGCGAGTCACTTTGTGAGGCGGTGGGTGCAGCGGCGGGCTCTGCCGCTGCGGGCGCCGGCGTCATCTCAACCGTTCTCTGGACCGCCGATACTGCGGCAGCAGCAGCGCCGATCGGTGCAGGGTCGGGCAGGCGCTGCGGCGGCGTCGGTGCTGCGGCCGGCTCAGGCGCGATCCGCCCCGCCGGAGCCGCGGCAAAGAATGTCCGCCGGATGAGGCAGCCCGTGAAGGCTCCGAGGAAATAGGCTCCCAGGAGCAGCAGGGCGGTCTCCCAGAGCAGAGAAGTCATCGGTGGTCCCCCCTTCGACGCAACTCGTCTCGCAGCAGGCGCCGGTTACTGATCCCTGACGCGATAGCAGGAGATCCAGCCGACGAACAGCCCGATGGCGAACGCCAGCAGCACGTACCAGAACAGCTTCGCAAGCAGGAAATCCATGGTCCCTCGTCCCCTCTGCCCCGGTACGACCCTCAGTGATCCCTGATGATGATCTCGACCCGCCGGTTCAGGGCGCGGCTCTCAGGCGTATCATTGGGCGCGACGGGGCGGGTCGCGCCATATCCGACAGCACTGATCTTCTCCATCGGAATGCCGCGGCTGACCAGATACTCGACGGCCGCCTTGGCCCGCTCCTCAGAGAGTACCTGATTGCCCCCGGGCGAGCCTTCAGCATCGGCGTGCCCCTCGATCTCGATACGCACATGCGGACATGACGAAGCCACATCGATCAGCCTGGAAAGCGTCTCCTTGCCACTGCTGTTCAGCGTCGTGCTTGCGCGCGCAAAGTTGACGGTGCCGTGCAGGGTCGCGTTTGCGATGGCCTGCTGGCACTGCCTGTCTGCCTCCAGATGCTCCGGGACGATCGCCGCGTGCTGCTCGGCCGCCGGTGCGGCTCGAGGCTCCTGAACCGCAAGCGCAGTCCGGTCTTCCGTGCCCGTCGATGGCCGCTCCACCGCCGAGCTCCGGGCAGCTTCCTCGGCTGCGGCCTGGGCTTCGGCGGCCTGTCGCGCCTCGGCCTCAACACGCGCTTGAGCCTCGGCTTCGGCTTTCCTCTCTGCCTCCGCCGCTGCGGCGGCTGCGAGCCGGGCCTGCTCTTCGGCGGCTTTGGCCTGCGCTTCTTCCAGGCGGCGACGGTTCTCTTCCTCGGCCTTGCGCGCTTCTTCCGCCCGGCGCCGTTCCTCCTCCATCCGAAGGCGGGCTTCCACTTCCGCCTTGCGCGCCTCTTCCTCCGCCCTGAGCCGTGCTTCCTCAGCCTGACGCGCTTCCTCTTCGGCCTTGCGTGCTTCGGCTTCGGCCTTGCGCCTGGCCTCCTGCTCCGCCCAGATCATGGCGTCGGAGCGTACCTCGACGGTGTCGATGCCCTTGTACCCGCTGGGCAAATCCCGCAGCTGCTGCCGGATGAGGGTGACGACGGCCGCATCGGGCGCCTGCCCGACTACGGCCAGCTCCTGACCATGGATGCGGACCTCGCCACTCCGCAGCCGCGCCAGAAGCTTGAGCCCGGCGTCGCTCACCTTTGCCCATTTCTCCGACCGCGCGGCCTTCACCTCCATGCGGTCGACCAGCGTCGCCTCGGGGAACAGCTTCGCAGCCGCCTGGTGCAGCTCGAGCTTCGTGGCCTCGTCCGGCACCTCTCCTTCGAGGACGATCTGATTGTCGGCGGCAATGGCCCGCCAGCTGAGGTCCGGTTCCGGCGGGATATCCACGACCATCCTGACGTCCAGCTCGCATGCGCGGTTCACCGCCGCGCGCAGCTCGTTGCGAACCTTCTCTGCGACCTGCTCATCTTCGGTGACGGCGGCAAACGTGAGTTTGCTGTCCACCATCTCGATGCGCCCGTTGCCGAGGGTGACGAGCGAAGCCATGCCGGCCGCCATACAGGCTTTCCAGCCCTCCGGGGCATTGGCGCCAAGCTCGAGAGCATCGGAAACCTCGAGCTCCGGAAAACGGGACTTGGCTTCCTCCGTCAGCTCCGCGCGGTCAGCCTCGCTCGGCACGTAGCCTGTCAGGAGAAGCTTGCCGCCGTCGATCGCCGCGCCGATCCTGTAGGGGCTCACCGGCTTGATGGTCGGCTCGCGGAACTTGATCTTCTCATCCACCTCGATGGACTTCGGAATCCCGTCGCGCAGCGTCTCTCGCAGGATTGCGGCCGTCTCCTCCTTGGTCGCCAGCCCGGAGAGCAGCAGCTCCTTGCCCTTGATTTCGACCTCACCCTCCTCGAGCTGGGCGAGCTTGCCGAGTGCCCCCACGGCGGCATCCACGATATGCTTCGGCTCACCCGCCGCAATCCGCATACGATCCACGATCACATGCTGCGGAAATGCCTTCTGCGCGGCCGCGAACACCTCTTCGCGCGCCTCTTCGCTCGGCAGAAATCCGCCGAGCTGGACTTGCGTGCCCGACAGCCGGGCCGCCCATATGTAAGGATCGACGGTCGGCGGTGAGACTCCGTCGCGCTTCAGCGTCACGCCCTGAGGCAAGCCGTTCGCCAGGGCCGACTTGATGCCCCGGAACGCGGCAAAGTCGGCGGCTTCGCCGACGATCTCCATTCCCTCCGAATCGAGCTGCACCGCTGCACTGGGCTTGAGCTTCGAGAGCTGCTTGAGGCCGAAGCTGACGGCTCCAAGCCAGACCTCCGTGTCCGGCGCGCCCCGCGCGAGCTTCATGCGATCCTGCACCTCAAGTTGCGGAAAGGTCGCCTTCGCCGCGCCGATGATGGCCCTCCTGGTCTGTTCGTTCGGCACGAACCCGATCAGCTTCAGGCGGTTGTCGCGCAGCAGTGCCTGCCAGACGTAGTTCTTTTCTTCCGCGATGAGCTCGGTGCGATTGGAGACCTTGCGCACGCCCCATACGGACCTGGTGATCTGATAGGCCTTGCTGCGCTCCGTATCGTCAGGCGCGTTGCCGACAAGCCGGCTGTCGCGTCCAGAAAAGTCGACATCGGCCCAGTCAAGCCCTGCCTTCTCCAGTTCCTGACGCGCTTGCTGCTCGAGCTCGGTTTCGATCTGGGCGAGGACACCCTGCATGTTCATGATGCCGAGCAGGCCAATGACGAGGACGCCCCCCACCAGCCAACGCAAGGGATTGCATCTCATGCTGCTCTAGTCTCCCTCGTCCCCGCGATGGACGCGCGAGCCCATCCGATCCTGTCGTTCAGCTTGCCGGACCAGAATGCGCGCGGGCACGATCACGGTGATCGTGTTCAAACGTACCCATCGTTTGCCGCGGAAACTATAGTCAAGTGCCGTGCCCAATGGAAGCTGGACAGAAGACGTGTTGGTACACGCGAAATCTCAGCAACCATGGCCATTTCAGCGTCGGAAGCAGGCCTTATGCGTCACGATGAGCACATACTTTGAAATACTGTTCACAGTTGATCCCACACTTCATCAGGCCTGCGCCCATGCCGATCTGATGGGAACTCACCGTGCTACAGTAAGGCCGGACAGGCATAGCGTGCTGTTCTTGGCAGCCGGCCATCGTATTGACAACAGTCATCCGGCACCTATCGTGCCCTCGAACCGCCCTCATGCGGCAACGGCCGAATAGTCCGCGAACATTGGCGCCAATCTTCTGGAGCATATCCGTGCAAGACGTTCCGACGAAGCTGAAGCAGTACCAGACCTACATCGACGGCAAATGGTGTGATGCCGCTTCGGGCAAAACGTTCCAGACCTTCGATCCCTATACGGGCGAGCCGTGGGCCCTGATCCCGGAGTGTGATGCCACGGACGTCGATCGCGCCTGCAACGCCGCCCACCGCGCTTTCGAGAGCGGTCCTTGGCCGGCCATGACGCAAACCGCGCGCGGCCACCTGCTGCGCAAGATTGCCGGGCTCATCGAGAAGCACGGCGAGCATCTCGCAAAGATAGAGGTGCAGGACAACGGCAAGCTGATCTCCGAAATGTCCGCGCAGCTCAAGTACCTGCCGGAGTGGTACTATTATTATGCTGGCCTGGCGGACAAGATCACCGGCATGGTGATCCCGGTCGACAAGCCCGACCACTTCACCTACACGCTGCGCGAGCCGGTCGGCGTCTGCGGCCTGATCATCCCGTGGAACTCGCCGCTGTTCCTCGTCGGATTCAAGCTGGCTCCGGCTCTGGCGGCCGGCTGCACGGTCGTCATCAAGCCGTCAGAGTATACCTCGGCCTCGCTGCTCGAGTTCGTAAGGCTCGTCATCGAGGAAGCCGGCGTGCCGCCGGGCGTCGTGAACGTCGTCACCGGTTACGGTGCGACCACGGGCGAGGCGCTGGTCACGCATCCCAAGGTGGCGAAGGTCGCCTTCACCGGCGGCAGCGCGACGGGCTCGCGTGTGGCTTCCCTCGCAGCGGCGAGCTTCAAGAAGGTCTCCCTGGAGCTTGGCGGCAAGTCGCCGAACATCGTGTTCGATGACTGCATCATCGACGAAGCCGTGAATGGCGCCATTTCCGGCATCTTCGCGGCCACAGGGCAGACCTGCGTCGCCGGCTCGCGGCTGCTTGTGCAGGAGAGCATTCACGACGAGTTCATCGAGAAGCTGATCGCGACCGCCAAAACGGCCAAGCTCGGCAACCCGATGAGCTATGAGACGCAGGTCGGCCCCGTCACGACGCCGCCGCAGTATCAGAAGGTGCTGTCCTATATCGATGTCGCCAAGAACGAGGGTGCCAACTGCGTTCTGGGCGGCGGTCCCGCCGGTCCGGAGCTGGGCGGCGGCAAGTATTTCGTACAGCCGACGATCTTCACCGGCGTCGATAACAAGATGCGCATCGCGCAGGAGGAGGTGTTCGGCCCCGTTCTCTCCGTCATCAAGTTCAAGGACGAGGAGGATGCGATCCGCATCGCGAACGATGTGATCTATGGCCTCGCAGCCGGCGTGTGGACCCAATCCGTCAAGCGGGCCACGATCATGCCGCGCCGGATCCGCGCCGGCACCGTCTGGGTCAACACCTACCGTGCGATGAGCTTCACGATGCCGTTCGGCGGGTTCAAGAGCTCAGGGCTCGGCCGGGAGAACGGTCAAACCGCGATCGACGAGTATCTGGAGACGAAGAGCGTCTGGGTGTCGACCGCGTCGAATACGGGCAATCCGTTCATCATGAAGACGTCGGCGCCTTCCTGAGGCGCCGATCAACACGAGGAGTGAGGGGGCAAATGACGGGTCTCAACAGCCCCCTCACCCCTGTGCCGATCTCCCCCTGTGGGCCTTGGGGGAGATCGTGACGGAGCGTCCCCTGCGGGTCAGCTCCGTCCGGATTGCGTCAGTGCGGACGCCCGCCTGCGCGCGCCGGGCAAAGCGCAACGGCATCACAGATCGACGCCGGCGACAGGATCTTGTCGCAGCTCCTGAGCCTTGCCCCCAGGCACTCGGCGCCCTTCACGACATCGTCGATGGCCGAGGACTCGAGCAGCGCCCAGGCACAGGCACGCATCGCAGGACAGGCCTTATGCTGGCTCGCCGCGACCATGGCGATCGC
>JAWLCO010000115.1:0-12665 GCA_041687075.1 Hyphomicrobiaceae bacterium | reverse complement strand
GTCGGGGATCTCGGTGAAGGTGCCGTTGATCTTGACCCGCTGGAAGCCCTTCTTCTGCAGCTCGGCCAGCTCCTTGCGGAACTCGCCCTTGCGGTCGCGCACGATGGGGGCGAGCAGGTAGAGCCGCGTGCCCTCGGGCAGCGCCAGCACGCGGTCGACCATCTGGCTGACCGTCTGGCTCTCGATCGGCAATCCGGTGGCCGGCGAGTAGGGGACGCCCACGCGCGCGAACAGCAGACGCAGGTAATCGTAGATCTCCGTGACCGTGCCGACGGTGGAGCGCGGGTTCTTCGAGGTCGTCTTCTGCTCGATCGAGATGGCAGGCGACAGGCCCTCGATGTGGTCCACATCGGGCTTCTGCATCATCTCGAGGAACTGGCGCGCGTAGGCCGACAGGCTCTCGACGTACCGGCGCTGACCTTCGGCATAGATCGTGTCGAACGCGAGCGACGACTTCCCCGAGCCGGACAGGCCCGTGAGCACGATCAGGGCATCGCGCGGCAGCTCGAGGTCGATGCCCTTGAGGTTATGCTCGCGCGCACCGCGCACGATGATGCTTTTGCGGTCCTGGGACATGGGGTGAGGGTGTAACCGAACACGGAATGGGCGGCAATCGAGCCGCACGGAACCTGTGTGATGTTGGGCGCGGGCCAGGAAAGCGGAATGTGACCTGGGGTCGCCTGCGGGGCGGATGCAGCGCACGCGGCCGGGATGATGAGGGGGCGTTATCCCGGACAAGGGAGCGAAACGACCGCAGATCCGGGATCCAGCGTGAGACGTGCCGAAGGCCCAATAGGTAGAGATCGCCATCGCGCGAACCGGGTAGGCGCTGGCGCGTTGATCGGTGGGCAACATCTCAACTCGGAGCAACGGAGACCCGCCTGATGCTGGCGCGCAACTACAAGGGCGCCGACGGGGTGAAGCTGGCGGCGCTGATCTTTGCGGCACTCGCGCTGGTGCCGGCCGGGGCGCATCTGGCGTCGCTGCCCAACAAGATCGACCGCGCGCCGGATGCGTACATGGTGATGCAACAGGCCTACCGCGGGTGGGCGTTGTTCGGCATCGTCATCTATGGTGCGTTGCTGACGACGGCGCTCACTGCCATCGTCATGCGCCGGCAGCGCGGGCCGTTCTGGCTGGCGATCGCCTCGTTCCTGTTTCTGGCTGCGACGCAGTTCGTGTTCTGGATATTCACTTATCCGGCCAACGCCGCGACGAACAACTGGACCGTCATGCCGGAGAACTTCGAGTTCTGGCGGCAGCAGTGGGAGTACTCACACGCGATCAGTGCGCTTCTCACCCTGGTCGCCTTCGTCTTGCTGGCCCTGGCGGTGCTCGAAAGCAGACTGGACGCCGAGACCTCGCGGACCTGAAGTCCGCACAAGGCGTTGGACTGGCCGCTCTGCTACTTCCAAAGCCCGTTATCGGTCGTGGCCACGAACTCCGGATCGTTCTGATGACGGCGCTCGAAATCGAGGAAATCGTAGTAACCGCAGCGCTTCTCTGCCGGGAACTGGCGGCAAACGGCAGGTCGCGCGGAGTAGATGGTGCAGCGGCGCGTCTTCTGGTCGAGGAACCGGCAGGCCCTGCCGAAGTGCGCATCGGTCCTGCGCCGGAGCACGCGCTTGTGGCCATGGGCTGCCTTGGTGAACTTCCGCTCGGCCTCCTCGGGTGAAATGCCGAAATGCTTTGCCAGCCGCAGCACGTCCCGCATCGTCACCACGATGACGGGGTAGGAGCAGCAGTAGGCCGGGCACTTGCTGCAGTCGTAGGTCACAGGTGGGTTGCCACGCGTTTTGATGCCACGCTGGTAGCAGACCGGAACGTCAGATGCCTACTGCGATTGCGCTTCTTTCGAAATCCCCGCTGTAAAAAATTCTGCGCAGCCCGTGCACGCACACGCTTTCACTTGCGGCCGGTTGGGTTCTAGTGTGCGCCGATGAGGGAACCAGTCCGAATCCAGGAGCAGGCGATATGAGCACTTCCGCATTCGATCTTGCCGGCCGCGTGGCCATCGTCACCGGCGGCAACGGCGGGATCGGTCTCGGCATGGCGACGGGATTGGCGCAGGCCGGGGCGGCTATCGTCATGGCAGCACGCGACCAGAAGAAGTCGGCAGAGGCAGCGGAGGAGCTGCAGAAGCTCGGCGCGCGCGTGGCGACGGTTGAGGTCGACGTTCAGGACCAGGACTCGGTGAAGCGCATGGTGCAAGCGGCGCTCGATCGCTTCCAGCGTGTCGACATCCTGGTCGCCAACGCGGGCATCAACATCCGCAAGCCGCCGCAGGATGTTACGCCCGAGGAATGGCAGTCGGTGCTCGACGTGAACCTCAACGGTCCGTTCTTCTGCGCACAGGCCGTCTACCCGGCCATGAAGGCGCAGGGCGGCGGCAAGATCATCACCATCGGCTCCATGACATCGATCTTCGGCGTGCCGTTCGCGCCCGCCTACAGCGCCACAAAGGGCGGTGTCGTCCAGCTCACCCGATCGCTCGCCACCGCCTGGGCCCAGGACAACATCCAGGTGAACTGCATCCTCCCTGGCTGGATCGACACGAATCTGACGCGTCAGGCGCGCAAGCAGGTTGAAGGCTTGCACGAGCGTATCGAGGCCCGGACGCCAGCCGGCCGCTGGGGTGATCCGAGCGACTTCGGCGGCATCGCCGTGTTCCTCTCGAGCCACGCCTCCGACTTCATCACCGGCACGGCCATTCCCGTGGACGGCGGGTATTCGATTTCAGGCGGTTAGCCGCTGGGTCGGTGGCGAGCTCGCGGGCTGAGCAGCAAGCTCTCGTAGCGTTGGCTTGGCTCCTGCTCCGGGGCGGCGCCGCCGCCTCTCAGTGCCCCCGGCTCACGCAGAACGCCACGGCGCCGAGGAAGGCGCGTTTGGCCTGGCTGTCGCGGAAAATGGCTAGCGCGTCCAGAGCCATGGAGCCGTAATAGCGCGCTCGCTCCAGCGTCGCTTCGATGGCCTTGTGCTGGCGCATCAGGCCCATCGCATACTCGAGATCGCCGTCGCGGATCTCGCCTTCCGTCAACGTCCGCCGCCAGAACGCCCGCTCCTCGTCGTTGCCGCGGCGGAAGGCCAGAATGACGGGCAGCGTGATCTTGCCCTCGCGGAAATCATCGCCCACGGATTTGCCGAGCCGCGCGCTGTCGCCTGAATAGTCGAGCGCGTCGTCGATGAGCTGGAAGGCAATGCCGAGCGTCTTTCCGTAGGACTTGAGCGCCGCCTGCTCATCGGCCGGACGATTGGCAATGGCGCCACCCACCTCGGCCGCGGCGGAGAACAGCGCAGCCGTCTTGGCGTTGATGATCGCCAGATACTCGTCCTCGGTCGTCGCTGTGTTCTTGGCAGCCGCGAGCTGCATCACCTCGCCCTCGGCGATGACGGCAGCCGCATTGGAGAGGATCTTCAGCGCCGGCAGCGAGCCGACGTCGACCATCATGCGGAACGCCTGCCCGAGCAGGAAGTCGCCCACCAGAACGCTTGCCTGGTTGCCCCACAGGAGCCGGGCCGCGGATTTGCCGCGGCGGTAATCGCTCTCGTCCACAACGTCGTCGTGCAGCAGCGTGGCCGTGTGCATGAACTCGACGGCCGCGGCGAGCGGCACGTGACCGTCGCCCGTGTAGCCACAGAGCTTCGCCGCAGCTATGGTGAGCATCGGACGCATACGCTTGCCGCCCGAGTCGATAAGATGATGTGCGAGCTTCGGAATCAGCTCGACGTCGGAGACAGCCTTGTCCAGAATGAGCCGGTTCACCGCGCCCATGTCCTCGGCCACGAGGTCGAGGATAGGGGTCAGACTGTGCGACGGGTCACGTGTTTCATCGAATGGGACAACGACCCCCACTGGGCTCATCTCCTGGAAAGCTCCTGATCGCGGTGATCTTAACCACGGGTTCCGGAACCGTTTTCACGGCAGATTGCCGCATAGTTACCTTCCGGACACTGGCTGCAGAAAAGGTGCCCATCATGAGGGAGATTCTGCGCTCGAACAACCCGGTGTTGCTGAGCTTCGTCGAGGTTCTGCTGCGCGATGCCGGAGTAAAGCCGCTCGTCGCAGATGGAAACATGAGCATCATGGAAGGGTCCATCGGCGTTCTGCCGCGACGCATTCTCGTGAGGTCTGACGATCTCACAAGAGCGCGGCAGGTGCTGCAGGAGGCGGGCCTGGGTCACTGGGTCAACGATGACGACCCGACATGAGGTGGCCGGCGGAAGAGATGTAACCGAGGATGCCTTCCTCGGAGGTGCCCTGACGGTGCTGCAACCGCGACGCGGGTATCGCGCCGGCATCGATGCAGTGCTGCTCGCGGCGGCTGCGCCTCTGGCAGCAGATGCCGAGGCACGCGTGCTGGATGCGGGGGCAGGGGTCGGTGTCGTCGGGCTATGCGTGGCCCGGAGGGTTCCGCGCGCACACGTCACCCTGGTCGAGAGCGGGCCGCAGCTCGTCGAGCTTGCGCGGGAGAACGTGGCGCGGAACGGCCTTCAAGGCCGCGTCGGCGTGATTTGCGCGGACGTGACCGGTCCGGCATCGGCGCTGGCGGAAGCGGGCATCGCCTCCGATTCGTTTGACCATGTCGTCGCCAATCCGCCCTACCACGTGGAGGGGCGTGGGCGCCGGCCTCGGCATGCGATCAAGGCTGCCGCGCATGCCATGCCGGCGGGCAGCCTGTCGCGCTGGGTTCGATTCCTGACCCGCGTTGCAGCCCCCGGCGGCAGCCTGACGATGGTTCACCGGCCGGAGGTGCTGCCGGACCTTCTGCCGATGCTCGAGGGGCGTTTCGGCGGCCTCAAGGTCCTGCCGCTCCATCCGCGCCCGGGAGAGCCCGCAGTGCGTATTCTGCTGCAGGGCCGGAAGGGCAGCCGCGCACCGCTCGTCCTGCTTTCCGGCCTCGTGCTGCACGAGAACAGCAACCGGTTCCGCCCGGAGATCGCACGCATTCTGCGAGATGGTGCCGCCCTGCCGCTCGGGTGAAGGTCTAGCCGTGTGCGGTCTGGTCGACTAAGAGTTGAGGCACTTCTCCCCGTACAAAGAAAGAAGCACCAAGCTGATGTGGTTTTTCAAGCGTCGCCCCGTCGTTCCCGTCGTCCGCTTTTCCGGGCCGATCGGCCTTGCAACTCCGTTGCGGCCCGGTCTCTCGATCGGAAGCGTTGCCGGCGGACTGGAAAAGGCGTTCAGCTTCTCGAAGGTGCCGAGCGTTGCGGTGGTCGTGAACTCGCCGGGCGGCTCGCCGGTGCAATCCAACCTGATCTTCAAGCGCATCCGCCAGCTTGCAGAGGAGAAGAAGAAAAAGGTCTACGTCTTCTGCGAGGACGTGGCGGCCTCGGGCGGCTACTATCTGGCTGTCGCCGGCGATGAGATCTACGCCGATCCTTCCTCGATCGTCGGCTCCATCGGCGTGATCTCGGCAAGCTTCGGCTTCGACAAGGCGATCACAAGGCTCGGCATCGACCGGCGCGTCTATACGGCAGGCGAGGCAAAGGGGCTGCTCGACCCGTTCCAGGCCGAGAAGCGGGACGAGGTCGAGCGGCTGAAGGCGATCCAGAAGGACGTCCACGACGTTTTCATCGGCGTCGTCAAGGACCGGCGGGCGGAGCGGCTCAAGGGGCTCGATTCCGAGCTCTTCTCCGGCGCCTTCTGGTCAGCGGCAAAGGCGCTCGAGCTGGGATTGATCGACGGCGTGTCGGACGTGCGCACCAGGATGCGCGAGGTTCATGGAGACGACGTGCAGCTCAAGCTGGTGCCCTTCGGGGCCGGCGGTTGGCTGTCCCGCCTGTTTCGGTTCCCCCGCCTCGCGCCGGCTGGCCCAGCCAGCAATGCGGCCGGCTTGCCACTTGCGCTCGCCGACGATCTGCTGTCCGCTATCGAGACCCGGGCGCTCTGGTCGCGCTACGGGCTTTGAGGCCTGCCGGTAGCGGTCAACGAGCCGGACGGGCAGTGGAGGGGGACGATGCCGCAGGTCATCGCGCTGGTGCTTGCAGGAGCCGGTCTCTACGCGGGATATCGCTGGGTGTCCCGCGAGGTCCGCCGGGCGCTTGCTGCCGCTGAGGAGGCGCAGGAGGAGCTGCGTACCCGGGCTGCCAAGGTCTCCGGAATGCCGAAGGACCTGGGCTCCCTCGAGTGGGACGAGGAGACCGGCGTCTACCGGCCATCGAAGCAGGCTTGACCTGGATCGATCCGGGTTGCCCTCCCGAAACAGCGCGGTCGAGCCGGAGATGCACCCGGGAGCCTTGTGGTCTGGCAAATCGATGCTCTCCGGACGGACTTACAGCGTATGTGCCATGGCTTTCGACGGCGACAGCCGAACCGTCTCGCCATCGGCGACAGGCTCCCCTATAGTCCGCCGCCAATTCCGAATTTCAGGCGCAAGCAGTAATGGCGACACGAACCGCAGTCAGACCGGCCCCCGAAGCGCAGGGCGGAGCAGCAACCGGGCTGCAGCCCAAGCGATCCTTTCAGGATCTGATCCTCACGTTGCAGCAGTACTGGGGCGAGCAGGGCTGTGCCATCCTGCAGCCCTACGACATGGAAGTCGGCGCCGGCACGTTCCATCCGGCCACGACCTTGCGCTCGCTCGGCCCCAAGCCCTGGAACGCGGCTTACGTGCAGCCCTCACGCCGGCCGAAGGACGGCCGCTATGGCGAGAACCCGAACCGGCTGCAGCACTATTATCAGTTCCAGGTGATCATGAAGCCGTCGCCGCCGGACATCATCGATCTTTACCTGGAAAGCCTTTCGCGCATCGGTCTCTCGCACGAGACCCACGACATCCGCTTTGTCGAGGACGACTGGGAGAGCCCCACGCTCGGCGCCTGGGGGCTCGGCTGGGAGGTCTGGTGCGACGGCATGGAGGTGACGCAGTTCACCTACTTCCAGCAGGTCGGCGGTTTCGACTGCAATCCGGTCTCGGCCGAGATCACCTACGGCCTCGAGCGGCTGGCCATGTACGTGCAGGGCGTCGACCGGGTATTCGATCTCAGCTTCAACGGCCGCGATGACGACCGGAAGCTCACCTACGGCGATGTCTTTCTCCAGTCCGAGCAGGAATATTCGCGCTACAACTTCGAGCACGCCGATACGGATATGCTCTTCCAGCATTTCCGCGATGCGGAGAAGGAGTGCCAGGCGCTGCTGGAAAAGGGCGAAAGCGAGGATGGCCGCCATTTGATGGCCCTGCCGGCCTATGATCAGTGCATCAAGGCCTCGCACATCTTCAACCTGCTCGATGCCCGCGGCGTGATCTCGGTGACCGAGCGGCAGAGCTACATTCTGCGGGTGCGGGAGCTGGCGAAAGGCTGCTGCGCGGCGTGGCTCAAGACGGAAGGGGGCGGAGCGTGAGCACTCCGAAGACGCTGCTGGAGATGGCCGGCGCGGATTTGCGCCCGGGTGCGCTGGCGCAATCGGCTGTCGTCGTCATCGACGCGCAGAATGAGTACCTCGACGGCAAGCTGGCGCTCCCCGGAATCAGTCCTGCCGTCGATGCAATCTCCAGACTGCTCGCCATGGCACGCGAGGCGGGCGCACCGATTATCCATATCGCGCACAAGGGCCGCCCCGGCGGGCTGTTCGATCGCGAGGGCCACGGCGGTGCGATCATCGATGCCGTCGCGCCGGTGAGCGGTGAGGCGGTCATCGAGAAGCCGCTGCCCAACGCATTTGCACAGACGAGCCTCGACGCGGAGCTGAAGCAGCTCGGACGCACCTCAGTCATCCTCGCCGGTTTCATGACGCACATGTGCGTCAGCTCCACCGCGCGTGCCGCCTTGGACCTCGGCTACCGGGTGACGGTCGCCGGGGACGCTGCCGCCACGCGCGATCTGCCGGATCCTTCGGGTGGCGTGATTTCAGCCGATGCCCTGCACCGGGCCGCGCTGGCCGAGTTAGGCGACCGGTTTGCGGTTGTTACCACAGTCGACCAGATCCCCAGTGCCTAGTCGGTCCTTGCCATTCACACGCCAGCCGCGGGATCTACCCGCGGAACGATCGTGATGTTGCCGTCGCGCTCCAGCACGGCGAACCTGATCTGGTCGACACGCTCCAGCCCGCGCCAGCGGCGCGCCGCTTCGAGGACGTCGTCGATATCGACACGTTCCAGGTCCAGCCGCTCCTGCAGCGGGTTGTGGCCGTTCTCGACCAGCACTACGGGCTCGCCTGCGACGAACCGGTCGAGACGACCATAACGCTGCTTCAGCATCGTCCGCGCCCTCAGGGGCTGCCAGAGAATGCAGATCTTCCGAAGGCGCTTGGCTCATCCCATCACCTCGGCAGGGCTAACGCTCCGGCCATGGCCCGGGTTCGGGAGCAGCCGGATCTCGGCGGCCAGTACTGCGCCGAATGGGCTTCGCTCCGGCACGCGATGCCGCTAAAAGGATCGGCTCACGATCCTGCCCTCGAGGAGCCCCATGCCTGAACTTCTGCTCGAGCTGTTTTCCGAGGAAATCCCCGCGCGCATGCAGCCGCGCGCCGCCGAGGAGCTGAAGCGGCTCGTGACCGACGGATTGAAGGCGCAGGGCCTTGGCGCCGGCGACGCGCAGTCCTTTGCCACGCCGCGGCGTCTGACACTGGTGGTGCGCGATGTTCCAGCGCGCTCGCCCGACCAGTCGGAGGAGCGCAAGGGCCCGCGGGTGAATGCGCCGGAGCAGGCGATCCAGGGCTTCCTCAGGGCCGCCGGCCTCACCTCCATCGGCGAGGCGAGCGTCGTCTCGGACCCGAAGAAGGGCGACTATTACGTGGCGCGGATCGAGCGTCCGGGGCGCAGCGCCTACGAGGTGATCGCTGACGTCGTGCCCGACGTGCTGCGCCGGTTCCCGTGGCCGAAGTCCATGCGCTGGGGCTGGCAGTCGTTCACGTGGGTGCGGCCGTTGCACGGCATTGTGTGCCTGTTCGACGAAGAGGTCGTGCCGTTCGAGGTCGCCGGCGTCGCGAGCGGCAACGTCACGCGCGGCCATCGCTTCCACGGCAACGCACCGTTCCGGGTGAAGGGCTTCGATGATTACGTCGAGAAGCTGCGCGCAAACCGCGTGATCCTCGACTCCTCTGAGCGCATGCAACTCATCGAAAAGCAGGCGCGAGAGCTTGCCGCGAAACACAAGCTGCAGCTCGTCGAGGACCCGGGGCTGCTCGCCGAGAATGCGGGGCTGACGGAATGGCCCGTCGTTCTGATGGGCCACTTCGACGAGGCGTTCCTGACGGTGCCGCCGGAGGTCATCATCACCTCGATCCGCACGCACCAGAAGTGCTTTGCGCTGCGCGATCCGAAGTCGGACAAATTGGCCAACCGCTTCCTGCTCGTCGCCAACCTGCAGGCCAGCGACGGCGGCGCGGCCATCGTCGCCGGCAACGAGAAGGTCATCCGGGCGCGGCTGTCGGACGCGCAGTTCTTCTGGGAGCAGGATCTCAAGAAGCCGCTCGACGAGATGGCGCTCGCGCTGCGGGGCGTCACGTTCCACGAAAAGCTCGGCTCGCAGTGGGAGCGTGTCGAAAGAATTGCGGAACTGGCCTACCAGATCGGTGGCGCCGTCGATGCGGTGCCGGAGGATGCGCGCCGCGCCGCTCAGCTCGCCAAGGCCGACCTCGTCTCCGGCATGGTCGGCGAGTTCCCCGAGCTGCAGGGCCTGATGGGCCGCTACTATGCCGAATCAGCCGGCACCAAGCCGGAGATCGCCCGTGCCATCGAGCTGCACTACAAGCCCAAGGGGCCGACCGATACGGTGCCCAGGGAGGAGGACGGCGACAGCGTCGCCATCGCCGTGGCGCTGGCGGACAAGATCGATACGCTGGCCGGGTTCTGGCGCATCAATGAAAAGCCGACCGGTTCCGGCGATCCATATCAGTTGCGCCGTGCAGCACTTGGTGTGATCCGCATCGTGCTGGAGAACGATCTGCGAGTATCCTTATCGAAAAGGATGGCGTCGGCTCATTTGGAGTTCAGACGACAGGGATACGCGCTGGCCACGACCAACACGGACTCGAGCACGCCCGAAGAGGTTGAGGAAAGGATTACGGCTGATCTCCTCGGCTTTTTCGCCGACCGCCTCAAGGTCCATCTGCGTGAGCAGGGCGCGCGGCATGACCTCATCGATGCCATCTTTGCGTTACCGGGCCAGGACGACCTGGCGCTCATCGTCAGGCGCGTCGAGGCGCTGGGCGAGTTCCTGGAGACGGACGACGGCGCCAATCTGCTGGCGGGCGTGAAGCGCGCGGCCAGCATCCTCGCGATCGAGGAAAAGAAGGACAAGACGAGCTACGACGGCGACTACGACCTCAAGCTGCTCGCGGCCCCCGAGGAGCTGTCGCTTGCGGCCGCCATCGAAGCCACGAAGCAGGACACGCGGGCGGCGATCGCGGTCGAGAATTTTCAGGGTGCGATGCGAGCTCTGGCTGATCTGCGCCGCCCCGTCGACGCCTTCTTCGAGAAGGTGACCGTCAACGTCGACGACCAGAACCTGCGACAGAACCGGTTGCGCCTCCTGTCCCAGATCCGCGCGGCAACGATGACGGTGGCGGACTTCTCGAAGATCGCCGGGTGAAGGCGCGATGCTGCAGCATCTGTTCGTCTACGGCACGCTGATGTCGGGGACGCGCCACCCGATGGCAGCGCGGCTCGCCCGGGAGAGCCGGCTTGTCGGCCCCGCCGTCATCCGCGGCCGTCTCTACGACCTCGGCTCCTATCCGGCGCTCGTCGAGGCCGGCGCTGATGACGGGGTAGTCTACGGCGAAGTCCACGCGCTGACGAACCCTGCCGATTCCTTGCCCTGGCTCGACGCCTACGAGGGCATCGCTCCAGGCCGGGAGTGTGAGTACGAGCGCGTGGAACGCGCCGTCCAGCTGGATGAGGGCCACGAGCTGGCGGCTTGGGTCTACGTCTACCGCGCACCGCTGACGGGCAGGCCATTGATCGAAAACGGGCGCTGGCTGGCGCGATTTGCGTCAACCGATGGCGCCTGTTGAGGGCACCCGGCGGGCTCCAAGAACGTCATCCCGCGCCGGGGTCTACATTGTCGCTTGCTGAGGCAGGCGCGTTCTTGTCCCTCACGTCCCAGCTCGGGAGGTCTGGATCCCGGCGACGAGCGCCGGGATGACCTACGGGGGAAGGCGGTCTAAGGCACGCCAAGCTCGCACCAAAGCTCCCTCTCCCCGGCGGGGAGTGGCAGAGCTGGCGATCGAGGCGTTCTTTCCAGCCGAGGCCGAGATCGCCGGAAGATTACGTGCTCTCAGTTCAGCACGGGACGGCCGGGCCGCCCCGCCTCACACCTTCCCCTTCCAAGGGACCAGCGCACGTTCCGTGAAACGCATCACCATCTCGAACACATAGGCCATGAAGCCGATGGCGATGATGCCGAGAATGACGACGTCGGTGCGCAGGAAATTGGAGGCGTTGTAGACCATCTTGCCGAGGCCGGCATCGGCGGCGACCATCTCGGCGGCGACGAGTGTCGTCCAGCCGACGCCCATGCCTATGCGCAGGCCGACCAGGATTTCCGGCAGCGCCGCGGGCAGGACGACGTGGCGCACCACCTGCGCCCGGCTCGCGCCCATGGAAAGCGCCGCCTGGATCTGCTCCTGGCTGACGGAGCGCACGCCCGAGCGGGCCGAGAGTGCGACCGGCGCGAAGATGGCGAGGAACAGCAGCATGATCTTCGACTGCTCGCCGATGCCGAACCAGATGATCATCAGCGGCAGATAGGCGAGCGGGGGCAGCGGGCGGTAGAACTCGATCGGCGGATCGAAGACGCCGCGCGCGATCCGCGATACGCCCATGGCGATGCCGACCGGGATTCCGATGACCACCGCCAGCGCGAAAGCTGAAAACACCCGGTACATGCTCCAGAAGAAGTGTACCCACAGGGTGTGGTTATCGAGGTCGCCATTGACCGCCTGCTGGAAGGCGAACCAGATCGCCTCGGGCCGCGGCAGGAACAGCGGCCGGATCCACCCCATGTTGGTGGCAAGCCACCACAGTCCCAGCATGCAGATGATGCTGATGATGCTCAGCGTCATCGTCGAGCCTTCGCCGAGCACGCGATAGCGGCTCGTGCGCTGGCGCCCATTGGCGGGCTTGGCGGCCGGTGCCGGCGTTTCGGGCTTCCCGGTCGTGTCGTGCTCCAGCTCGGTCACTTGCGTCATCTCGATCAACTCCGGTGTTCCGAGGCAGCTATACGGCCGAAAGCGCCTCGCGGCGCTGGATCTCGCTCAGCACTTCCTCGCGCATCTTGATGAAATCGGCACTCGACTTCACGGCGCGTGCATCACGCGTCTCGATGTAGCGGTGGCAGAAGTCGAGGTCGTAGACTTTCTCGATCTTGCCAGGCCGCGGCGTCATCACGACGAGCCGGGTGGCCAGGAAGATCGCCTCCTCGACCGAGTGGGTGATGAAGAAAATCATCTTGCCCGTGCGGTGCCACAGGTCGAGGATCAGCTCCTGCACCTGCTCGCGGGTGAGGGCGTCGAGCGCGCCCAGCGGCTCGTCCATCAGCAGCACCTCGGGATCGGATGCGAGCGCACGGGCAATGCCAACGCGCTGTTGCATGCCACCCGAGAGCTCGTAGATCATCTTGCCTTCGAACTCGGCGAGACCGACGAGAGCCAGCTTCTCCCGCGCGATCGTGTATCGCTCCTGCCGGGGCAGCCCCCGCATCTTGAGCCCGAACGCGACGTT
>JAWLCO010000114.1:0-12974 GCA_041687075.1 Hyphomicrobiaceae bacterium | reverse complement strand
CCATCCTGCGGGATCGGCCGCTTGGGCCGTGGCGGCGGGCGCGGCGGCGTGCGATCCGTCAGCCTGGGCGGCTTCGGCCGCGGACCACGCGTATCGGGTAGCGTCGGCTGCGGCAGCTCGATGATGAGCTTGCCGAGCGCAGGCGCCAGCCTTTTCCCGACGCCCCTGTTGCTCGACGATCCTCTGGCAGGTGCGCGCCTTCTCGAAGGTTTCGTCACCCGGCGCTTGGCTCGCGCAGGCGTCCTCGATCGCTTTTTGGGCTGCACGAGCTTTTGCAGCGTTATCGCTTTGTCGAAAACAGACGGCAGACCTTGCCCTTGCGCCTGATGCTCGAATGCGGTGAAGGAAAGGACGAGCGCAGCACAGAAAAGGGCTATCTTCGGGAATGAATGCTTTATTCGGTGCTGCCGGCGCATGCTTCTCATCCCATTCTGCTGCCCTGAGACATTCCCTTGCGCTATTGGCTCGGCAGGACGAGCTTGATCACATTGCGCCGGCTGCCCAGCCGAGCGAGCAACTGCCGGCGTTCTTCTTCAGATATTGTTCCATTCTCGGCGCGGACCCTGAAAAAGCCACCAGGTAATGGACCGTCCACAATCCGGAGATGATTTTCTTCGAGCAGTTCGATAATGGCACCCGGTGAGGCCCCGTCCGCGAATGCAATCAGGGCGATAGCTCCACCATTCGCCTCCTCCCCTGGTCCCGATGCTGCGACGTAGGTGGCCTCGTCTCGGGTCAGCAACGCGCCCAGAATTGCAGCCTGTGCGACGATGACGAGGGCGGCCGCTGCAGCGGCCCACCTCACGGCGGCCGGTGTCGGCGCTTCGAGGAAACGGAGAACAGAATTCCGTATTCTGCGAACGATCGAGTTGAGCTTCTGAACTCCCGTTTCACCTCCGGAAATTTGGACCATCAGCTCATCCGCGGAGGGCAATGCCGGGGCCGGGATAGCCTCATTCACAAAAACATCAGCGCCCTGTTCCTCGCGAATGATCTCCAGCTGGTGCCTCAGCTCCGGATGCCGGGCGAGATAGGAAGCAACGCGCGCCGTATCGTCGGCATCGAGCCGGCCGGTGACATACCAGGGCAGCAGAAGCTCGATCTCCTCGCGTTCGGACAACATCTCATCGGTTCCGCTCATGGCCAACCTCTGTCCACGCCTGCCGCCTGCAGCAGCTCCGAGAGCTTCTTGCGGGCATAGAACATCCGCGTCTTAACCGTGTTCACCGGAATGCCGAGGACGTCACTCACCTCATTGATCGACTTCTCGTGGTAATAGACGAGGTCGATGATCACGCGATGCTCCGTCGACAGTCGTTCCATTGCTCGCCGGAGCAGCACGCTCTTGTCAGCCTTCTGTGCCGTAACCTCGGGGTCGTCGCCTTCGTCTGGCAGCGCCCCCGCGGCCTCATCGTCCCAACTCGCTTCTCGCCGCTTCCGCAAAACGCTGACCGCGCGGTGATGCGCGATGGAAAGCAGCCAGGTTCCCACCGAGGAGCGCCCTTCATAAACCTTTGCATTGCGCCAGACCTCCAGAAACACTTCGTTCGTCAGTTCCTCGGCGACCGCCTCGCTGCGCACGATGCGCAATACAAAGCGGTATACGCGGGACTGGTGCCGGCCAAGGAGCGCGCGAAAGGCAGACTGATCCAGGCCGGCGATCCGGGCCATCAACTGCCGGTCAGTCGTGTCCTCGAGCATCGTGCCCCTTGGCTCTGCTGCTTCTGTCGCGTTGACCTGAACAAAGGTTCATCGAGTCGACAATTTTCCCCTCTTCAGCATACTGCCGTCTGCGGTGGCCGTCACGGGAAAGCCGGCACCGCGGGCAGCACGCCTCTGTTTTTTCTCCAGCGACGCTGAACCATTCCTGTACGACCCGCGACAGAGGGATGTCAGGGTAATGAGCATACCGGAACAAGCGGGGGCTCATTGCCGAGCTCAATGTCGATGGCGCCGCGAACCGATGACCGGCGCGGTTACGGAAAGAGGATGAGACCATGCGGAATATCGTTCATGCGGGATTGATCGCTGGGGCGACCTTGTCGGTCGTGACCCTTTCAGCTGCCAATCCGGCTCAGGCACTCGACGTGGAGAGGGTTCAGCTTGGGGTCGCAGACAGCGGGGGCAGCAGCTGCCCGCGTAACGCGAAGGTCACGGCGTGGGCGCATACGGATGGGCCGGGCACGGTGAAGTTCGTCATTCGCAACGATAGCGGTGGCAAAACGGGCGCTCTGTCTGCAACGGCCGTCAAGGGACCTGCAGGCAACTACATCGCCACCTATTCGCGCACGTTCAAAATCACCACGAATGTCGATATCAAGTACATGGCGGAAGTGGTGGGGCACGGGAAAATCTCGAACTGGGTGCCGTTCAAGGCGAAATGTGGCCCCCAGCCCCGAAAGAATGTGACGACCAAGAAATCGGGCGCGAAGCCGCCAGCCAGGACGTCAGCCGACGAGGATCGGCCGCAACCGAGGAGAACGAAGACAACGAAATCGTCCAATTCGAAGCCCAAGGCCAGACACACTTCGGATACCAAGAAGGGCAAGCCCGCGTCCGGCGGTAGCAAGCCGAATTCGTCCGGAGGAAAGCCGGTCGCCGCCTGCAAGCCGATGATCTCGGCGACGAGGACACTCGCCGTGACGCGCGCAGGCGGTCTTGCGACCGCTCGGGCCGCCTGGCAGTCGACTGCGCTTGCCGCTCATGGCGCCGCTTTCGCGCGGTGGTCCAATGCCAAGAACCAGAGCTCGAGCTGCTCCCGCAAGGGCCTGACGTTCAACTGCACGGTCAAGGCGCGGCCCTGCAGGGGCTAGACCAGCCGACACCCAAGATCTCCGTCGCAGATGCACCAGTCCGGGATTTCGGGCTGGTGCATTCGCGTGCCGGCCGCAATCTGTGGTGCTGGACATTCGCGAGATGACATGGAATGCCGCGGATCCTCTACTACCATCCGCTCTCGTCCTACTGCCACAAGGTGCTGTTGGCGCTCTATGAGAACGAGACCCGTTCCAGGGCCGGATCGTCGACATTTCCGATCCCGAATCCAGCGCGGATCTGTTCGCGGCCTGGCCGATGGGTCAGATTCCGCTGCTGAGAGACGACAGCCGCGGCTCCATCATTCCGGAGACAAGCGTCATCATCGAGTACCTGGACCGCAACTATCCCGGTCCCCTTGCGCTCGTTCCGGAAAACGCGGAGTTGAGGCTGCCGGCGCGGCAATGAGACCGGATCTTTGATCTTTACGCCGCCGCGCCCGCGCTCTTCTACGCCGAGGCCGTGCATCCCTTCGGCAATCGATTCAAGCGGCTCTCCGACTGTTTCGATAGAATTTTGCAGCGGCAGTCTTTCCGCAGGACGATCGAGGGCGCGCGTCCCTATTTCAACCTGTTCCCATATCGGGACGCGATACCTGCACGTTTTCTCTGATTGCCTTCTCGACAGAGAGAGATCATCTGAGACAGGAAAGCCCCGGCGCGTGCGTCGCCGGGGCTTGGATTATAGTTCAACCAAATTGGGTAGAGTTACGACCCTGTGCCGGCCGCCATCGAGCAGGGGTAACCGTGAGCGCTGCACCGCCACGTTCCGGCTTTCTTCACGCAATGGTAGTGCCCGCCCATTTTCGACGAGGCATCCCAATTCGTGTAGAAGCTGCCCTCCCTGAGCTTGACTTTCGTGCGCCAGTGCGTTCGCGCCATCTGCTTGGCCGTGGACTGCTTGATGGCGACCCCAGCCATGCCGGTAATGGCAGGACCGCGGCACGCATCACCGTAAGGAGGGCGCCCTGGCAGGTCTTTGGCATGCGCGACCCCAGCCATTGCTGAGAGGGTCAGCACCGCGAAAGCCATGGTCATCCCTAAGGTCGTCTTTTGAGCATTCATAACTCTTCTCCTGATCTGCGATACGTGACTGGGTCGCATCGACTTCCAGGAAGGTTCAAACCGATCGCATTTCCTGAAGAAGAGCCCGTCGATGCCCAGTGTGATTAAGGGGCAACAGCAGAGGCTGAACTGAAGCCAATACGGGTGTGTGCGGGCCGCAAAGAAGACAAGACCGCTTCTTGGCTGTATTCCGCAGTTGTCGGAGTGCGGGAGGTGCGTAGATGCCTGAGGCCAGGACGAGCTTTTCCTCGACATGGGGCCGGGTGGCCGACTATCTGCTCGGCCGCAACACGCTGATCGGCGTCGCCTCGTTCATGCTGCTGATCATCTCCGGGTATGCCACCTGGCACGGCATGCGCGACTTCATCATCGGCGCATCCTCGACCGGGGCCACGCAGGACCTGCCCGGCGGTCAATCCATCTCGAGCGACGTACTCGTGATCGCAGTGGTCGTCGCCCTCACGTTCCTGATGTGGCTCACCTTGCGCGAGACGTTCGGAGCCGGCCGAAGCTTCCGCGAACGCCTCATCACATTCCCGCTTTATGTCTTCCTTGCCATCTGGTCGATCGGCTTCGGTTATGGCTTCTGGTGGAGCCTGATCTCGGGCGAGGAGGCGACCCGCACCGGCCTCGCCGGCCTGCAGGAGGACGCGCGCGACGCCAGCGCCGTCATCGCTGCGCGGCTCGATGCGGTTCGTGCGCAGCTCGACAGCGTCATGACGTGGTCTGAAAGCCAGATGACGCGCGAGGAGACGAGCGGCGGCAGCTGCGGCACGGCGTCGGGCGCCGGGCGCGGCCCGCTTTACAATGCCCGCGTCGGCGTCCGCGATGCCATCGTGACGATGCGCGACAGCATGGTTCGCTCGTGGCTCGAGCCCGTTCAGGCCGAGGTCGAGCATCTGCGCCAGACCGCGGCGGCCATCGGCGGCAGCACCATCGAGGAGCGCCAGCGCGCCTTCGAGCAGAGAGCATCCGAAATCCGCGGCCGCGCCCGCAGCATCGCCGCCCGCAGCAATCAGCTCGGCAGATCGACGGCAGCGGAGATGCGTGCATTGGCCAACGCCGTGGCCATTGCGCCCGGGCAGCCGGGCTTCTCCTGCTTCGACCCGACGCTGGCGGAACGGTTGCGTCAGGCTGCGGCGCAGGCCGAGCAGCCAGCGGAGCTGAAACTGCGGGAGGCGGTATTCAGCGAAGGTCCCGCAGGCGTCGCCAACGCGGTCAAGAATCTCTGGACCAATATCGGCACGTACGCGCGCAGTCTGGCAATCTACGTCGCTTCAGGTGGCCAGGAGGCTTTCGCCCATACCGAAAGCGGCGAGCCGATCACCGGCCGCGATCTCATCGCGCTGCTGGCCACCATCGGCATCGACATGGGGCTGTTGGCGCTCGCCATTCTCAACCCGCCGCGGCAGCCGCCCTCGATCCGTCCGTCCGGCGCCCTCATCCGGCAGATCAACGACGCGATCGACATGGCCGTGGCGCGCGCCCCAAGCGCAGACCGGGAATGGATTCGGCGGCACTTTATTCATCACAACAAGGCGTCGTATCTGATCATTCCGAACCTCTACAGTTGCGATCCCAACAACCCGGACGAGGCCTCGAAGGCGCTGGCGATGAACCAGCTCGCCGGCGTGCTGAGCGACCTGGAGTTGGTCCGCTGGCCGAAACGCGGGCGATGGTGGCGTTTCGAGAAGGACGAGTTGCAGAGGCTAAAGAAAGAGGAAAGTCTCGGCAGTGACACCGATCTGACCGGGGTGCGCAAAGCGTGGCTCGACAAGGTCGGCAAGCCCGATCAGGAGAGCGCTGCGGATAACGACGACCTGATCCGCCGGGCAACCCCGCTGCGCAATCACGGCCTGTTCTCGAAGGCAGAACGCGCATTGCAGATCGCGGGCTGGAGCGAGCGCGCGCGTAGCGATATCGAAATCTTCCGCCTCGTCGATACGGAGGGGCTGACGCCGCTGCTGATGGTCCTCAATGCAGGCGACCCACCGGTGAACGAGGCCAAACCGGAAGAAGTCTGAGTCCCCCGGCAGCCCAGCCGGGCGCGCTTCGCGCACGTTCGGCGCCGCCGAACCTCGGCCTGTTCCCAAATCCGGAAAAGTCCAGTATTTCCAACGCCAGCAAGGATCTCGCGTTAGCACTGAAGGGGGCATTTGCCGATGCCGGACGACTTCCAGCCGCTCAAGGGCATTCGTGTGGTCGAGATGAGCCACATGATCATGGGGCCGTCGTGCGGCATGTTCCTCGCCTTCCTTGGTGCCGAGGTCATCAAGATCGAGCCGCCGCAGGGTGATAAGACCCGCTATCTCTCCGGCATGGGCAGCCCCTTCTTCCCGCTGTTCAATCGCGGCAAGAAGTCGGTTCAGCTCGACACGCGCAGCGAGGCTGGCCGCGAGGCACTGCACAAGCTGCTGGCGACGGCGGACGTGTTCCTCGAGAACTTCCGGGATGACTCGCTCACCAGGATGGGCGCCGATCTCGCCGAGCTGCGTGCGCGCTATCCGAAGCTCATCATCGCCTCGCACAAGGGCTTCCTGAGAGGTCCCTATCAGGACCGGACGGCCATGGATGAGGTCGTGCAGATGATGACGGGCCTCGCCTACATGACCGGCCCGACCGGACGCCCGCTGCGGGTCGGCTCCTCCGCCAACGACATCATGGCGGGGCTGTTCGGCGCGCTCTCCGTCGTGTCGGCGGTGCTGGAGCGTCAGTCGACAAACCAGGGTCGCGATGTCCGCATCGGGCTGTTCGAGAACTGTCTGCTGCTCGTCGCCCAGCATATGGTGCAATACGAGCTGGAAGGCGTGAACCCTCCGCCGATGCCCGAGCGCGACTTCAGCTGGCCCGTCTACGACATCTTCAACACGGCCGACGGCAAGCAGATCTTTGTCGGCGCGGTTACCGAGGGGCAGTGGGCGAGCCTCTGCGACATTCTCGGCCTCACCGAGCTGAAATCCGACCCGCGGCTTCAGACCAAAATGGACACCATCAACGCGCGGCACTGGACCTTGCCGCTGGTCGAGCGCGCTGTCGCGGAGCGCCAGTCCGCAGACCTCATGAGCGCTTTCGAGCGTTCGGGCATCCCCTTCTCCCCGATCGCCAGGCCCTCCGATATGTTCGAGGATCCGCACGTCATGCGGCCCGGCGGGCTCGCGACCTCCCGCCTGCCCGACGGGAAGACGTTCCGCGCCCCGTCGCTGCCGTTCGAGGTCGATGGACGGATGCTGACCGGCGGCGGCGATGTCGCGAGCCTCGGCCAGCACACCGAAGAGATCCTCAAGCAGCTTGGTCTTGAAGCCGACGCGATCGCGGCAGCGCGCGGCTCGGCGGCGCTCGCGACTGGAACCCCTGCCAAGAAGACCGGCTAAGCGCGGACCACAGCTTCGGCGTTCACCTGGCCGATCGGATTTCAATCCCATTCGCCCGGACCGTTCCGAACGGCTCATCCCTGCAGCCAATTTTCGGGCAAGGAACCGCCATCCGGGCCTCGTGTTGTCTCCATGAGATCTTCGCCAGAATGGGAGATGCGCGGCGATGCCAAAAAACCGGAAGAGCGGGATGCGGCCACCCGAGGCGCACGAGATCACAGAGGCGGATCTTGCCCAGGACAAGATGGGCAGAAACTCCCTGCAGGGCGATGACCAGTCGAACGTGCATAATGAGCGCCGCGCCGTGCCCGGCGTGAGGAAGGAAGCGGACGATCTGATGGAGACGTTCGAGAAGTCCGACAAGGACGTCCGCGCCAAGCGGGATCTCGGCAAGGGCCGGCGTCACTCACCCGAGCATCCCTACAACAAGCCGGATGAAGAGTAACCGTTCGCGACTGCTCCCGCAGCCGCGCTTGACGTCGTTGTCCACCCTCATGATTTCGAGCCACCCGCTTCACCTGCTGGGTTGCCGGGCTTATTGTGGCCCGAGCAGATGACGATGCTGCCCGACGGCAGCCCGGAAGGAGAAGCACTTAGATGGCCCTGGCTCAGAGCACGACTGCGAGCGCACCCAAGCGCGTCCAGATGCTGATCGACGGTGAGTGGACTGGCAGCTCCGGCGGGGGCGAGATCGTGGTCGAGAACCCCGGCAACCGCCAACCGATCGCAAGCGTTCCGCGTGGCGGCGCCGCCGACATCGACCGCGCCGTCAAGGCTGCGACGAAGGCATTCGACAGCTGGAGCCGGGTGGTGCCCCGTGAGCGCGGCCGCATGCTGCAGAAGATAGCCGATGCTGTGGAAGCCCGCGTCGAGGAGCTGGCCCGCATCATCGCCGAGGAGACGGGCAACGCACTGCGCACGCAGGCCCGGCCGGAGGCGAAGGGCGCGGCCGATATCATCCGCTACTTCGGCGGCCTCGCCAGCGAGCTCAAGGGAGAGACCATCCCGCTCGGTGAGAACGTGCTGAGCTACACGCGGCGGGAGCCGCTCGGCGTTGTCGGGGCGATCATTCCCTGGAACGCACCCGTCCTGCTTGCGGCGCTGAAGATCGCACCGGCACTCTGCGCCGGCAACACGCTGGTGCTCAAGGCGGCAGAGGATGCGCCACTCGGGGTACTTTGGCTCGCCGCCGTCTGCCAGGAGCATTTGCCGAAGGGCGTGCTCAATGTTCTGACCGGCCTTGGCGAAGAAGCGGGCGCCGCACTTTCCAATCACCCCGGTGTGCGCAAGCTGTCGTTCACCGGCTCCACCGAGGTTGGCAAGCTCGTCATGCGCGCGGCGTCCGAGCGGATTGTGCCGGTATCGCTGGAACTCGGCGGCAAGAGCCCCTCGATCGTCTATCCTGATGCCAACGAGGACTGGGTCGTGGACGGCATCATTGCGGCCATGCGCTTCACCCGGCAGAGCCAGTCCTGTACCGCCGGTTCGCGGCTCTTCCTGCACGCCGACATCTTCGATGATTTTCTTGGCCGGCTCGCGGAGAAGACGTCGAAGCTCAAGATCGGCGATCCGCTGGAGGAGTCGACCGACGTTGGCGCGATCATCAACGAGAAGCAGTTCAGGAAGGTCTGCGGCTACGTCCAAGAGGGCATGGGGCAGCCCGGCTCCCAGTTGCTGATTGGGGGCCTGCCGCCCACGGATGGCCCCCTGGCACAAGGCTACTATGCCTTGCCGACCATCTTCGCCAACGCGGCCAACGACTGGCGTCTTGCGCGGGAGGAAATCTTTGGCCCCGTGCTGGTCGCCATCCGCTGGACGGACGAGGAAGAGGCGATCCGCATGGCCAACGACACGCATTACGGCCTGGCTGCCTACGTCTGGACGCACGATATCGGCCGGGCGCTCAGAACCGCGCATCGCATCGAGGCTGGCTGGGTTCAGGTCAATCAGGGCCTCGGCCAGACGCCGGGGCATTCCTACGGCGGCGTGAAGCAGAGCGGCATTGGCCGCGAATTCTCGCTCGAGGGCATGCTGGACAGCTTCACGCAGCGCAAGAACGTGACCATCAACCTGAATACGCCCCCGGCAGGCGCTTGACCCCGGCAATGCACCGCTCGGCTGTGACCTGCTTGCAGCACTGGCAGGTCACGCTCGTGTTTTCGGCGGAAGTTTCAAGGGTTTGAACCGTGTGACCGTCGCCTGGCGCCCAGGTTGCGCCCGTCAGCCGTTCATGCGGCCGTCCCGTTCTCAACAAATTGCAGCGATACCGGCTCGTCCTTCGGATGAAATTGTGGAGGATGACGATGAATAGTCGAACGCTGATCCTGGCAGCCGTGCTCGTCGTCGTGGCGGTCGCCGGATACCTCTACTTCACGCCTGAGACCGAAGTGATGCAATCCGAACCGGCAGCAACGGAAACCAGCACGCCCAGTGCTGGCACGTCGGAGCCGGGCGGCACTCAGCAATAACGGCCAGGCCGCGTTTTCCGCACCAAGCGGCAGCGCTCAGTGCACTTGAATTTCAAACAGCGAGCGCTGATGCCGTCTTGCGATGAGCCCCCGGCCGGGAACGGCCGGGGGCCTCGGATCACACCCGGGGATCTCCTGCAGGGGCTCAGGCCTCCCTGGCGGCTCTGGACAGGTCCGCCTGGGCGCGGGCGAACTCCTCCAGCATGGCGTTCGCGATTTCCTGCTCGCCCAGCACGACCGAATCGGCGCCGTAGGAGCTCAGGTGGTCCGCCTCGGCATCCGAATGGGCGCGCGCGACGATTTTCAGATTGGGGCTTATGGCTCTTGCCTGCGCGATGATCTGACCCGCCTCGAAGGTATCGGGAATGGCCACGATCAGCGTTCTGGCTTCAGCCAGGTTGGCCGACTTGATGATCGTCGTGGCATTGCCGGCCATGGTCTCGATTCCGCTCTCCCGTAGCTTGGCCACGGTCTGATCCCGCTCGTCGATAACCAGCAGCGGCTCCGGCGCATCCTTGAGCACTTCGGCCACCCGTCCGCCGACCCGGCCGGCGCCGACCAGCACGTTGTGGCCGGTCAGGGTCGTGGCGTCCGGAATGGATGGTTCCTCCACGGGCGCACCCGGCTCCATCTCGCGTCCCGAGGCTTCCCGGCGCTCGAGTCGCGGCTTCAGCCGATCATAACCGGCGAAGAGCAGCGGGTTGAGCATGATGGATAGCAGCGCTCCGGCCAGGATCAGATCGCGCCCGCGTTCCGGCAGCAGAGCAAGGTTCACCCCGAGCCCTGCCAGGATGAAGGAGAACTCGCCGATCTGGGCCAGGCTGACTGCCACGGCCAGGGCCGTGGTCAGCGGATGACCAAACGCCAGCGCGATCCCCAAGGCCGCCATCGACTTACCGACGACGATGATCAAAAGCGTCGCCAGCACCGGCAAGGCCTCACGCAGCAAAATGCTTGGATCGAACAGCATCCCCACGGAGATGAAGAACAGCACCGCGAAGGCATCCCTCAGCGGCAGCGACTCGGCTGCCGCCTGCTGGCTCAGCTCCGACTCGCTCAGGATCATGCCGGCGAAAAAGGCACCCAGGGCGAATGAAATGCCGAACAGTTCAGCCGCACCGAAAGCGACGCCCAGGGCGATCGAAAGGACGGCCAGGCGGAACAGCTCGCGCGAGCCGCTTTGGGCCACCCGATGCAGTATCCATGGAATGACCCGCCGACCGACGACCATCATCACCACGAGGAAGGCGCCGACCTGAAGCAGAGTCGTCGCCAGAGTGAGTGCGATATCCGACGGCCGTGGCGAGAAGCCCGGCACGATGTCTCCGCCCTTTTCGAGAAAGGTGGACAGCGCTGGCAGCAGCACCAGCGTCAGTACCATCGCAATATCCTCGACGATCAGCCAGCCGACGGCGATGCGGCCGCGACTGGTCGTCACCAGCCGGCGCTCCTGCATGGCGCGCAGCAGCACGACGGTGCTCGCCGTCGACAGCGCCAGCCCGAACACGACACCGCCCCCGAAGCTCCAGCCGAGCAGCGTGCCAAGAGCGAGCCCCATGAGTGTCGCCACGCCGATCTGCGCGACGGCGCCGGGCACGGCGATGTTCCTGACGCTTATGAGGTCGCGGACCGAGAAATGCAGCCCGACGCCGAACATCAGAAGAATGACGCCGATTTCTGCCAGATCGGCCGCGAGGGCCTGGTCGGCGACGAATCCGGGTGTATGCGGCCCCACGAGCACCCCGGCCAGTAGATAGCCGACCAGCGGTGAAATGCGCAGGCGGTTAGCGACCGCCCCGAGCAGGAAGGCCAGCACCAAGCCGATGACAACCGTACCGATCAGCGGTGTATGGTGTGGCATCCTGGTGGCCGGGTCCTAGGTTGGTTGTGAGGCTGCCATCCGGGCACGCACACTGCCGGCCTTTCAGCACAGGCTGATGGCGCGGATGCCAACCAGCCAGCATTCCTGCATCTGAAGCGGAGTGCCACGCGACCAATGCCAGTTCGCGGGAACGCACAATTATTAACTGACGATGAGGACCTGGAGAAGGCGCAGCAGCAGATTTCCTTGGGGCCGGTGCGGCCGAGAAAAGCCTCACCTGATCTTGCTGCGGAGAACGATGGGAACGATGATTCCGAGTGTGACCAGCAGCACCCCTGTGACCGCCGTCGCGCTCGGTGCCTCACCGAGGAGGGGCATGGCCAGCACCGTCGTCAGGGCTGGCACGAAAGCCGCGGCGAGCGCTGCCGCAGTGGCGCCGAGCGCCCGCACGACACGTGTATAGAGCACGACCGACACGATGCCGATGAGCACGCCTTGGAAGGCAGCCTGCATCAGCACGTCCCCGGCAGGCAGGCTAAGCAGCCGGCCTGGCGCCATCGCGAGGTAAACCGGCGTGTAGCCGACCATGGCGAAGGTGGTGATAATGGCTGTCGCGGCCAGGGCTGGCAGCGCGAAGCGACCGACGAGCAAGCCATAGCCCGCCCAGCATGCCGAAGCACCGAGCAGGAAAACATCGCCGAGGAGCTGACTCCGGTTCGCGATCGACAGGCTGTCCCACATGATGAGCACCACGCCAGCGCCGATCGCGACCGCGCCTGCCAGGCCGAGCCTGGTCGGCAATTGCCGCGAGAAGAGGTAAGCAAGCAGCAGGCTGAAGGCAGGCAGCGTTCCATGGATGAGCGCGCTGCCGTGGCTCGCCGGCGCACGTTCGAAGCCGTAGTAGGCGAACAGCGGAAATCCGATGGCCCCCAGACCTGCCAGGGCGACAGCCTGCGGGAGCTGGAGACCCGCCGTGCCGTGGCGCAGGAAGACGGGCAGCAGAATGAGCCCGGCGACCAGGAAGCGAACGAACGCAATGTCGGCTGGCTCGAGCGCCGTCTGCAGTCCATAGCGGGAGATGAGCACGAAGCTGGAGAACAGCAGTACGACGCCAGCGGCGCACGCGAGGCCGATCAGCGTCTCACGTGCAGTATGACGTCGAGACGCGGAAGCAGCATCCAGCTTCGTCGCGGGCTCGAGCCCTCGCGCGCCCGGTGTGCGGGGATCCATGATCATGCTCGTCGGTTGGTTCAGGCGGTCTCTAGAGCGCCGCCCGTTATGAAGGTGCGTCAGCGAAGCTGAACACGTATCCTCTCTTCTGATGCGCTGTGCACACGCGCAACCAGAATTGTTGCCGATTGGCTGCCTGGGGACAGTCGGCCGTCAGCGCAGCCTCGGGCCCGCCAGCCCGATTCACCGATGGATGCACTTGATT
>JAWLCO010000113.1:0-13036 GCA_041687075.1 Hyphomicrobiaceae bacterium | reverse complement strand
CCAGCTCCTGCGTTCCAACGACCTCATCTGGTCGCGTGTCATCCACGACTACATGCTGGGCGAACGCCAGCCGCTGTTCGATCTGATGGCCTGGAACGCCGATACGACCCGCATGCCCTATCGCATGCATTCGGAGTACCTGAGGCACCTGTTCCAGAACAACGACCTCGCCGCGGGCCGCTACGTCGTCGATGGCCGGCCGATTGCGCTGACAGATATTCGTGCACCCGTCTTTGCGGTAGGCACCGAAACAGACCACGTGGCGCCGTGGCGGTCGGCGTACAAGGTGCACCTTTTGCTGGATACGCAAGTCACCTTCGTGCTGACGAACGGCGGTCACAACGCAGGCGTTGTCTCCGAGCCGGGACACCCGAGGCGCCGGTATCGCGTTGCGACCAAGGAGGAGGACGATCTCTACGTGGATGCCGATTCTTGGTTCGAGGAGACGCCGGTGAAGACGGGCTCATGGTGGCCCGAGTGGACGGACTGGCTCTCGGAGCGTTCGGGCGAGTGGACATCTCCGCCGCCGATGGGGGCGCCGGAGAAGGGTTATCGGCCACTCATGGACGCCCCCGGGAGCTACGTCCTGCAGCCCTGATCTGAGTGAGGGCACGAGCCATGCGTGCAATGGTGCTCGAAAAGCGGGGTACACCACTGAAGCTCCTGGATTTGCCGGTTCCATCGCCAGCTCCGGGTGAGATCGTCGTTCGTGTCGCCGCGTGTGGCGTCTGTCGTACCGACCTGCATGTGGTCGATGGCGAGCTGCCCGATCCGAAGCTGCCGATCATTCCAGGGCACGAGGTCGTCGGATACGTGACGAAGCTCGGGCCGGGCGTGACGGCGTTCAAGGAAGGTGATCGCGTCGGCATCCCCTGGCTCGGCGGCACGTGCGGCACGTGCCGTTATTGTCTCGCCGGGCGTGAAAACTTGTGCGAACAGCCCGGCTTCACCGGATACACGATCAACGGCGGCTACGCGGAATACGCGGCGGCCCGGGCGGACTACTGTTTCCCGCTGCCGCCGAAATACGACGATGCCTCCGCGGCGCCGCTGCTCTGCGCGGGGCTGATCGGTTATCGCTCGCTGAAGCTCGGCGGTCCGGGGCAGGAGCTTGGCATATACGGTTTCGGCGCCGCCGCACACATCGTGGCGCAGATCGCGCGTTTTGAAGGACGCCGCGTTTATGCGTTCACGCGGCCCGGCGATGTGGCAGCGCAGGAGTTCGCCCGCTCGCTCGGAGTAGAATGGGCCGGCGGCTCGGACGAGGCGCCGCCGCGTCCGCTGGACGTGGCCATCATCTTCGCGCCTGTCGGCCCCCTCGTGCCTGCGGCGCTGAAGGTCATGGCCCGAGGCGGCACTGTGGTCTGCGGCGGCATCCACATGAGCGACATCCCGTCATTTCCCTATGAGATCCTATGGCACGAGCGCGTGGTGCGCTCCGTCGCCAATCTCGAACGGGCGGATGCAACGGAGTTCCTCGCGCTGGCCCCGCAGGTGCCGGTGGAAACGACGGTCGAGACGTACCCGCTGGAGGACGCCAACGATGCTTTGACGCGGTTGCGTGAGGGGCGGCTGACAGGCGCGGCGGTGCTCATTCCCTAAGTGCTTTTGTCGAACGCGGCCGGCTGACGCCTGAGCCTTGATCGAATCGCGAGCCCACACACATCACGGTAACATGCACGGCGCAACCTGACCGGAGTGAAGTCCGATGCTTACCATCGAAGACATGGTTGCCTTCTCCGGGCTAAGCCGCGACGAGGTTCTGGCGATTGCGGAGCATGAGCACATGCCGGAGGCGGCGGCCTGCTCCCTCGCCGAGTATCTTATGCAGCAGGAGCATGGCCCTGAGCGCGTCAGGGAAATGATGGTCGAGGATATCCGCGCGGCGCAGGAGCGGGGCGACAGGGAGCATGTGAGAATGCTCCTCCACGTTCTGCATCACTTCGTGCGAAGCCATCCCGAGTCGCTGCCGATCGGTCGCGGCCAGCAAAGGGATGTCACCTGAGGCCAGCTATTTCCGGCTCGCGTACCACGCCACGGCGAGCACCGCGACGACGAACGAAATCGCAACGATGTAGCCGAACGTGCTGCTCATCCCGGCACCCTGGTTCTGGCTGGTGTGAGCCTGCCTGCGGGCCAGCCGGATTGCCAGGGAAATTGGTGCTTCAGCCGCCGATCAGCGGAAGGATGACCGTGGCAGACAATGCAATCGCGGCGCCCACGATGAACTGGCTCGCCACGACGATGGCGACGATCTGCATGACGACTCCATACCGTATGCGCAATTGGGCCGCTTGGTTCAGGTTTCATCTGCGGCCATGGGGGCCGCGTTGTGAGAAATAGCGCCCGATCCTTGAGTTGAGCTGGCGTGCCTGTGTCACGGCGGCCGCAATGGTCCCGTTTCGTGCCATCGCGTTCTCGATCATGTCTGCGTCCCGCGAATCCAGCCGGCCAGCAGCATAGTCGACGATCATGTCGGGGGTGATCTGGGTGAAAACCGGGGTCATGTCCGCTCCAGCAATACTCGATACCAATTTGGGCCGGTCAGTTGGCGGGCCGGCTGCTCGAATGCTGGAGAATGCTTGCCAAATCCTGAACGGGGCCGCTGTTCCGTGTGTAACAGGGCTGCACGCTGCAAGTGGGGGCGGCGCGTCTAGCGTTGAGCGGCAGCCCCGGCCTCTATCCGGAGGCTCCCGTCCACTGTCGCCGATATGCTAAAGTTCGAACACGGTCTGTTGCCAAGCTGGCCCGTCCGGCCGAACCTGGCCCTCGGGGGTCTGCAACGGCCCGGCCAGTATTTCCGTCGTTGGACCGAGAAGCCTCCCACAGAAAGGGGTGATCCATGCTCAGAGTCTTCCTGGCGACAACCAACATCTTCACGTCGCTCATACTCGGTGCGCTCGCGATGGGCGCAGTCTGGTACTTGTCGCCGGACCTGATGCAGAGCTTCTTTCAGTCGGCCAGCGGGTTCAAGGGCTGGCTGACGAGCCTCGGGATAGAGCCCAAGTACAATAATTTCCTCTGGTTTTTGATCGAGGAGCGGCAGCTCGTGTTCATGGGCTTCGTGATTGCGACCCGCGTGGTCATGGCCGTTCTCGCGGCGATCTTCATTGCCCCGTTTACCGAGGCGATCTGACCTCATAGCGCCTTACGCTTCCGGGCCGAAACGATGCAGGTCCATGCCGTAGAGCTGCAGCCACTGTTTGGCCTCGTCCATCCGGGGCATCGTCTTGCGGACCAGGGCCCAGAAGCGGGAACCGTGGTTCATCTCCTGTAAATGCGCCACTTCGTGTGCGGCCACGTAATCGAGAATGAGGGGTGGCGCCAGCACCAGCCGCCACGAAAATGACAGCATGCCCGTCGTGGAGCAGGAGCCCCAGCGGCTCACCTGATCGCGTACGGCGATGCCGCGCGGCCGGAGCTTGAGATTGGCGGCATGCCAGGCCACGCGCTCATCGAGATCGGCACGCGCCTGCGCAATCAGCCAGTCCTGCAGCCGGCGCGGCGCGTGGGCTGAATCACCGGATACGACGAGCTCGTGCGCGCCGGGTCCTCGCTCCACGACGGATACGACCGGACCGCGCCGCAGCTGTCCGAGAAACCGTACCGTGTGCGGCACACCCCGCAACGGGATCTCCGCGCCGTCCGCGAACGGAACAGCTGCCGGGAGACTGCCCAGTCTTGCCTTGACCCAATCGATGTGACGGGAGACGAACTGACCTGCCTGCTCCAGGTCGCACTGCATCGGCAGTGTAACGATGACGGCGCGGCGTGTGCGGCTGACCCGCAGTGTCATTCGCCGTGCAGTGGGATGGTGTCGAACCTCGACGGTCGCCGGTATGCCCTGAAGGTGAAGCTCCTTCGCTCGTTTCCCAGACGAGCGGGCCCTTTTTTTCATTATCTGACCTCGGTGCTGCTCTTATCTGCCGTCTAACAAGTCGGACATGCACAGTGCCAACGAGAAATGCCAGCCCACAGCAGCGAACGGCCGCAGTGTGGCGGTCACGCGTCACTGAGTACGAGCAGAGGTACAGGGCGCTTACGAACGGTCCTTATTCGCGCCGGAACTCAACGGAAAATGCCAACGCAGCAGTCCTTCCAGGAACAGACTGCCTGCAAGCGCCATCATGCGATAGGGCGCCGCAATCGCTCCGCCAACGGCGTAGGGAGAATCGTACCGCGGCCCGATGCTGCCAAGTCCCTGGGCTCTGAGCTTGCTCACCATGGGATCGGGCGCGCTGTCGTTGGCCGGTGAGAACGAGAACGCGATCGAAGCCAGATCATTCTGGCAGCCGGCGCGCTCGGCTGCGGCGCTGACGTTCGTCTGCGCCAGCTCGTCGAGCGCGCGGCTGCGCTGGTCGTACGTGCGGATGAAGCTGGTGATCCGGGGCGCGATTTCCGCCCGGAAACGGGAGCCGTTGAAAATGCCGTAGTGGCCGACCTTCGGGCAGACGAAGTGGGTTTTGCTGTCGTCCGGAATGTTGACGCACAGATCGTGCGCGGCGGCGCATTGGCCAATGCCCGTGATGTCGTCCTTCTCGCCCTCGATCGTCATCAGCGCAACGCGCCGGATGGCGGCCGGATTCACCCTGCGTCCGCGATGGACCATTTCGCCCTTCGGCAGCATGTGCCGTACGAAAACCGCGTCAACGGTCTGAAGGTAGAATTCGGCCGTCAGGTCCATGACCGCGAGATATTCGTCGTAGAACTCGCGGTGCTTTTCCGCGGAATCACCGTCACCACGGACGAGGTGGTCGAAGAGATCCTTATGCGCCTTGAGATGCCGGTCGAGGTTCATGGTCATGAACCCCGTCAGCTGCAGGAACCCCGGATAAACGCTGCGGCCGAACCCCAGTCTGGGCCAAGGGACGGTGGTGATCACATTGCGCCGAAACCATTCCGTGCCGCGCTCCTCGGCAAGCTTGTTCACCACTGTCGGACTGACACGCGTGTCGATGGGGCCGCCGGCCAGAATCATGCTGAGCGGGACGGAGGGATCATCGTCCTCTTCCATCAATGCCACGGCGGCCAACACGGGGACCGATGGCTGGCAGACGGCAAACACGTGCACATCGCCGCCGAAGAAGCGGAACATGTCCCGCATGTAGTCGACGTAATCATCGAGGTCGAAGTGGCCGGCGGCGACCGGAACGTCACGCGCATCCTGCCAGTCGGTGATGTAGACCTCGTGATTGGGCAGCAGCGTCTCGACCGTGCCGCGCAGAAGCGTCGCGAAGTGGCCGGACATCGGGGCGACGAGCAGAATGCGCGGATCCTGCGCACGCCGCTCCACCGGCAGGTCGCGCACGAAATGCACGAGCTGGCAGAAGGGGCGCTGCCAGACGACATTTTCCGTTACGGCAATGGACTGCCCGTCCACCGTCGTCTCGCTGATGCAAAAATCAGGTTTGTGATAGCGGCGCGTTGTGCGCTCGAAGACTTCGCAGGCAGCCGCAGCGTGGCGGCCCCATCCCGTATGCGTCAGAGGGTTGAGTGGGTTGTTGAAGAACAGCCGACCCGCATCCGCTGCAACGCGAGCTGGCCTTACGGCAGCATAGCTCAGCTCGTACCAGTGGTAGAGCATGCCCGGCACCCCCGTTTTATCAGTCCCTCGTTATCAGTTGGCCCGGTTCACTTCTAAACGGCGAGCTCGGACGAGAAGTCGCATTGCGGATCGCACCCCATTCCAGTGTGCACCGATTCGCGCACGGAAGGAAGATCGGGAGCAGTTACAACACTTTTTCGAGTTTTTCTACCATGGTCGCGACGGGGGTCGCATGCGTGAAGTGGGCGACGAACTCACCCTGGGGGTTCATCAGGTAGATGATGGAGGTGTGGTCGATGGTGTATTCGGCCGTGGACTTCTCGTCCTTCACCTTGCGGTAATAGACGCGATAGGCCTTGGCGACGTCCTGTACCTGCTCGGGCGTGCCGGTGAGTCCGACGAGGCGCGGATGGAAGCTCGGCACATACTGGGCAAGCTGCTCGGGCGTATCCCGCTCCGGATCGACGCTGATGAATATGGGCGTGATCTTCTCAGCCTTGGGGCCAAGCTGGTCGAGCGCGGCGGACATCACCTGCAGGCCGGAGGGGCACACGTCCGGGCAGAACGTGAACCCGAAGTAGACCAGCATGTACTTGCCGCGGAAATCCTTGTCCGTGACGGGGCGGCCGGTGTGGTCGGTCAACGTGAACGGTCCACCGACGGCGGCCTTGCCGATCGACATGACCTGTGTAGGCGCTTGAATACTCTCGAGCGCGCCCGGCACGACGGCGAGGCCCACCAGGGCGCCTCCGATGAACCCGGCAACGGTAAGACCCAGCAGACGTAGCCGCATGTCTGACGAGCACTCCTGTTCTGATCAGTCGGGGGCAGGTCCCGATCGGGTCACTCGCCCAACTGTACGAGCGCGCCATTCCGGCGTGCGCTCTCGAGCAATGCGCGGAAAAGCATCAGCGCACCCGAAACATAGACGACATTGAGCAACAGCGCGCGGAACATATAGTCGCCGTGAAAAGTCTGCTGCAGAACGAGCCCGCGCAGGCCCTCGAACACGTAGGTCGACGGCAGGGCGAGCGCCAGCGGCTGTAGCCACGTGGGTAGCGTCGAAACGGGATAGTAGACGCACGAGATCGGCAGCAGCAGGAAGACGATGAGCCAGGCGATGCTCTCCGCGCCCAAGCCCCAGCGGAGCACCGCGCCGGTCGAAACAAGGCCCAGCGACCAGCTCATGATGACCAGATTGGCGAAGAACGCGGCGAATGCGATGCCAAGCCCGAGAAGATTGAAGCCGAAGAAGATGTAAGCCAGGATCGCCACCGGTACCATCGCGACAGTCAGCTTCATGAGGCTCACCACCATCAGCGAGCCGATGAGCTCGATGGGCCTGAGCGGACTCATCATCAGGTGCCCCAGATTGCGCGACCAGATCTCCTCGAGAAAGGCCACCGAGAATCCGAGCTGGCTGCGCACCAGGATATCCCACAGGAGAACGCCGCCCACGAACAGGCCGGCGGCCTGGGCGGCAAGGCTCGTGGTCTCTGCGAGATGCGACTGCAGAAAGCCCCACATCAGCATCGACACCAGCGGCCAGAAAATCAGCTCAGCGGTGCGCGGGCCCGAGGAGCGGATGAGATACCAGTGCCGGCGCACCATCCCACGGATACGGCGGGCGGAGGCTGCAAAGCCGGTCTGAGGAAGTAGCTTCGTTGTCACGCGGACCTCCTCTATTCGCCCGCCCTGAGCGCGTCCAGTGTCTCCGGTGCACGCCGCCGCGCGATGTCGAGGAACACCTCTTCCAGGGTCTCGCGGCCGAACCGGCGGATCAGCTCGGCCGGTGTTTCGTCGGCCAGGATGCGCCCGCGCTCCAGCATGATGACGCGATCGGCAAGCCGCTCGACCTCCGCCATGTTGTGCGAAGCCAGCACGACCGTTGCGGAGTGGGCCTCGCAATACGTCTCGATGATCGAGCGCACCCAGTCGGCCGTATCCGGGTCGAGCGATGCCGTCGGCTCGTCGAGCAGCAGCAGATCAGGCTCGTTCAGCAGCGACTTGGCCAAGCTGACGCGCGTCTTCTGACCGGCCGAAAGCTTGCCGTAGAGCCGGTCCAGCAATTCGCCGATGCGCAGCTCCTCCGCAGTCTCGCGCACGCGGTCCGCGACGTCGATCACGCCGTAGAGCTGGCCAAAGATCTCCAGGTTCTGGCGCACGGTGAGCCGCATCGGAATCTCGACATACGGGCTCTCGAAATTGAGCCTGTGCAGCGCTGCGTGGCGATTGCGAACCATGTCGACGCCGAACACGCGGACCTCTCCCGAGGTGGGAATCACGAGCCCCATCAGCATCGAAATCGTGGTGGTCTTGCCGGCGCCGTTGCCGCCGAGCAGGGCGGTCACCGACCCTTGAGCCAGGCTGAAGCTGACGTTGTCCACCGCAACGACATCGCCGTAAATCTTTCGCAGGCCGCGCACTTGCACGGGAGGCACCGAGCCGGTGCCATCGCTTGTAGCCCCAGTTTGCAACATGATGGTATGTCCGGCGCCGGGCGAGCAACGCCATTGATGATCAGGTGTTGAGTCTCGACCTATGTGGGCGAGTGGCCGCCGCGGCGCAACCCGTGCTGCGGCCGCACATGAGAGAGCTGGAACAGCGAGGCTTCAGTCGTGGTCACCGGTTGGTTGGGGCTCGAGGACAGGGTCGAGGTCGAGCAGGTCGAAAGCCGGCTCAGGCTGCAGACCATCGTGCGCCTCAGGTGGTTCGCCGTTACCGGACAGCTGCTCGCGGTCAGCATCGTTCACTTCGGTCTCGGGTTCGAGTTTCCGTTCGGCCTTTGCCTGCTGCTGATTGCGGCGTCGGCCTGGATCAACGTCTTCCTGAGCGTCCGATACCCTGCGCGGTTCCGGCTGGGTGCCGGGTTTGCGACCATATTGCTGACGTACGACATCCTGCAGCTCGTGGCGCTGCTCTATCTGACCGGCGGCATCGAGAACCCTTTCGTGGTGCTCATCGTCGCTCCGGTGACCGTCTCGGCTGCAACGCTGCCGCCCATCAACACCGTTTTCCTCGGTGGGCTCGCGCTGGCCTCCACGGCACTGCTCGTCATCGAGCACTGGCCGGTGCCCTGGTACGCCAGTGAGATCCTGACCCTGCCGACCGTTTACAAGGTGGGCCAGCTCGCAGCGGTCACGGCGACCATGCTGTTCCTCGCGCTCTATGTCTGGCGCCTCTCCAAGGAAGCGCGGCAGATGTCGGCGGCATTGACCGCGACCGAGCTGGTGCTTGCCCGCGAGCAGAAGCTGCACGCGCTCGACGGCCTGGCGGCTGCTGCCGCGCATGAGCTCGGCACGCCGCTTGCCACAATCGTGCTTGTTACGAGCGAGCTGCAGCGGGACATCGAGCCGGGGACGCCGCTCGCCGAAGACATGGCACTGCTGCGGAGCCAGGCGGATCGGTGCCGCGAGATCCTGCAGAAGCTCACGCGACAACCGAGCGAACAGGATCCGCTGCACGCCACGCTGTCAGTCACCCAGCTCCTCGACGAGGCGGCCGAGCCCTACCGCAGCTCGGGCAAGGCCATCGAGATCTCCTGTGCGCCGGTCGAGGGATTGAGTGCCCGGGCCGCCAAGGAGCCGGTCGGGGAGCGCAGGCCCGGGCTCATCTATGGCGTTGGAAACCTGATCGAGAACGCGGTCGATTTCGCGCGGACCAAGGTCGAGATCTCGGCCCGCTGGAACGAGCATTCACTCGACATCGAGGTTAAGGACGACGGCCCCGGCTTCCGCCCCGAGCTGTTGGAAACCTTGGGCGAGCCATACGTTACGACACGGCCCGCCGGCGCAGGCGGCCCGGGCAAGCGGGCGGCCGGCCTGGGGCTCGGCTTCTTCATCGCCAAAACGCTGCTCGAGCGATCGGGCGCGAGCCTCACGTTGGATAACCGCCCGGCCCCTGAGGGTGGTGCCATTGTTCGAATCAGCTGGGCGCGCGAAGTATTCGAGGCCATCGGCGCGCCAGGCTCCGCGGCCGCATAGACGCTGCTGCAACTCAAATCATTGATACAGATCAGGGAACACAGGGCTTGGATGCGGCATTTCGACAGCTATATGTATGAGGTCAGGAGAACAGTACCGTGGCCGAAGAATTCGCATTCAGTAAAGAAGAGCTTCCCGAGGATACTTCCCTCGTCATAGTGGACGACGACCGGGCGTTTCTCCAACGCTTGGGCCGCGCGATGGAAACGCGTGGCTTCGAGGTCCGCACGGCACCCTCTGTGGCCGAAGGCCTGGAGCTGATCCGCCAGAAGGCGCCGGCATTCGCCGTCGTCGACATGCGCCTGGAAGATGGCAACGGCCTTGACGTGATTGCCGAGCTGGCGCGCATCCGCCCGAACGCACGAGCGATCGTGCTCACCGGGTATGGCAATATCGCGACGGCCGTTTCGGCGGTGAAGCTGGGTGCCGTCGACTATCTCGCCAAGCCCGCCGATGCGGACGATGTGACCGACGCATTGCTGGCGCCGCCGAACGCGAAAGCAGCTCCGCCGGAGAACCCGATGTCGGCAGACAGGGTCCGTTGGGAGCATATCCAGCGCGTATACGAGCTGTGCAATCGGAACGTGTCGGAAACGGCACGCCGCCTGAACATGCATCGTCGGACGCTGCAGCGGATTCTGGCGAAGCGTGCGCCGAAGTAGACGTGGTGAAATCGGGAGATCGTAAGGTCGTCAAGTCGTGACCTGATCCGCGGTCGTTCACGACGTCACGGTTTCACCCCTCACCGGCTTCACGACTTCCAGTGGTCAGTCGCCTCGCAACAGAGCGCCAATTCCCAGACCGGGATCGGCGATCGACTGCAGACGTGCGGCTGCAACACGCCCGAACCGCAGGGCCATCATGCGGCGGCGGGGTGCCGGCAATCTCACCTCATCAACGGGCCGGACGATTTCTCCGCCGTAGCGATCTGCTACGATGAGGCCCGTTGTTTCCGGTATCAACTCTTGCGGGAAGGAAGGTGAAACGGCGAAGAACAGCCTGTCGCAGAACTCCCAGTACTCGGGCCACTTCTGGTCGGAGCGGAAGTCTTCGATGCTGGACTTGATCTCCACGATCCAGAACTCGCCTTTTTCAGACAGGCCGACGATATCGGCGCGCCGGCCGTTCGGCAGGACGAGCTCGGAGACGCTCGCAAGACCGAAGCTGGCGAGGACGCGTCCGACACCGCGAGCAATCTGCAGAGCTGTCGCAGATTGCCGCCCATCGTTGAGCGGACCTTTGTCGAGTCCAAGAACCGCCATGGGTTCGTCATCTGCTGGTGCCATTTCCGCAACTCTCTCACGAGCCGCCGCGCCGTGAGTGTCTTTCGGCTTCTTTTCGTCGGACCCACCCTGACATACCGTGCGGTCCAAAGTGGAACAACACGGGGAGCGCGTCATAATGTTCTTCAAGCGGGCGTCACAGGGCAACAAGCCAGTTCCAGCCGAACCCGAAGGCGCGGCAGAGCAGCAGCCCTCGGCGACCGCCGAGCCTCACACGCCCTTGCCTGCGGAAGAGCTGCGCCGCGGTGTGGATCCTGCATCCCTCGGGTTTGAGACGACCGGTGAGCTCGAGCCCATCACCGGTCTGATCGGACAGGACAGAGCCCTGCGCGCCATCCAGTTCGGCGCGAACATGAGGAGCCATGACTTCAACATGTTCGTGCTGGGGCCGCCTGCTTCGGGCAAGAGCACCGCCGTACGGACTTACCTCACCAAGAAAGCTGCCGAAACACCTCCGCCACCTGATTGGGTCTACGTCAACAACTTCGAGCAATTGAACCGCCCGCGCGCGCTCCGGCTGCCTGCCGGCCGAGGCCGCAAGCTGGCCGAGCACATGGTGGCGGCGATCGATGAGCTGCGGAACACCATACCCGCCGTCTTCGAAAGCGAGGAGTATCAGGCCCGGCGGCGCGCCATCGAGGAGGAGTTCCGCTCCGGCCAGGAAGAGGCGTTCGAGGAGCTCAACCGCAAGGCCCAGGCTCAGAACATCGCGATCCTGAGGACGCCCATGGGCTTCGCCATGGCCCCGGTGCACGAGGGCAAGGTGGTCAAGCCCGAAGTGTTCAATGCGCTGCCTGATGACATGCGCAAGAATGTGCAGGCCAAGATCGAGGCTCTGCAGAAAGAGCTCGAGGCCATCCTTGAGCGCGTGCCCAAGTCCGACAAGCAGCGCCGCAACAGCCTGAGTGAGCTCAACCAGGAGATGGCGGAAGGGACCGTCCGCGAGGCACTGGACGACGTGCGCGCCAACTTTTCAGACGTGCCCGAGGTGCTCGAATATCTGGACGCGGCCGGCAAGGACCTCATCCGGCACGTCGGCCTGTTCCTGACCCAGGCGGGCGACGAGAACGAGCTCATCAAGCAGTCGATCGATACCAGCCGCGATCCCCGCTTCCGCCGCTACATGGTGAATGTGGTCGTGGGCAACGGCGAGTCCTCGCCCGGTGCGCCGGTCCTGGAGGAGATCAACCCGACCTACGGCAACCTGATCGGCCGGATCGAGCACATCGCGCAGATGGGGGCGCTGGTCACGGATTTCCTCCTGATCAAGCCCGGCGCGCTGCACAAGGCGAACGGCGGCTATCTGCTCATCGACGCGCGCAAGCTGTTGCTGTCCCCGTTCGCCTGGGAAGCCTTGAAGCGGACCATAAAGGCCCGGGAGATCCGCATCGAGCAGCCACTCGAGAGCATGGGCGTCGGCATGATCTCGACGCAGACGCTCGATCCGGAGCCGATCCCGCTCGACGTCAAGGTCGTGCTGTTCGGTGATCGGGAGCTTTACTACCTGCTCGCAGCATTCGACCCGGATTTCCGGGGCCTGTTCAAGGTGCAGGCGGACTTCGACGACACGATCTCCTGGTCGGACGAGAACAACCACGCTTACGCACGGGTGATCGCCTCGATCGTCGCCGAGCACAAGCTGAAGCCGGTCGATGCGTCGGGCGTCGCCCGCGTGATCGAAGAGGGTGCGCGGCTCGCCGATGACCGCGAGAAGCTGTCGATCGAGCTGGGCCGCATCTCCGATCTGGTTCGCGAGGCCGATTACTGGTCGAGCGAGGCTGGCCGCGAGGCGACGACCCGCGAGGACGTCGAGCGGGCGATCAACGAAGGCATCCAGCGCGCCAGCCGGATCCGCGACAGGGCGCAGGAGATCATCAGCCGGGACATCGTCTTCATCGATACGGAAGGCGCGAAAGTTGGCCAGATCAACGGCCTCTCGGTGCTGCAGATCGGCACCTTCGCCTTCGGCCGGCCAAGCCGCATCACAGCGCGGGTGCGCATGGGCCAGGGGCGAGTGGTCGATATCGAGCGCGAGGTGAAGCTCGGCGGCCCGCTGCACTCCAAGGGCGTGATGATCCTCTGGGGCTACCTTGCCGGGCGATACGCGGAGGATGTACCATTGGCGTTGGCAGCAACGCTCGTTTTCGAGCAGTCCTACGGAGGGGTCGACGGGGACAGCGCCTCCTCGACGGAACTCTACGCGCTGCTCTCGGCGCTCTCCGAGG
>JAWLCO010000112.1:0-13081 GCA_041687075.1 Hyphomicrobiaceae bacterium | reverse complement strand
GACGTGGGTTCTGCTCCTGCAGGCCCTGCGGCGCCGCTCGTCGAGGCTGTGCGCGCGCTGAACTTCGAAACGGTGCTCATCCGCCGTAGCACCGTTCGGCTCACTTTGCCGGACGGCCGCGTCGCGGTCCTGAGGGACGTCATCGCGGAAGTGTTGAAGGATGGCAGGAGCAGCGTTGCCGTTCGGGGAACGGCCAGCCTGCGCGGTCACAAGCTCACTTTTGATCTTTCGGCAGCCGCAGCGCCCAATGGCAATGCTGCATCGAGCATGCCGCTGAAGCTGCGCATCAAATCGTCTTTGCTCGACGTGACGTTCGATGGCGGGATTGGCGCATCCGACATGCTCCACCTGCAGGGGCGTATGGAAGTCGCCATGCCCGATGTGCGCCGTGCCGCGCGCTGGCTCGGTGCGCCTTGGCCGTCCGGGCCGGGACTGCGCGATGCCACAATCAAGGGCGACTTCCATTGGCAGAGCCCGGCGCTCGCGTTCGACAAGGCGACGTTCCGCCTGGACGGCAACGAGGCGACGGGCACGCTGGCACTGAACTTTGCCGGAGAGCGGCCGGTGCTGACGGGCACGCTGGCTTTGCAATCGCTCAGCCTGGCGCCGTACCTGTCGTCGACTGAGGCAGATGACGGTCAGCTCTCGACGCTTCTGGCCTGGGCCCGCTCCGATGAGACCGAGTTCTCGACACCCATGGCCCGCTATCTCGATGCGGACGTCCGTGTGTCGGCAGCCCAGCTCCTGGCCGGCGGCATGACGTTCGGGCGATTTGCGGCGTCTCTGTCTCTCAAACGGGGCCGGCTCCTCGCCGATGTTGCCGAGATCGACCTCGATGGCGGCCGTGGTAGCGGTCAGATTACAGCCGATCTGGCTGGCGACATCCCCGAGATCGCCGTGCGCGGCAGGCTGGAGGATATTGATGCGGCACGGGCTTCCGTGGCGCTGCTCGGTCACAGTGCCGTGCAGGGCCTGTCGACCATCACCATGGACGTGACTGCCGACGGAAGCTCGCTTGCCGAGCTGCTCAATCGGGTCCGCGGAAAGCTCACTTGGAATGTGCACGAGGGCGGCCGCCTTGGGATCGATATCAAGGCGATTCTTGATGCCGCACAGAAGGGAGAGCTCGAAGGATGGACCGCGGCTCGCGGCCAGACCTCCGTCGAGGGGCTCCAGGCCAAGCTGCGTGTGGACAACGGAATCGTGGCGAGCGAGCTGGTCGAGGCGACGGCTGGAAACAGTCTGCTCAGGGCCGTCGGCACCATCAGCCTCAGGTCGCGCCAGATGGATCTGCGCGTTTTGCTCGACGCACAGCCGGAAGCGCCGGGAGCTGACGTCCCGGGCGATATTCTGGTTTTCCGCGGGCCTTGGACCTCGCCGAGTATCACGCTGCAGCGGTAGGCCGCGGGGGATCGGTTCGTGCGAGGGCTGGCCGGCCGCAGGCTTGCACCCGTCAGCCGGCCGCGATGTGATCCGTTCAGAACCGGCGGCGCGGGCCGGTGTCGATATGGAACAGGCCGCCGCCGTAGTGCTTCAGCCCGCCGACAGCCGTGCGCAGATAGGCGAGAGTCGCACGGACGTTACCGAACACGCGGATATCGGCTGCCTTTCCGCTGAGATGGTACGATCTCGGGGCGCCGCCGACGCGGCGGTTGTGCTTGCGGCTCCGGCATGTCGAATTGACACGCACCTTGCCGTAATTCGCCGCCACATGGGCGATCACCGCACGAAGGCTCGAGTCGAGGCAGCTTGCGCTGGCCTTCCAGTGAATGCCGCCGCCGCCCGTAGCGCTGCCTGATGGGGCGCTTGGCACTGGCGTCTTGCCGAGGCTCGCCGTGCGGACGCCCTTTGTCCTCCTGCGCGGCCGCCGCTCCATATCCGGCAGATAGGCACCGAGCTTGCGCGGCCGCTCGAAGCTGGGTGACGATGGTGATTTGGCAAAGGCTGCCTTCAGCCACTCGTTTCCGCTGTCGGCGCGGCCTTCGGAGGGGGCGCAGATCACGGCCGCCATTCCCAGGGCCAATGCTGGCAGGATCCCGTGGCCGGCACGCGCGCGCACGCCTGCACCGGCCCCGCGCGCGAGGCCGCGCATAAAACTCACAATACGCATTGCTTAGATGTCCCCCGGACTGCCCATCCGGCGCCTGATCAGCCGGCTGCGGCCCTGAGCCGGACCGGAGCCGATGTCTCGGATTGGTTCATGCGAGAGCCAGCACCGAGCAGACGCACTACGGGCGTTGGTACAATCCAACTTCTAGGGTTGCTGATTGCCAAGATCAGCGCGCGGATCAGTTCTTCGTCATCAAACCGCGTCTTGCGCTGACGCAGTCCGGCCCGCGTGGATGCGAGGCGGATCTGCAGGGGATGGACCGGCTGAAGTGCCGCGCTGGTCTGGCCAGCGTCCCCCCGGGCGGACAGGAGGCGTAAATGTCAGTTGTGGCCGGAATTTGGCTGCGTGCGGAGGGCGAATCCAGGCGTGGTTACAATACGGTTAAGTCCACGAATGGAAGTTCTGGGTGAGTTCAGTGGACGGATACCGTCAAAGTGCTCTCGGGGCTGGGAGAAGTCCCCAGATCAGCGCCATGAGGAGAAGTGCGGTCGCAAGCCAGGCGGAACGCCACGCGAATTCCAGAAACGCGGTCCGGCGTGCGGCACTGATGACCGCCTGCGCGACGGCAGGCTGCGGCCGATCTGAGGGTTCGAGCATCAGCCACAGCTCGGTACGCTTGTATGGGGTCGAGCCTGCGCGCCAGCTCATGGCGATCAGGACAAAGGAGATCAAAAGGCATCCGAATCCGCCTGCGCGCAGGGCGAGAACGAACTCGGACGAGAGCCCGATCATGAATGTGGCAATGGCCAGCATGCCGAAGCCGCAGGCCCGGGCCACGGAGGCGTAGGCGAGCTGTTCGATCTTCTCCATCGTCGCACTCTCGCGCTGAGGACAACCGCCCGCATTCGAGTACGACTACGACTTTAGTCTAATTTCGTTCCGTGTGCGAGGTGTCACAGGGCTGGCGCGAAAATTTGATCGATAGCCTTGAAATCGGCCGGCTGGAGAAGCGTTCCGTGTTGCTGTGCGCTGGATATTGCTTCCGCCGGCCCAGGCCGTCTCGAAGCTCGATAAGGCTGAGTATTGGGACTGCTTAGCGGCCGGCCATCGCGAGCAATGATGGAATCGCCAGCAGCAGCGTGCCGGCCAGCCAGATGCCGAGGGAGGTCGCATTGCTCTCGTCGCGGCCGCGAAACCGCTCGTAAAGTGCAGCCGGCACGCCCGCAATAAGCAGGGTCATGAGCGAGATGAAGATCGATGTGAGGTAGAAAAGAACGAGTGGTGTCGACAGCAGCGTGCCCGCGATGAACGGCTTCAGCAAAATGAAAACCGGGTCGAAGTAGGGCGAGAAGTGCATTCCGTTGACCAGCGAGACGGCCGCTGCGCCAATGAGCAGCATGTCGCGCTTGAGCAGGTCTTCCCGGTTGTCCAGTTGTGTCATGCCTTACGCCCCCATCGTCGGCGACATGCCTGCGGCCACGCAGGTCAGAAACCAGAACATGCGCGCCGCCATCAGCCAGACGATCGCGAAAACCAGAACAAGACCGTTGGGCACGATCGCCGGCGTGATCACCCGGACGGCCCTGAGGACCGGATCAGTGATCGACTGAAACACCCGCAAAATGACGGCATCCGGCTTCTTGCTGAAGAACAGCGTCAGCAGATAGCGCCCGATCAGCGTGTAGATGAGCGCGGCGAGTATGAGGTTGGGGATGTGGAAGTACCAGTAAGTAAAAAAGCTCTCGCCGACTGACATTGCACCTTCCGATTATCGTCCCATCAAGATCTTGTGGCAGACAAGAAGGGCGGGGCGCAAGGCCCCGCCCTCCAAATTCTAGAGGTATGTCAGGCTGCCGTCAGTGCGCCGGCAGCGTGGCATCCTTGTCGCGGATGATCGTATCGCCGCGCGGCCGCCGCGTGGCATCGACCATGTCCTGGACCTCCTTCGATGGCTCCGGTGTCAGGAGCGAAACGATCCAGATCGCCAGGAAGCCGATCGGCAAGCCGAACAGGGCCGCAGAGATGTTGTTGACGTTGAACCAGCCGACCTTCGAAGCCAGCGGATGGCTGCCGGCAACCCAGCTCTGCATGGCGAGCGCCGGATCATTGGCGAACACGGCGGCAACATCCACCACCGGCGCGCCGGTCGTGGCGTTCACGAGCGAGCTCATGCCGAAGTACTGAACGCCCGCACCCGGGAAGTACCGCGTGACCACCAGGTAGAACACGCACAGCCCGAAGCCGAGCACCATTCCCGCGATGCAGCCCGGTGTGTTCGCCCGCTTCCACCAGATGCCCAGGACGAGCGCCGGGAAGATGCCTGCTGCGGCCAGCGAGAACGCCCATGCCACCATCGACAGGATGTCGGCAGGTCGGGTCGAGGCCGTATAGGCGGCGAAGAGAGCCACTGCGAGCAGCAGAGAGCGGGCGACGATCAGGCGGCGGGTCGTCGGCGCGTTACGATCGATCATCTTGTAGTAGATGTCGTGCGACAACGCGTTGGCGATGGCGAGCAGCAACCCGTCGGCCGTCGACAGCGCGGCGGCGAGACCACCGGCAGCGACGAGACCAGCGATCACGTACGGCATGCCCGCGATCTCCGGCGTGGAGAGCACGATCACGTCCGTATTGATGCTGAAGTCCTGCAGGCGAATGACGCCGGGATGCCCAGCGACCTGAGCACAGGCAGCCTGGATCGCCTCGACACTCGTCGCATTGGCGCCGCAGACCTTCACCAGTCCGAGCTGACCGTACGTGAACAGCCAGGGCCGGATATCGTCGAGGTCGCGACCGATGACGGTCGAGTACACCTCGAGCTTGGAGAAGGCCGCGTAAGCTGGCGCCGTGAAGTACAGCAGGAAGATGAAGAACAGCGACCAGGCCACCGACATGCGCGCCTCACGCACGGACGGCGTGGTGAAGTAGCGCATGAGGATGTGCGGCAGCGACGCCGTGCCGATCATCAGGCAGAGGATCAGCGCGAAGTAGTTCAGCGGGCTATAAGTCGAGAATGGCTGAACGTGCTGCTTCAGTGTCCCCGCTGTCGCCAGTCCCTCGCTCACCATGTTCTGCTCGAGCGCTGCGATGTCCCGCAGGGCCTGCCCATAGGTGAGCTGCGGCACCGGGATGCCGTACTTCTGCGTCGACAGGATGACAACGGGCATCAGATACGCGACGATCAGCACGATGTACTGCGCCACCTGGGTCCAGGTCACCGCCTTCATGCCGCCGAGCATCGAGCACAACAGGATACCGACCAGACCCACGTAGACGGCAATCGTAAAGTCGATGCCGAGGAAGCGGGAGGCGATAATGCCTGTCGCGTAGATCTGCGCCGTCACGTACGTGAACGAGCAGCAGACCAGCACGATAACGGCCAGGAAGCGGGTGAAATTGCCGCCATAACGCTCCGAGAAGAAATCCGGAACAGTGAACGCACCGAACTTGCGCAGGAACGGCGCGATCAGAATGGCAACAAGCACGTATCCGCCGGTCCAGCCGAGCACGAACGCGAGGCCATCATAGCCGAGCAGGAACAGCGTGCCGGCCATGCCGACGAAGGAAGCGCCCGACATCCAGTCGGCGCCCGTCGCCATGCCGTTGTACATGGCGGGAACGCGCCGCCCGGCAACGTAGTATTCGCCGACTTCAGCGGTGCGGGAGAGAATGCCGATGATGGCATAAACGGCAATCGTCAGGAACACGAAGCCGTAGCCGATCCACTGGTTCGGCACGCCCAATTGCTCGAGGATGGCGAGCAGAATGACGAATCCAAAAAAGCCGCCGGTGTAAAGTCCGTAAATCTTGCCGAGATTGGAGATGAAATCCCCTTTCGCGGCCGGTGCTTGATCAGCCATGGTCGCGCCCCCTCATTCGTCCTCAGCCACGCCTTCTTCGCGATCGATCTTGTCTTGCGCCGAAGCGAAGACGAAGAGCATCACGACGAATGCGATGAGCGACCCCTGCGCGGCCATGTAGAAGCCGAGCGGGAAGCCAAGGAACTGGATCTCATTCAGCTGATTCACGAAGAAGTGGATCACGAAACCGAAAAAGACCCAGAGCGCGAACATGGTCCACATGAGGCTACTGGTGCGTCGCCAGTACCTGTCTTCGCCCTGTTCCATTAGTCGTCTCTCCCAAAAAAGGCGCCCTTTGAGCGCCTGACCTGGTCCTGGGAAGAGCTGATTCACCCATTGAGCAGAGTCAGAGTCTCCCCGTATGCTGAGGTTAAGGAGTCGCTAATCCAGGCGTAACCCTGACTTTAGGCGGATCTGCCGCCGGGTTCCTTTGTTGCGGCGCAATAGAAATCGAAGCCCGCCAATCCCAGCCTGCGGGTGTCAATCAGCTGACAACCGGGTGGCAAGCTGGCAATTTCATTGCACCGCCTGGCGGGCCTGCGGGCCAGCTCCGTTCGAGAGGGTGCGGATGTCGAATTCGAGCTACGCGACACCGCTCGTCGCGCTCTCAGCCGTTGTCCTCGATTTCGAGACGACCGGCCTCGACGCGCGCTGCGCCCGGGCGGTGCAGATCGGAGCCGTACGGATCGTCAACGGCCGGATCGCCGAGGAAAAGCTCGATAGAATAATCAATCCCGGCATTCCCATTCCTGCCGAGGCAACCGCGATACACGGAATAACCGATGCTGCGGTAAAAGGCGCTCCGCATTTCGCCGAGCTGCTGCCGGACATCGAATCTTTCATCGGCAACTCGATCATCATCGGTCATACGGTCGGATACGACCTGAGCATTCTGCGGCGGGAGTACGAGCTTGCCAGTCGGCCGTGGCGCCAGCCGCGTGCCCTCGACGTGCGTGCCCTGGCACGTATCGTGGCGCCGACGCTTGCCCATCACAGCATCGAGCTGCTCTGTGAGTGGCTGGACGTACCGATGACTGGCCGCCACACGGCCGCCGGCGACGCGGAAACGACGGCACGGCTTTTCCTGGCGCTCATCTCTCTCTTGCGCGAGCGCAACATCCGCACTTTGGCCGAGGCCGAGGTGGCTGTGCGGGCGCTTGCCGAGGCGGATGCGCGCGCTGCCGGTGGCTTCATGACTTCGACCCCGCCATCGGGTCCGCAGCAGCCGAAGCCGCTCACGCGAATAGACAGCTTCCCCTACCGGTATCGCGTGCGCGATGTGATGAGCACGCCGCCCGTATTCGCCGACGGCGGTGCGACGGTAAGAGAAGGCATCCGCCTTCTGCTCGGCAAGAAGGTCAGCTCGGTCTACATCTGCAGCGAAACCGGCGACCTTGGCATTGTCACCGAACGGGACATGCTGCGCGCCATTGATGAGGGCGGGGAGGCGGGGCTGGCCACCCCGCTGGCGGCCATCATGAGCAAACCGCTGCACTCGGTCCCGGAAGATGCCTTCGTCTACCGCGCCATCGGCCGCCTCGACCGGCTCGGCTTCCGGCATCTGGGCGTCCATGATGCTCATGGAAAAATCGTTGGTGCGCTGACCACACGCAATCTGCTCCGCCATCGGGCTTCTGCGGCGATGATGCTCGGTGACGAGGTCGCCAGCGCGACATCGGCCGCTGATCTGGGGGCAGCCTGGGCGAAACTGCCGCTGATGGCCCACAGCCTGCTGGCCGAGGAGGTCGATCCGCGAATGATCTCCGCGGTTATCAGCTCGGAGATCAGGGATATCACGTGCCGGGCGGCGCAGATTGCAGAGGAAAAGCTCGCGCATGAGGGCCGCGGCCCGCCGCCCTGCGCTTATGCGGTTCTCGTGCTCGGCTCCGCCGGCCGCGGCGAAAGCCTGCTCGCGGCGGATCAGGACAATGCCATCGTCTACGAGACGGGTGCAGAGGGCGGAGCGGAGGACCGCTGGTTCGAAGCCCTCGGCATTGAGATGTGTCAGATCCTGCACGAGGTGGGAGTGCCGCTGTGCAAGGGCGGCATAATGGCCAGGAATCGAGCCTGGCGCATGAGCGTCGCGGACTGGAAGGCGACCATCGATAGCTGGATCAGCCGTCAGCGCCCCGAGGACCTGCTCAATGTCGACATCTTCTACGACGGGGTTCCCGTCCATGGTGAAGTCTCGCTGGGCGAGGCCATCTGGAACTACGCTTACGATCGTGGCCACGGGGCGCACGATTTCCTGAAGCTGCTCATCGAGGTGGCCCGGCAACGTACGCCGGCTTTCACTCTGTTCGGCAACATCCGCATCGACGAAAAGGGCCGTATCGATCTCAAAAAAGCCGGCCTGATGCCGATTTTCACCTGTGCCCGCGTGCTCTCAATTCGGCACGATGTCCGCGCCCGCTCCACGCCGGAGCGCCTGACGGGTGTGGCGGCACGCGGCATCGGCTCGGAGCAGGAGATCGAGGAGATCGTCGACGCGCACCGCACCATTCTGGGTGCCATGCTCGACCAGCAGATCGCAGACGCGGAGCAGGGGGCGCACTTGTCGTCCCGTGTCAATCCCGATCGCTTGGGCAAGGCGCGGAAGCGACAGCTTTCCAAGGCGCTCGGCAAGGTCGATGCCGTGATCGACCTCGTCAGCGAGGGGCGGCTTTAAGGTTCAGCCAAGGTCCTGCCAAGCGCGCGGAGGGCGTTGCAGATCGGTGACGGCTCGAGAGGCTTGATGCTCAAGCAGCGAAGGCGCTTTCCTTTGCTTTGAGCAAGGCGACGACAACAGAATTGATCGGAGTTGCCACACCCAGTTTTGCACCCTCACGCGGAATGGCGCCGTTGATGTTGTCGATCTCGGCGCGGCGGCCGGCCATGTGGTCGAGGAGCATGGACGGGCGTGCGTTCGGGATCTTCTCGCCGAAGGCGCGCACGTAGGCGACGGGGTCGTCGAAATCGAGCGCGATGCCTTTCGCCCGGGCCACCAGATAGGCCTCGTTCGCGCAGGCGGCGCAGATGCTCCAGGCCTGCGGATTGGCCTGCGCCTCGCCGACGCGCAAGCCGGTCAGCGTGCATGGCCCCGAGTAGGTGACGTTGCAGATCAGCTTCTCCCAGACCATCTTGTGGATGTCATTGAAGGTCAGCACGTTGAAGCCGCCGGTGCGCCAGGCTTCGGCGACAGCCTCGAGCCGGGGCGTCAGCCCGCCATCCATCTCGCCGAGGCGCAGGAACTCCATGCCGTTGTGGTGGGCATGGCCCGGACCTCGCATCGACGCACCGAAGCCGCCGACGACGCCCATCATGATGCGCTTCGAGCCGACGATCTCGGCGACCTTGTCTGCGCTGCCGAGGCCGTTCTGGATGGTCAGGATCGGCGCATCCGCCTTCCCGATCTGAAGGGCGGCGCGGGCAGCATCCATCACGCCGTGGTCTTTCGTGGCGATGACAACGAGGTCGGCATCGCGAACATCAGCCGGATCCGTCGTGGCGTTGATCCGCACGGTGCGATCGCCGGAAGCACCTTCGACCCGCAGGCCCTTCTCGCGGATGGCGTCGACATGCTCCCGCCACGTGTCGACGGCCCAGACGTCATGGCCGCCGCTGGCGAGCAAGGCCGCGTAGACCGAGCCCATCGCACCGACACCGATGATCGCGATTTTCATGCTATGCTTCCTCCGTAGTGCGACGAAACCTTGCGCAGCTCTCGCGCAACTCTGCCTCATGAGCGGCGGCGATGGAAAGGGGCGAGGGGAGTGAAACGGAACCGAACCGGGCTGGTGCACTTCCATCGGGGTGGGGACGAGGGGCGATGAGGGCCGGCTTGCATTTCGTGCAAAAGGTTCTGGCGATTTTTAAGCCGCCATCAAGATGGCAAATGGCGCCACGCTGGCCTGTTCGATTGGCCTTTAGCGTTGTGTGTCTGCTGGCCGGCATCGCGCTTCTGCTCGGCCAGCCAGTGAGCGGGCAGCAGGGTGGCGACGGACCTGTGCTGGTGTTCGACGTGAAAGGCGTCATCGGCTTCACCTCGGCGCAGCACCTGGAGAGGAGCGTGGAGCGGGCCAAGGCCGAAAAGGCCAGCCTCATCATCATGCGTATCGACACGCCGGGCGGCCTCGTCTCCTCGACGCGGGAGATGATCCAGACGATCCTGGCCTCGCCCATTCCGATCGTCGGCTATGTCGCCCCGAGCGGCGCTCGTGCCGCGAGCGCCGGCACCTATCTGATGTTCGCCTCCCATCTGACCGCGATGGCGCCGGCGACGCATCTCGGTGCCGCGACACCCATCCAGATCGGCGCCCCCGGGACGAGCCCCTTCCAGCCATCCGGAGACAAGGAAAAAGAGAAGGACAAGGAAGCCCAGCCCGGCGCGGCCGAACGCAAGCTCATCAACGATGCTGTGGCCTATCTGCGCGGATTGGCCGAGCTCAGGAACCGCAACGCCGACTGGGCAGAGAAGGCCGTCCGCGAAGGCGCCACGCTCACCTCCACGCAGGCGCTGCAGGACAACGTCATCGAGATCATTGCGCCTGATCTCCGGGAGTTGCTGGCGGCGGCGGATGGCCGGACCGTGACCACCAGCGCCGGTACGGTGACGCTGGCGACGCGTGACAAGCGCATTATCGCGGTCGAGCCGAGCTGGCAGATGCAGGTGCTGCAGGTGATTGCCGATCCGAACGTCGCCTTCATGCTGATGCTGATCGGCATCTACGGCATCATCTTCGAGCTCCTGAACCCCGGCGCGCTGTTCCCGGGCGTCATCGGCGGCATCAGCCTTGTGCTCGCGCTAACGGCGCTGACGGTTCTGCCGGTCAACCTTGGTGGTGTGGCGCTGCTGCTGCTGGGCATCGGGCTTCTGGCGGCCGAGGCTTTCGCGCCGGGGTTCGGTATCCTTGGCATCGGCGGCATCGTCGCCTTTATCCTCGGCGGCCTGTTTCTGTTCGACCCGGAGCAGGTGGATATCGAGTTCGAGGTATCCCGCCCCTTGGTGATCGGCGCTGCCATTGCAAGTGCTGTCGTCCTCGCCGGTGTGCTCGGGATGGCGATGCGCTCACGGCATCGGCAGGTGATGACGGGGGGCGAGCAGCTCATCGGCAGCACGGGCGAGGTCGTGCAGTGGTCCGGCCACAGCGGACGTGTGCGCGCACATGGGGAGATCTGGTCGGCGAAATCCGAAGCTGAGTTGGCCCGAGGCGATCGTGTGCGGGTCATCGGCCGCGAGGGCCTGACGCTGACCGTGAAACAGATGCATTGACGGAGGGAGACGCCATGCCAGACGCGTTCATTACAAGCCTGGTCCCAATCATAATCATCCTGCTGATTGCGGCCTCGGCCATCAAGATTTTGCGGGAATACGAGCGCGGCGTCGTCTTCACGCTCGGGCGGTTCTGGGGTGTGAAGGGCCCGGGCCTCATCATCATCATTCCGGGCGTCCAGCAGTTCGTGCGTGTCGATATGAGGACGCGCGTGCTCGATGTGCCGCCGCAGGATGTTATCTCCCGCGACAACGTCTCGGTTCGGGTGAATGCGGTGATTTACTTCCGCGTCATCGATGCAGAGCGGGCCGTGATCCAGGTGGAGGAGTTCGAGTCCGCCACCAGCCAGCTCGCCCAGACGACGCTGCGTTCCGTTGTCGGACAGCACGATCTCGACGAGATGCTGGCGGCGCGGGAAAGAATCAACAACAGGATTCAGGACATCCTCGACGAGCAGACAGATGCCTGGGGCATCAAGGTCTCCAACGTCGAGCTGAAGCACGTCGACCTCAACGAGACGATGGTCCGCGCCATCGCCAAGCAGGCGGAGGCAGAGCGGCTGCGTCGCGCCAAGGTGATCGACGCCGAGGGCGAGCTGCAGGCTTCCGAAAAGCTGCGTCTGGCCGGTGACGTCCTCGCGCAGTCGCCGTTCGCGCTGCAGCTCAGGTATCTGAGCACGCTGGTCAACATCGCGGGCGAGCGCAGCTCGACGATCGTCTTCCCCGTGCCGATGGATCTGCTGTCCAGCCTGCAGCAGGGCAGCCAGAAGGCTCCGCCCAAACAGCACGAATAGACGGAGCGCCGGCTGGCTTTCAGGCGCGCTGCGGCCGGACTGCGAGCACGTCTCGATCAATCCCCGCGATGATGCTTTCGGCCACGCTACCCAGGATGGCGCGCCGCAAGCCCGTTCGGCCATGCGTGCCGACCACGACGAGATCAACCTCATGGTCTGCGGCGTACTGGTTGAGAACGCCGGCAGCCGCGCCCTGCCGAACCTCGAAGGCGACCTGGCAGTCCGGAACTTTGAAGGCCGCCTTGGCCCGCGACATGGCCATCTCGGAGAACTGCCGCAGGTCATCCTTGCGCTTGTCGAGAGCATCCTGGCTCGCCTCGGACCCGCTGAGGAAACCGGACAGCGAGCTTTCGACGGCGTTGACGAGCGTGAAGCTCGCTTCCGGGAACGCAGCGAAGGCATATTCCAGGGCCTCGGCCGAGGCATCGGAAAAATCGACGGCAACGACGACGTTCTTGTAGGGGCCTGCCGGCTGCGATTTGACGACCAGAACGGGCCGGCTGCCAAATCGCAGGACGCGGTCCATCGTCGAACCGAGCCACTCGTCGCCGATCATCAGCTTGCGATGGACACCGCAGACGACAAGATCGGCGTTCGCGGACGCGGCAGTGTCGTTGATGATGTCGTAGATGCTGCCCGCCTCGATGCGAACCTCGACGGAAAGGTCCCCGCGGGCCGCGCCTTCCCGGACCTGCTTCAAAATCTCTTCCTCGTCCAGGCCGCCCTTGACCGCGATGTCGACCTCCAGCTCGCCTGCGGCCACTGCCTGGGCAACCTGTTTTTCGAGAGCCGTCCTCGCACTCGCCTTCAAAGCGTCGGCGTATTCCGGGTTCAGCTCGTCAGGGATGACGTGCAGCACCGTCAGGCGTGCCTTGTTGCTGCGGGCCAGCTCGATTGCTCGATCAAAAGCGCGGCCGGCCCGCGACGACAGATCGGTTGCGAGGAGCAGGCACTTCAGCCGGGCGGTATCTGGCATACGGGGATTTCTCCTGCTGGCCTGTGATTCATGGGTCCTCAGAAACCTAGCCGCTACGCCAGGATGGAACAAGGCGAGGGCACGTCAGTAAGAGCGTGGCATGCCCAGCACGTGCTGGCCGATGTAGGCGAGGATCAGGTTGGTCGAGATCGG
>JAWLCO010000111.1:0-13147 GCA_041687075.1 Hyphomicrobiaceae bacterium | reverse complement strand
GGCATCACGGGCGTCTTTGCCAAACGCAAGCTCGACGCCGATACCCTCGACGAGCTCGAGGATCTGCTGATCCAGGCCGACCTTGGCATCGATACGGCTGCCCGCATCACCGATGCCCTTTCCAAGGGACGGTATGACAAGGGCATTTCGCCGGACGAGGTCCGTGCCGTTCTGGCGCAGGAGATCGCAAAAATTCTGGAGCCCGTGGCCAAGCCACTGGTGATCGATGCGACTGCCAGGCCGCACGTCATTCTGACGGTCGGCGTCAACGGCACCGGCAAGACCACCACCATCGGCAAGCTGGCTGCGAAATACATCGGCTCCGGCAAGAAGGTGATGCTGGCCGCCGGCGACACGTTCCGCGCGGCTGCCATCGATCAGCTCAAGGTCTGGGGTGAGCGGACCGGCGCCACCGTCGTCGCGCGTGACGTCGGCGCCGACGCGGCGGGTCTCGCCTTCGACGCTTACACCCAGGCTCGCGAGGAGGGCTACGACGTCCTCCTCATCGACACCGCAGGGCGTCTGCAGAACAAGCAGGCCCTGATGGATGAGCTCGCCAAGGTCATCCGCGTGCTCAAGAAGATCGACGAGGCTGCGCCCCACGACAGCCTGCTCGTGCTCGACGCCACAACGGGCCAGAACGCGCTCGACCAGGTGCAGGTCTTCCAGAAGCAGGCCGGCGTCAGTGGTTTGGTAATGACAAAACTGGACGGTACGGCAAGGGGCGGAATTCTGGTAGCCATTGCAGCCAGATACGGGCTGCCGGTGCACGCAATTGGTGTGGGTGAAGGAATTGACGACCTGCAGGCGTTTGACGCCACCGAGTTCGCACGGGCAATAGCCCTGGAATAGTGACGTGTATTGCTAACGAATAGGGGAGGCAGAAGAGCGAAACGATGAACTGGTTGAGGCGTATCTATCCGTTCAACGCCGAACAGACCGTCAATATTTCAAGTGAGTTCGGGCCTCTGGTGACCATGTTCATCGTCAATGCGATGTACGGGATCAGCGCCGGTACCTGGGCTCTGATTGTTACCACAGGCATCGCAATGGCAGCCATGCGGGTGGTGCTTCGGCGGTTTCCGGTATTTCCCATCATCGCCAGCAGCGTGACCATTACGTTCGGGTGCCTGACATTGCTGACCGGCGATCCCATGTGGGTTCAGATCAAGGTCACGATCTTCAACCTCCTGTTCGCCGCCTTCCTGTTCGGTGGCTTGTGGATGGGGAAGAACTTCTTCCAGTACGTCTTCGAGAGCACGTTCCATTACACGAAGAAGGGCTGGGACCGCTTCACGTTCAGCTTCGCGTGCTTCTTCGTGCTGACGGCTATTCTGAACGAAGCGGTGCGGATCGCCTTCGATGATCACTCCATCTATAGCCTGTTCGGCCACGAGATGGACGGGGTCAACGTCTGGATCCTGTTCAAGGTCGCGTTCATCATGCCTGTAAGCGGGCTTTACGCCTGGTGGCTGACGCGCCTGATGCAGAAGTACCGAATCCCGGCCGACTCAGGCAAATTGATGTCCGAGACACGCACTCCCGCAGCGAAAAAGCTGGACCGCAAGCCGCGCACGGCGACGCAAAAGGCCTAAAGCCTCGATCTGCTGCTGTTGCCCGCAGCCCCACTGCCGAGAGGTCTCCCGTGTCACAGCAAACGGCAATGAATCAGGAACCCGGCCAGAGCGAGCGTGGGCAGATCCTGAAGCTCGGGCTCGAGGTGGCGCCGATTGCCATCTTCTTCCTCGTGAACAGCTACCGCGACATCTTCTGGGGTACGGGCGCGTTCATGGTGGCGACCATCATCTCGCTGGTGCTCTCCCGTAGCATTTTCGGACGCATACCAGTTATGCCATTTGTGTCTGGCATATTCGTGGTGACATTCGGTACCCTGACCTTGGTGCTTCAGGACGCCTTGTTCATCAAGCTGAAGCCGACGATCGTCAACGCCCTGTTTTCAATTATTCTCTTCGGCGGCTTATTGCTCGGCCGGCCGCTCTTGCGGCTTCTGATGGGCGACATGTTCCAGCTCACCGACCAGGGCTGGACGGTGCTGACCGCGCGATGGGCCTGTTTCTTTGCATTTTTGGCGGTTTTGAATGAAATCGTCTGGCGGAATTTCTCGGAAAGCTTCTGGATCAGCTTCAAGATCTGGGGGATCATGCCGCTCACGATGGCCTTCGCTCTGGCGCAACTCGGGGTCCTGAAACGGCATCAGTCAGAACACGAGACAAGCTGACGATCCGGACCTTCTCGCCTGGCGAAACGTGGCATCCCGATTTTTGAATTGATTTTTGCGCGGTTCTCAACAATCTTAATCTGGACCCGGATAGTCGCCTGTGATCATTTTGGTTTGCAATCGAATCATGGGTTTACCGGGCAGATCCGGTGAGAGAATCTGGGCGGGATAGATGTCGCGAAACACATCACTGGGCCGGCTTGACCGGTCGCCGATACACCTTCTGCATCGCGCAAGTCAGTGCGCCAGCGATATCTTCCAGGGGGAAATTGCCGGGGATCTGACGCCGCGGCAGTTCGCGATTCTGCTCACGGTGGCGCAGAACGAAGGCCTCAGCCAGACGCATCTGGTCGAGCGGACCGGCATCGACCGGTCGACGCTGGCCGATGTCATCCGGCGGATGCTCAAGAAAGGTCTGATCCAGCGCCGCAGGACCCGGGAAGATGCTCGAGCCTACGCCGTGCGGCTGACGGACGAAGGCTGGCGCGTGCTGAAAATGGCGGAGCCCCTGGCCCGCCGCGCGGACGAGAAGATCCTATCCGCGCTGTCGAGCGCGGAAAGGGACCGGTTCGTAAAGGGCCTGACCGAGATCGTGCGGTCCCTCGAAGCCGACGAGAGCCTGGCTGACAGGATCAAGTCGGCCTGACGCAAAGCCGGAACTTTGCCAGCCTCGAACAGAACGCTGGCGCAAGGGCAGGCAATCATCATCGCCTGCCCTGTCGTTCTGATGGGATCCTGCGGCCGGCCTTACGCTGCCTTTGCCAGCAGATTGCGGTTGATCAGCGTTTCGGCGATCTGGACCGCGTTGAGGGCAGCGCCCTTCAGCAGGTTATCCGCGACGATCCACATGGCGAGGCCGTTCTCGACCGTGGCGTCCTCACGGATGCGGCTGACGAAGGTGGCGAACTCGCCTGCCGCCTCGGCGGGCGTGACGTAGCCTCCGGGCTCGCGCTTGTCGACGACCATGACGCCGGGCGCCTCGCGCAGCACGCTGCGGGCCTCCTCGACCGTGATCGGCTTCTCGAACTCGATGTTCACCGCCTCGGAATGGCCGACGAACACCGGCACGCGCGCGCAGGTGGCTGTCACCTTAATCTTGGGATCCAGGATCTTCTTCGTCTCAGCCACCATCTTCCATTCCTCTTTCGTGTAGCCGTCCTCCATGAAGACGTCGATGTGAGGAATGATGTTGAAGGCGATCTCCTTCGGGAACTTCTTCGGCTCGACCTCCTGACCGGGGACATACTTGCCCTTGGTCTGCTGCCACAGCTCGTCCATGGCTTCCTTGCCGGCGCCGGAGACGGACTGGTAGGTCGAGACGACCACCCGCCGGATCGTCGCGTAGTCGTGCAGCGGCTTCAGCACGACCAGCATCTGCGCGGTCGAGCAGTTCGGGTTGGCAATGATGTTCTTCTTCTTGAAGCCGCGGACCGCTTCCGCGTTCACCTCCGGCACGATAAGCGGCACGTCCTGATCGTAGCGCCAGGCCGAGGAATTATCGATCACCGTGCAGCCGGTTGCTGCGATCTTCGGAGACCACTCCTTGGACACTGAGCCGCCGGCCGACATCAGGCAGAAATCGGCCCGGGAGAAATCGAACTGTTCGAGGTCGAAGCATTTGAGCGTTTTCTCGCCGTAGCTGACTTCCGTGCCGATGGAGCGCCGCGACGCGATCGGGAAGATCTCGTCCGCAGGGAATTGCCGCTCCGCCAGAACATTCAGCATCTCGCGGCCCACGTTGCCCGTGGCGCCGACAACAGCGACCTTGTAGCCCATGACTAATGCTTCTCTCTCTGAGATCGGGCCCATCTCAATGCGGGGCCCCGGCCGCACGACTTAGACGATCTGCACCAGGAATCAATAGACTTGCTCGAAAAAGACCCATCAGCCTGCCAGTACGGTTGCAGGTGTTCGCAAGATGCGATCTGATCAGCAGGCGACATAAGCTCTGCCTAAATCAGGATTGGAGGAAACTTGATGGATACGACCGGCGCGGGCAAGGACGGCTCCGTGACACTGGTGACGGGCGTCAGCCGCGGCATCGGTACAGCGATCGCACAGGATCTGGTTCGGCGGGGCCATCGCGTGGTGGGCCTGGCGCGTACGCAGCCGGAGATCTTCGACGGCGATTTCTACTCAGTCGATCTGGCGGACGCGGCAGCAACGGCGGCAGCCCTCGAGGAGATCACGCGCAAGTACCGCGTTTTGCGGCTCGTCAACAATGCAGGCATTTCCCGGATCGCGGATGTCGAGGGGGCAACCCTCGACGACTTCGAAGCCATCATGGCCGTCAACGTGCGCTCGGTGATGCAGTGCATGCAGGCGGTCATTCCGACAATGCGCGAAGCTGGGTTCGGCCGCATCGTCAATATCGGCTCGCGCGCCGGAATGGGGAAGGAAGGCCGGCTCATCTACGGCGCCTCGAAGGCGGCCGTGGTGAGTATGACGCGGACGGTGGCGCTCGAGTATGCAGCCCACGGAATCACGGCCAATTGCATCGGGCCGGGGCCGATCGAGACGGACATGATCCGCAAGAGCTATCCGGTCGGGTCCGAGAAGCGCACGGCGTTCACGCGTCAGGTGCCGGTTGGCCGCTTTGGCACACCCGAAGAGATCGCGCATGCATGCGCTTATTTCCTCTCGGACGAGGCCGGGTTCACTACCGGACAAGCCCTCTACGTCTGCGGCGGCATGTCGGTTGGTCAGGTGCCGACCTGAATGCGCTGAGACCCGAGGATCAGCTCAGTTCTGATCCTCGGGCAGCCGCGGCAGCGGATAGAACTCGATGCCCTCGTCATGCAGCTCGCGGGCCTCATCCAGCGTCGCCTCGCCGTAGATGCCGCGCTTATCAGTCTCTTCGTAGTGCATCTTGCGGGCCTCCTCGGCGAAGCGGGGGCCGACGTAATCCGCGTTCTTCTCGACCTCGGAGCGGAGCTTGCGTAGCAGGGCGAGGAGCTCGCGTTTCCTGTCCGCGGCGGCGGTCGCCTCCGGGTTGGCGACTGGCACTTCGGTGGCCTTTGCCCGGCTCGTCGCCACATTCGGTGCCATCAGGGCCTTCGACACCTTGGTCGAACCGCAATCCGGGCAGGTGACAAGCTTGCGCTTCGCCTGCCGGTCGAAGTCGGCACTGCTCTTGAACCAGGCCACAAACTCGTGGTGGTTATCACACTGCAAGCTGTAACGGATCATGATCTGCTGTCCGAATCGGCTGCAGCCTCCGCGCGGACGACCTCGAACGGCCTGTCGTGCTGAAGCGACGGTACCCGATTGCGCGCTTCCGCGACGGCCTGCAGGTCGACGTCCGCAACTATGACCGACGGGTGCTCACCATCAGCTTCGGCCAGGATCTCGCCCCATGGTGAGACCACAAGGCTGTGGCCATAGGTCCGGCGGCCGTCTTCGTGGTGTCCAACCTGAGCTGCAGCGAAGACGAAGCATTGCGCCTCGATGGCGCGGGCCCTGAGCAGCGCATGCCAGTGCGCCTGCCCAGTGGGAACGGTGAAGGCAGCCGGCACGGCAAGGAATACCGCGCCTGCCTTGGCCAGCGCTCGATAAAGCGCCGGAAACCGCATGTCGTAGCAGATCGTCAAGCCGAGCGTGCCCCAGGGCAGATCGGCCAGGACGGCCTTGCTGCCGGGCTCGAAGTTGCGGCTTTCACGATAGGTCTCCCCGCCGGGCAGGTCGACGTCGAACATGTGGATCTTGTCGTACCGCGCCGCGATCCGGCCCTGTGGCGTGAACAGGAACGAGCGGTTGGCGATCTTGTCCGGGTTCACCAGCACGCCCATGGAGCCGAGGTGCAGCCAGACGCCCAGCTCACGGGCTAATGCCTGGCAGTGCGCAATGGCCGGGTTGGCCTCCTCGGGCCGCGTCTCGACGAAAAGCCTGGCGCGGTCCCGTTCCATCAGAACAGAGACTTCCGGCGTCTGGATGTATTCAGCCCCCGCGGCTGCGGCTTCGCGGACGAGCCGGCTCAGCTCGGCGAGATTGTCAGCCACGTCGCGGCCGGTGCGCATCTGCACCAAGCCGGCCCGGAACGTCTTCCCATTCACTGCGGCGGGCACGTCGTAACCCCCCTGCCTGGCGTGCTATTCCGACAGCATGCGGTCGAGCTGCCCCGTCCGGTCGAGCGCGTAAAGATCATCGCAGCCGCCGACGTGCGTCTCGCCGATCCAGATCTGAGGAACGGTGCTGCGGCCGCCGGCCTTCGCCGCCATCTCTTGCCTCAGAGCCGGTTTGACCGTGACGTCGATCTCCTCGAAAGATGCGCCCTTACGCTTCAGGAGCTGCTTCGCCATCACGCAATAAGGGCAGAAGATCGTTGTGTAAATCGTGATTTTCGACATTTCTGCATACTTGCTCGACCCGCAGAAAAGGTAGTGCTCGGGCGATCGGTGCGGAAGATGTCCAGGGAGGAAGGATCGCCGCAGCGTTCATGGCGTGATCATGCTGTCCGGGGTCACCAGCCCGAGCGCCAGCACGTCGACGCGTGAGGCGCCGGCGCGCTTCAGAACCCGGGCGCACGCTTCGGCCGTCGCTCCCGTCGTGATGACGTCATCGAGCAGAACGATCGCGCGGTCCGCGATGGCCTCAGCCCGCGCAGGATCGACACTGAAGGCACCCTGCACGTTGCGCCGGCGCTGGTCACGCGTGAGCCCGACTTGGGCCGAAGTCCGCTTCGACCGCAGCAGCAGGAGGGGATCCCAGGCGATGCCGGTCAGGCGATGGAGCTCGCGCGACAGGATAGCTGTCTGGTTGAAGCGCCGTTTCAGCAGACGCCAGCGGTCGAGCGGAACGGGGATGATGAGATCGCAATCCCGCAACAGCTCGGCACCGGCTTCGGCGAGCCAGCGTCCGAACAGCCGCCGAGCGATGTGACTGTCGCCATACTTCAACTGGTGAATGAGATCCCGGAGCACGCCGTCGAAGTGGGCAACGGCGCGGGCGCGGTCATAGTCAGGCGGGTCAGCCTCTGCCTGGGCGGAGATGGCGCGGCCGCCGATGTCATACGGCAAGGGGATGCCCAGCCTGTCGCAAAGTGGCGGACGGATGAACTTGATGCTGCGCCAGCAGTGCGCGCATAACGCATCGTGCACGGCGAGCGGCTTGCGGCAATAAAGGCACGTCGGCGGCACGACGAGATCCGCAAGCGCCGACGCCGCTCGCTGAGAATGAAAGTGGATGCGGTGCAGAATACTCATGAGAGGCCGGTAACTTTGAAGCATCCTAGCGCCGGCCTGCCGTTTCGGGGAGACTTTGTCGCGATGAGCCCAACAGATCCGCCGATGGCGCGTTGATCGGTCATGAGCAGTGATGCCCAGCTCTTCGACCTCCACCTGCTGGCTCGGCGGCGGGACCGTGCCGCGCCGAACGCGGCGGCGCACGATTTCCTGCTGCAGCGGGTGACGGAGGATTTTCTGGTACGACTTGGGGCCGTGCAGCGCCAGTTCGCGACCGTCGTGGATCTGGGTGCGCATCACGGCCTGCTGGCGCGTGGTGTCGGTACTCTGCCGGGTGGGTCGCTCGTCATCAGCGCCGAAAGCGCCTGGCAGATGCTCAAGCTGTGCCCGACGCCTCGGGTGCTGGCCGATTACGAGGCTCTGCCGTTTGCAGATGGGTCGCTCGACCTCGTCGTCTCCGGGCTGACGCTGCATTACGTGAACGATCTGCCGGGCACGCTCGTCCAGATCCGCCGCGCGCTGAAGCCGGACGGACTGCTGCTGGCGGCGGTGCTTGGTGGTCAGACCCTCATGGAGCTGCGCGAGGCGTTTCTGTTGGCGGAATCGGAAGTTGAAGGTGGCGCCAGTCCGCGTGTCGCCCCGTTTGCCGACGTGCGCGATTACGGCAGTCTGCTGCAGCGGGCGGGATTTGCGCTGCCGGTCACGGACACGGACGTCGTCACAGTGACCTACAGCTCGCCGGTGGCGCTGATGCAGGAGCTGCGGGGCATGGGGGCGACCAATGTTCTTGTTGCCCGCCGGCGCACGCCCCTGCGGCGCGCCACACTGATGCGGGCCTGCGAGATCTACATCGAGCGGCACGGCCGGCCCGATGGACGCATCCCCGCCACCTTCGAGATCATCACGCTGACCGGCTGGGCGCCGCACGACAGCCAGCAGAAGCCGCTGCGCCCCGGCTCCGCCCAGGTCCGGCTCGCCGACGTGCTGGGCACGCGGGAGATTCCGGCCGGCGAGAAAGCACCGCGGGTGCCGCCCAGGAAGCCGTAGCGGTCCTCAGGCCGGCTTGCGGGCGACCAACAGCACCTCATCGAGCGTAAGGTGAAGCTTGCCATCCCGAGTCTCCGGCCGGAGAAAGGCGCGCAATGCTGGGGAGCCGCCGGTCAGCATCAGTTCGAGCCGCTGGATCGTATCGGCGTCCGCGCCCATGCGCTTCGCCCAAGGGACAAATTCCATCTCCTTCGGCAATCTCTCCACGTGCTCGACCGCGAAACCCGCACCAGCCACGACGCTCCGCCATTCGCCAATGGCGAGACAGCGGCCGTGGCTCGGGTCGCGAATCTTTTCGAAGGCGTTGTACGCCCCTGCCGCCTCCTGCAGTTCCTGGGCGCTGAACCCCGGCGTGGACGCTTCATCTGGCGAGATGTTGTCGACGAGGCCGAACGCGCCGCCCGGCTTCAGCACCCGAAAGACCTCGGCCACGAACTGCGGCACGTCGGGAAAATGATGCGGGGCGATCCGGCAGGTCACGAGCTCGAAGCTGGCATCCGGGAACGGCAGCGCCTCAGCATTCGCTTTGGCGAAGCTGATGTTCGAGATGGCGCGGGTTCTCGCAAGCTTTTCAGCCTCGGCCAGCATCTCGACGGTGATGTCGCTGGCCGTTACGTGGGCCACGTGAGGTGCGAACGCGAGCGCCGTGTGGCCAGCGCCGGTTGCCACGTCGAGGGCCCGCCAGTGGCTCTCCGGTCTCACGAGGTCGATGAGCCTCTGGAGACTGGCACCTTTCGCATGAACAACGGACGTCGCGTAGCCCGCAGCATGGGCTCCGAATTGCTGCTCGACGAGTGACCGCTGCTCTGACACGGCCGGCACGCCCTCCCAGGCCGAAGCCAATTTGGAGTCGCGCCCGGCTGAACGACCGGGCGCGAAAATCAATAAGCAGATCGGCTCAGCGCCACGTCCGCACGTCGACGAAGTGGCCGGCGATGGCCGCAGCGGCAGCCATGGCAGGCGAGACGAGGTGCGTACGGCCGAGCCGGCCCTGACGGCCCTCGAAGTTGCGATTCGACGTCGAGGCGCAGCGCTCGCGCGGATTCAGCTGATCCGGGTTCATGCCGAGGCACATGGAGCAACCCGCTTCGCGCCAGTCGAAACCGGCCTCCTTGAGGACCTTGTCGATACCCTCGGCCTCGGCCTGCTGCTTCACGAGCCCCGACCCGGGCACGACCATGGCGTAGACGTGCGAGGCGACCTTCTTGCCCTGCGCGACACGGGCGACCTCCCGCAGGTCCTCGATGCGGCCGTTGGTGCACGAGCCGATGAACACCCGGTCGAGCTTGATGTCGGTGACCTTGGTCCCAGGCGTCAGGCCCATATACTCGAGCGCGCGTCGCATGGATGCCCGCTTTGCCTCGTCGGCCACGCTGTCGGGATCAGGCACGGCACCTGCCACGGAGACGACGTCCTCGGGGCTCGTGCCCCACGTGACGATCGGCGGCAGGTTGGCGGCGTCGAGCTTCACCTCGCGGTCGAAGGTGGCGCCTTCGTCCGAGTGCAGCGTTTCCCAGTAGCGCATGGCCATGTCCCACGCGGCGCCCTTCGGCGCCTTGGGGCGGCCCTTGATGTACTCGAACGTCTTCTCGTCCGGCGCGATCATGCCGGCGCGGGCACCGCCCTCGATCGACATGTTGCAGACCGTCATGCGGCCTTCCATCGACAGCGAGCGGATGGCCTCTCCGGCGTACTCGATGACGTGCCCGGTGCCGCCGGCCGTGCCGATCTCGCCGATGATCGCAAGGATGATGTCCTTCGCGGTCACCCCTTCCGGCAGCTTGCCATCTACGGTGACGCGCATGTTCTTGGCCTTGCGCTGGATCAGCGTCTGCGTGGCGAGCACGTGCTCGACCTCGGAGGTGCCGATGCCGTGCGCCAGTGCGCCGAAGGCACCGTGCGTGGAGGTGTGGCTGTCGCCGCAGACGATGGTCGTGCCGGGCAGCGTGAAGCCCTGCTCAGGGCCGATGACGTGAACGATCCCCTGCCGGACGTCGAGCTCGTTGTAATATTCGATGCCGAAGTCCTTGGCGTTCTGGGCCAGGGCCTCGACCTGCGTCTTGCTCTCAGGATCGTCGATGCCGAGGCTGCGGTCGGAGGTGGGGACGTTGTGGTCGACGACGGCGAGCGTCTTTTCCGGCGCGCGCACCTTACGGTTGGCCAGTCGCAAACCTTCAAAGGCCTGCGGCGAGGTCACCTCGTGCACCAGGTGGCGATCGATGTAGAGCAGGCATGTGCCGTCGGGCTGCCGGTCAACAACGTGGTCGTCGAAAATCTTGTCGTAAAGGGTGCGCGCCATTTTCCCTTGCCTCCCAACTCCGCTGCATCCTGATAGCCGTTTGCAGCGCGGCTGAAAACCCCACGTGCATGTGATCCGTTTGCGCAGGGGCTACAAAAAAAATACCGGGCCGCGAGGGCCCGGTCTTCAAGTCGAGACCGCATCCGGAGGATGCGTGAAGGCGTCAAAGGGAGGGTACGGCCTTCATCAGCTGTCCGTCACAGCTGCACACTACTTAAGCAGCATGGACCGCAAAGCAGCAAGCGGGCGTATCGCATGTTTGCCATGCGGGACCCGCATGACTTGTGCTTTGAACCTGTTCAGGTTTTCCAGGCTCGCGACTTTGTGACGAGAAAATCCCGGAGCACTTGGACCTTCTTCGACGTCCGCAATTCTTCCGGGTAGACGAAGATGATCTGTATTTTGGGAAACTGTACGTCGTTGAGGACGGTTATCAGGTCGGTGTCCTCGCCGGTCAGGTAGTCAGGGATCAGTCCCACGCCGATGCCAGAGCGGATCGCGTACTTGAGGGCGACGATGCTGTTGGCTGTAAAGGCCGGAACACGCGGCTCCCGCCCCTCGCGGCCGATCGTCTCGAGCGCGCGGATTGCGGAAAGGTGCATGGCCGGCGTGCCGCTGTAGGACACGAACCGGTGCTGGTCCAGCTCATCGAGCGACTGCGGCGCGCCGTACTTGCGGACATAATGCGTGGAGGCGTAAGCGCGTACGCGCATCGTGAACAGGGGGCGCCGGATCAGATCGGCATGCTCGGGCTCCCGCGTCCAGATCGCCACGTCGGCTTCGCGCATCGAAATGTCGATCTGATCGTCGTTGAGCACCATCTCCACCCGGATATCTGGATAGAGCTCCATGAATTCCCGCAGCCGCTGCGTGACCCAGACCGTGCCGAGGCCGACCGGTGCCGCGATCCTGAGATCGCCGCTCGGCTTCGTCGTGGTGTCGGACAGCAGCATCTCTGCCGTCTGCAGCTTGGCCATGACCTCGCTAGCGGTGCGGTAGAGCATCTCGCCTTGCTCGGTGAGCACCAGCCCGCGCGCATGGCGATGGAAGAGCGCGACGCCCAGGTCTCGCTCGAGCGCGGAGACCTGACGGCTCACGGCCGACTGGCTCATGCGGAGCATGTCACCGGCATGCGTGAAGCTGCCGGCCTCGGCCGCGGCATGAAAGATTCTGAGCTTGTCCCAATCCATGACATTCCTGCCGGGGGTCGCGCGACCGCGCTCCGGCAGAACCTGACCCGAGGTCAGCGGCGGCATGACTTTAATCCTGTTGCTTCAGACGGATGGCTCTTCGCGTGATGCGCGGCCAGATTGCGTAAAGTTTGACGGCTCAGCTTAAGCTGAATCTGTTCAAAAACAAGAGCCGCGCTGTCCACAGCAAAGTGCCCGCTACCATGCGGCGATCGATGTGGTTCCAGCTTGGCCTGCCAGATAGCGTTCCGCTTCGAGAGCGGCCATGCAACCCATGCCGGCCGCCGTCACTGCCTGCCGGAAGATCTCGTCCTTGACGTCACCGGCGGCGAACACGCCAGGAATCGAGGTGGCAGTCGAGTCGGGTTTGGTGATGAGGTACCCCGACGGCTTCATTTCAAGCTGGTTTTTGAACAGCTCCGTTGCCGGCGCGTGTCCGATGGCGATGAAAACGCCATCGACCGGACGTTCGCTCAGGGTGCCGGTCCTGACGTTCTTCAGCCGGATACCGGTGACGGTCTTGGGATCGGCGGTGCCGAGGATCTCCTCGACAGTCGTATCCCAGAGCACCTCGATTTTCGGGTTGGCGAAAAGTCTTTCCTGCAGGATCTTCTCGGCCCGGAAGCTGTCCCGGCGGTGGACCACTGTGACCCGGCTGGCGAAGTTGGTGAGGAACAGCGCCTCCTCGACCGCGGTGTTCCCGCCGCCGACCACGACGACCTCTTTGCCCTTATAGAAGAACCCGTCGCAGGTGGCGCAGGCGGAGACGCCGTAGCCCTTGAAGGTCTCCTCGCTCGGCAGACCCAGCCAGCGTGCCTGCGCCCCGGTGCAGATGATGAGCACGTCGCAGGTGTATGTGTCGCCGGAATCGCCCTCGAGCCGGAATGGGCGCTGCTTCAGGTCGACCTTCGAGACATGGTCCATGATGACCTCAGTGCCGACGTTTTCGGCTTGAGCCTTCATCTCCTCCATCAGCCAGGGGCCCTGGATCGGCTGAGCGAACCCCGGGTAGTTCTCGACATCTGTGGTGATGGTGAGCTGCCCGCCTGGCTGGATACCCTGGATCAGCACCGGCTTGAGCATGGCGCGGGCGGCATAGATCGCGGCCGTGTAGCCGGCCGGCCCGGAACCGAGGATGAGGACTTTCGTGTGCTTCGTCTGGGACATGGGGGCGCTCGCAGTCTGCGTCGGG
>JAWLCO010000110.1:0-13194 GCA_041687075.1 Hyphomicrobiaceae bacterium | reverse complement strand
AGGGCTGGAAGCAGCTCACCGCGGAGCTGGGCGACAAATGCCAGCTGGTGGGCGATGATCTCTTCGTCACCAACACCGAACGGCTGGCGAAGGGCATCGCCGAAGGGGTGGGCAACTCGATCCTGGTCAAGGTCAACCAGATCGGCACGCTGACGGAAACGCTCGATGCCGTCTCGATGGCCCAGCGTGCAGCCTATACGGCTGTCATCTCCCACCGTTCCGGCGAGACGGAGGACGCGACCATCGCGGACCTCGCCGTTGCCACCAACGCCGGCCAGATCAAGACCGGCTCGCTCAGCCGCTCCGACCGGCTTGCAAAATACAACCAGCTCATCCGCATCGAGGAGGAGCTGGGTGATGTCGCCCGCTACGCCGGCCGCAGTGTGCTGCGCAAGCGGGCGGCTTGAGTCGCCAGTACGTTCGTGTCCATCAGGGCTCGTGAACGCCCCACTCCGTCATTGCCGCGAAGGTGGAAAATCCGTGATGCGTTTCAGCACGGGATACGGCCGAGAAGTGCTGCCTCGATCGCAACCGGATCGCCGTGGCTGTGCATCGCAGATGCCCGCCTCCGCGAGCATGACGGGAGTGAGATGTGCATGCCAAATGGACCGGATGCGATGGAATCGGGGCAGGGAGAGCGAGAATGGACGCAGCTGATGCGGACGGTGGGGCAGGAAAACCGGGGAGCGCAGCCGAAGTCTTCCGGGTGTTCCTCGGGCTAGGGCTGACCGCGTTCGGAGGCCCGGTCGCTCACATCGGCTACTTCCGCGAGATGTTCGTCGTCCGGCGCAAGTGGCTGAGCGAGAGGGCGTATGCCGATCTCGTTGCTCTCTGCCAGTTCCTCCCAGGGCCCGCATCGAGCCAGGTCGGCATGGCGATCGGGCTCCTGCGGGCTGGCTATGCAGGCCTGCTCGCCGCCTGGCTGGCCTTCACGCTGCCGTCGGCCATCATCCTCGTTGCGTTCGCCTATGGTGCCGGAACGCTCGAGCAGGTGGCGGGCGCAGGCTGGATAAGCGGATTGAAGGCGGCGGCGGTCGCGGTCGTCGCCCATGCCGTGCTCGGCATGGCGCGCAACCTCGCGCCGGATCGAGAGCGGGCAACGATCGCAGTCATCGGCATGATCGGTGCGATGCTGATCCCGTTCGCAATCGGGCAGGTCCTGGTGATCGTGATCGGTGGCCTGATCGGTTTGGCCTGGCTGACTGCCAAGCCCGGACCTGCGGAAGAGGACGCATCGCTGGCCGTCGCCGTCAGCCACCGCGCGGCCGTTCTCTTTCTGGTGATCTTTTTCGCTCTCCTGGTCCTGCTTCCCTTCCTCGCTGCGGTCAGCGGGAATGGTTCATTGCGATTGATCGACGGGTTCTATCGCGCCGGCTCTCTCGTCTTCGGTGGCGGTCACGTGGTTCTTCCGCTGCTCCAGGCAGAGGTGGTGGAAACGGGCATGGTCGACCGCGAGACGTTCCTGGCAGGCTATGGCGCGGCTCAAGCTGTTCCAGGCCCGCTGTTCACGTTCGCCGCATTTCTCGGGGCTGTCATGCAGGCGCCCCCGAGCGGTCTCGTCGGTGCGGGCATCGCGTTGCTTGCGATCTTCATCCCGTCAGCGCTGCTCATTCTCGGCGGGCTGCCGTTCTGGGATCGGCTTCGCAGCGCTCCGCTGGCGCAGCGGGCGCTTGCAGGTGTGAATGCCGCGGTCGTCGGTCTGCTCGCAGCGGCGCTTTATGATCCGGTCTTCACGGAGGGCATCACCTCGCATATGGCGATGGCGATTGCCGCCGCCTCGTTCGTTGCGCTGGCGGCATGGCAGATACCTGCATGGGCGGTGGTGATCGGAGCAGGTGTGCTCGGATTCGCTGTGCTGTAGATCGGCACTCAACTCCACATCTGCCCTACGTTCACAGCGCGGAACACCCTTTTACCCGCCTTTAACGCAGCCTGGTCTACAAGGGACGCGTTGAAGCGAGTCATTGGATGGTACTGCGTCGCACAACACCAGATCGGCGGATGAGGAGGACGCGGCAGCATATCCTGGTACTGCTTGGCTGCCTGTTGATGTCGGCCTACTTCGTCCATCACACGATCACCGGCAAGCACGGTCTCGAGGCGCGATCGCGGCTGATCGAACGCTCCGGAACACTGGAGCGGGAGATTGCCGGTCTCGAGGCCGTGCACGCCGAACTCATGCGCGACGTGCTGCTTCTGCGGACCGATCCGCCCCATCCTGATCTCGTCGAGGAGATTGCGACCGGCGTCCTCGGCATGGCGCGGCCAGGCGACAGGATCGTTTTGGTCGGCTCTGACGTTCCTTAAAGCTGGCTCAGCAACCCGAACCCGGTTCCAAGACGGCTTCCCTGTTGGCCGAATATCTGGCAAAGGCAGGGGCGCTTGTGTAGTTTGGCGGCGGAGCATATGTCCGCCCCGGATTCCAGATGCTTAGGAGGGCCTATGGCACCTGCGGACAAAGCGCGGGGCTCAACCGGCGCCAAGTCGGCCAAGACTGCGCCCCCGACCACGAACGGCTCGGGTCAAGCCACCGTAGAAAAGTCGCGCACCGGCGGCAGCGTTGCGGATTTCAACCGCGAGGAGGAACTGCACGCCTACCGCGAGATGCTTCTCATCCGCCGATTCGAGGAGAAGGCTGGCCAGCTCTACGGCATGGGCTTCATCGGCGGCTTCTGCCACCTGTACATCGGCCAGGAAGCGGTCGTCGTCGGCATGCAGATGTGCGCGCGCGAGGGGGATCAGGTCATCACGACCTATCGCGACCACGGCCATATGCTGGCGACCGGCATGGACCCCAAGGGCGTGATGGCAGAGCTGACGGGCCGCCGCGGAGGCTACTCCAAGGGCAAGGGCGGCTCGATGCACATGTTCTCCGTCGAGAAGAAGTTCTACGGCGGCCATGGTATCGTCGGCGCCAACGTCCCGCTGGGTGCGGGCCTCGCGTTCGCCAACAAGTACCGCGGCAACGACAACGTCACCTTCTGCTACTTCGGCGACGGTGCTGCCAACCAGGGCCAGGTCTATGAGAGCTTCAACATGTCGAAGCTCTGGAAGCTGCCGGTGCTGTTCATCATCGAGAACAACAAGTACGCCATGGGCACGTCGGTCGAGCGGTCGGCAGCCACGACGGATTTCTCCCAGCGCGGCCTCTCCTTCGACATTCCCGGCGAGCAGGTGGACGGCATGGACGTGAGGGCGGTGAAAGCCGCCGGCGACAAGGCGGCCAAGTGGGCGCGCGAGGGCAACGGCCCCTACATCCTCGAGATGTTGACCTATCGCTATCGTGGCCACTCCATGTCGGACCCGGCCAAGTACCGCACGCGCGAGGAGGTCGACCGGGTGCGCGAGGAGCGTGACCCGATCGAGCGCGTTCGCGCCCGGATGCTGGAGAAGAAGCTGGCGAAGGAGGATGAGCTGAAGGCGATCGACGCGGAGATCCGCGGCGTCGTCAACGCTGCGGCCGAATTCGCACAGAACGATCCTGAACCCGATCCGTCCGAGCTCTGGACGGATGTTCTGAGAACAGCCTGATGAGCTACCGCGCCCGTTTCTACACCTGCCGCTGATCCTCTCTCCCAAGGCAGGGGGAGGATTTCCAGCGAAGAGTCGAGAGATCCCGCCGAAATGCCCACCCAAGTCCTGATGCCCGCGCTGAGCCCGACCATGGAGGAGGGCAAGCTTGCCAAATGGCTCGTCAACGAAGGTGACGAGGTCAAATCCGGCATGGTCATTGCCGAGATCGAGACGGACAAGGCGACCATGGAGGTCGAGGCCGTCGACGAAGGTCGGCTTGACCGCATCCTCATTCCTGCCGGAACGGAAGGCGTGAAGGTGAACACGCCGATCGCCATCATCCTGCAGGACGGTGAGGAATCCGGTGCCCCGCTGTCCGGCTCGCCGGAAGCCCCGCGCGAGCTGAAGCAGGCAGACAACCAGAGCCTTTCGGCCCAGGCGCGACCGGCCGGCGATCAGGTGAGTCGCAGCCCGGATATGCCGTCAGCGGCCCCGGCTGTCGCGCCGTCCCCCGAAGTGGCTCCCGAGGTCGATCTTCCTCCCGGCACGGAGATGATCACGCAGACCATGCGCGAGGCCCTGCGCGACGCCATGGCCGAGGAGATGCGCCGCGACCCGGACGTATTCCTGATGGGCGAGGAGGTGGCGCAGTACCAGGGCGCCTACAAGGTGAGCCAGGGACTGCTGGACGAGTTCGGCGAGCGGCGGGTGATCGATACGCCGATAACGGAGCAGGGCTTCGCCGGGGTAGGCATCGGTGCCGGTTTCGCCGGCCTGAAGCCGATCGTGGAGTTCATGACCTGGAACTTCGCCATGCAGGCAATGGATCAGATCATCAACTCGGCGGCGAAGACGCTCTATATGTCTGGCGGGCAGATGGGCTGCTCGATCGTGTTCCGCGGCCCCAATGGCGCTGCCGCCCGCGTCGCCGCACAGCACAGCCAGGAGTATTCGGCCTGGTACGCACACGTGCCCGGGCTGAAGGTCGTGTCCCCGTCGAATCCGGCGGATGCGAAGGGCCTGCTCAAGAGCGCCATCCGCGATCCGAACCCGGTCATCTTCCTCGAGAACGAGATCCTCTACGGCGCCTCCGGTCCGGTGCCGAAGGTGGACGACTGGCTGGTGCCCATCGGCAAGGCGCGCATCGCTCGCGCAGGAGACCACGTGACGATCGTTTCGTGGTCGCGCGGGATGGCTTATGCGCTCGAGGCCGCCGAACGGTTGTCCAAGGAAGGTATCGAGGCGGAGGTGATCGACCTGCGCACGCTGCGGCCCCTGGATCTCGAGACGGTCTTCAACTCCGTTCGCAAGACGAACCGGATCGTGACGGTGGAAGAGTCCTGGCCGGTTTGCTCGGTGGGCTCGGAGATCTGCGCGCAGGTCGCGATGCAGGCTTTCGATTACCTCGACGCACCTCCGGCCAAGGTTTCCGGCGCCGACGTGCCGATGCCCTACGCTGCGAATCTCGAGCGGCTTGCGCTGCCGAACGCGGAGCAGGTGGTCGAGGCCGCGAAGAAGGTGCTCTACATCTAGGTGGAAAATCGTGCTCCACTCCGGAACAATCCGTCACCCCGGACAAGGGAGCGAAGTGACCGCGCTCCAAGGTAGCTCGCCGCCCGGGATGACGGCAGGTTTTGAACGGCCGGGTTCGAGCCGCTTGTGAGGGGGAATGGCGACGTCCGTGCACGGGTATAGCGGGAGCTGTCACTGCGGAGCGGTCTCCGTCGTGCTCCGGCTGTCGCGGCCGGCGTCCGACATGCGCGTGCGCGCGTGCCAGTGCGGCTTCTGCCGTCCACGCGGGACGCGGACCATCGCTGATCCTGCCGGCTCGGTGGTGATCTCGGCGGCTTCGCCCGATCTGATCCGTCGCTATCGCTTCGGCCTCAATACGGCGGACTACCTCCTGTGCAGCATCTGCGGCAGCTATATCGGGGCGGTGCAGGAAGAGCCGGACGGGCTGATCTCGGTCATCAACGCCGGCGGCCTCGACATTCCGGAGTTTCGCGGCGCGACGCCTGATCCGGTGAGCTACGATGGCGAAAGCGTTGCGGACAGGATCGCACGGCGCCGGACGTACTGGATGCCCGCCGTCGTCAGGTGCGAGGGGGAGCCGGCATGAACGAGTCGGAAATTTTGCAGGGCCTGTTCAATGCCATCGACGCGGTGATGGCGATCTTCTCGCTGTTCCTGACGATGGTGTCGGGCTATCTCGCCGCGCTTTGGTTTTTCCTCAACCGGGCGCCGCTGGCACTGCGCCTCATGGCCTTCGGCCTGCTGTCGATCGGCCTCGTGTTTCTCGGCGGCAGCGCGGCCGTGGTCCAGACGATGCAGGACAACCTGTTCGCCTCCTGGGCCAAGCTCCCGAACCCGACGTTCGATATCAACCTGCTTCGTAACCCGCTGCCGATCACCTTTGCCGATGTGATGCCGATGTCCCAGCAGCAGTTGGGAGTCGGCATCGGCTGGTCGGTGGCGCTCGCCGTTTATCTGGCGCTCGCGTACATGACGTTCATCTATCGCTGGCCGCTCGTGGCCGAGCTCAACAAGGGGCCGCAGACTCATGCCCACCCAGATCCTGATGCCCGCGCTTTCGCCGACCATGGAAGAGGGCAAGCTCGCCAAATGGCTCGTTAAGGAAGGCGACAAGATCACCGCCGGCAAGGTGGTCGCGGAGATCGAGACCGACAAGGCGACCATGGAGGTCGAGGCGGTCGACGAAGGTACGCTCGCCAGGATCCTCGTGCCGGAAGGCAGCGACAAGGTGAAGGTGAACACGCCGATCGCGCTGATTGCGGAAGAAGGCGAGTCCGTCGACGAGGTGAGCAAGGCCGGTGCTGCCGCAGCGGCGCCGCAGCCGAAGCCCGAGGCCGCTCAACCAGCCCCGCAGCCCGCTGCGTCCGCCGCACCGGCACCATCTGCCGCCGCCGGCGGGGCAGGGCCCTCCGCAGCAGGCGCAGCGCAGGCCGAGCCAGCTCCGGCGCGCCCGGCACCTGCGCCGCAGCCTCAGCCGCGGGCCAACGGACATGACGGGCGCATTTTCGCATCACCCCTCGCTCGACGGCTGGCGCAGGAGGCGGGAATAGATCTGTCGCAGATCCAGGGCTCCGGCCCGCACGGCCGTATTATCAAGCGGGATATCGAGACCGCCGCGGCCGCTCCGGGGCTCGGCACGGCTGTGGCGACGCGACCGGCCGCTCAGCCAGTGCCGCCATCGATGGCGGCACTGCAGCCGATGCCGGACGACAAGATCCTGGCGCTTTATGACAAGAACGCCTACGAGGTCGTCCCGCACGACGCGATGCGGCGGATCATTGCGGAGCGGCTGACGCAGGCGAAGCAGACGATCCCGCACTTCTACCTGAGTCTCGACTGCCGCCTCGATGCATTGCTCGCAGCCCGCGAGCGGATCAATGCGTCGGCACCCAAGGAGGGGCCGCGCGCATTCCGGCTCTCGGTCAACGATTTCATCATCAAGGCCATGGCTCTTGCGCTGCAACAGGTGCCCGCGGCCAACGCTACGTGGACGGAGCAGGGGATGCTTCGTCACAAGTATTCCGACATCGGCGTTGCCGTCGCCATCGAGGGCGGCCTGTTCACACCGGTGATCCGGCATGCGGAGATGAAGTCGCTGTCGGAAATCTCCAACGAGATGAAGGATCTCGCGGAGCGCGCCCGCAAGCGGCGGCTCGCCCCGCACGAGTACCAGGGCGGCTCGACCTCGATCTCCAATCTCGGCATGTACGGCGTGAAGAACTTCGACGCAGTGATCAATCCTCCCCACGCCACCATTCTCGCGGTCGGCAGCGGCGAGAAGCGGCCGATCGTGGTTGGCGACAAGATCGAGATCGCCACCATGATGAGCTGCACGCTGTCCTGCGATCATCGCGTGGTCGACGGAGCGCTGGGCGCAGAGCTGCTGGCCGCGTTCAAGGCACTGATCGAGGATCCGGTGCGGATGCTGGTATGAAAGTGAGCGAATAGCGAATGGCGAATAGCGAATAGCGAATAGCGAATGGCGAATGGCGTGTAGGGAGTAGAAGTACGGCCGTCTTTCGCATCGACGAAGGTGTGCCTCATCAGTCACTTATCGCCCGTTCTCCACAGCCATCAGGCGGGCGATCCAACGTCGCCTGTCGGTAACTCGGCCGGTGCGCTTGTCGCCTCCCCAGGGCGGCGCCTAAGCAGAGGCGCGGGGATTTGATTCCGGTGAGCTGCGTACACGCCAACGGATTCGCAATTGGGGTACTCAAAATGCTCAATAGACTAAGCGCGCCGACGACTGCGCTCATCGGGGCCGTGCTGCTTGCCGGCTGCTCGGCGGACGGCACTCTGCTAGGCAGCCCGATCACCACGGGGTCCATCAATCAGCCCGCCATCGACCCGGCTTGCGTCAGCCTGACGGCCGAGATCGACGGCCTGATGAAGGAGGGCGTCGCCGAGAAGGTGGAGAAGGCGGCGGCCAACAAGTACCGCCTGAAGAAGGCCGATCTCGCCAAGGTCGATCGCTTGAACAAGGCCAACGCAGAGTTCCAGGATCGCTGCGCGCTGAACCCGGCCAAGCCCGCCGAGACGACGGCCGCTGCCGGGCCGGCCGAAGGCGAGAAAAAGGAAGTCGCCGCCAACAGCAAGCCGGCGGAAGCCACAAAGGCGCCCAGTCAGCAGGCCAAGACTCAATAAGGCGGCGGCAGGAATCGCATGAAGACTTGCCACCGGGCGGCCTCGGCCGCCCGTTTCGCTGTTCTGCAGAGGTGAAGGGTCATGAAGACCGTAATGGTCTATGGCGACAGCCAGACCTGGGGCCGCAAGCCGGGCGTGCCGGAGCGCATTCACTTCGACCAGCGCTGGACGAGCATCATGGCCCGGCGGCTCGGCGATCGCGTTCACGTCATCGTCGAAGCCCTGAATGGCCGCACGACCTGCCGGGACGAGCCATGGAAGCCATGGCGGAACGGCGCTGCCCATCTCGACATGCTGCTCGCCTGTCACGCGCCGTTGGACCTCGTCGTCATAGCGCTCGGCTGCAACGACCTGCAGTGGCATCAGCACCTCGGTGCTTACGAATCGATGCTCGGCGCGCAAGTCTTGTTGGAGAAGGTGCTCAACTGGCGGGGCGAGCCGGCAGGACCACCGCCGCGCGCCTTCCTGCTGGCGCCACCGCGAGTCACGGCACCAGCCGGACCGCTGTCGGAGAAGTTTCGCGGAGCGCCCGAGAAATCCGATGAGCAGCAGCGCCTCTATCGGCAGCTTGCCGCCGAGCTTGGGGTGCCGTTCTTCTCGATGGCCGAAGTGGCGGAGCCGAGCCCGATCGACGGCATCCATCTGGACGAGGCCGGGCAGGCTGCCCTCGGCGAGGCCATGGCACCACGCGTTGCCGAGGTGCTCGGCCTGCATTGAGCTCGGCTGTCACGGTGGTTTGACGCCGTCTCGCGTCCGCGTTAGGTCGACGGTGCGGCCTCACGCGAGCCGGTGATGAACGAGCCCATGTCCCGCACCCTTCCTGCAGAGCCGCGGCGCGGTACCGATCCAGCCGAAGGCGGTTACCTGTTGCGTGTTGGCGAGCGTATCCGCTTCATGCGCGCCCAGCGGGGCATGTCGCGCAAGGTTCTGGCGCAAGCCTCGGGTGTGTCGGAGCGCTACCTCGCCGAACTGGAGCGCGGCGCCGGCAATGCTTCCCTTCTCGTCATCCGGCAGATCGCGACGGCCATGAGCGCGCCGATCGCCGAGCTCGTCTCGGGTGAGCCGGAACGCTCCCTCGATTTCAGGCTCGCCGTCACCCAGCTCGAGCGTCTGACGCCCGACGAGCTGCGGGAGGCCCGCGAGATCCTCTCGGCCCGGTTCGGCAGGCAGACGGTTCCCAAGGGCGAGCGGGTAGCACTCATCGGCCTGCGCGGCGCGGGCAAGACCACGCTGGGCCAGGCCGCGGCGAGAGCCCTCGATATGCCCTTCATAGAGCTCGATCGCGAGATCGAGCGGGTTGCCGGCATGGACCTTGCAGAAATATTCTCCGTGCATGGTCAGGGCTTTTTCCGTCGCCTGGAGCTGCAGTGCCTGGAGCACGTCGTTCATGCCTACGACCGTGCCGTCATCGCCACCGGCGGCAGCCTCGTCACGGAACCAGCCACCTTCGATCTGCTGCTGGCCTCCTGCTACGTGATCTGGCTGCGCGCTGCACCGGCTCAGCATATGGAGCGGGTCGCAGCGCAGGGTGACCTCAGGCCGATGGCGGGCAGCCGCCAGGCCATGGAAGACCTCGAGGCCATCCTGGAAAGCCGGGCACCGCTCTACGCCAGGGCGAACGCGGAGCTCGACACGTCCGGCCTCGACAGGGACGAAGCGCTTGCCGCCCTCCTGGAGCTCATCCGTCGGCTCGCCTGAGCACGCAAGCCCCTGATTGTACGCCCCAATATCCACCGAATGTCGCACCCCGCGCCGCGGAACCTGCGCGGAACGCCGTGTTTATCCGGTGCGTTGTAGGCGTGAGATTGGAGGCTCATCATGAGTATGCATGAAGATAATCGGGTTCGCAGTACGACGCATACAGCGCCCACCCGCACGACGACCTCTACGGGTACAGTGCGGGAACATACGCGCGAATCGGAAGGCATGACCGACCTGATGGTAGCTCCTGCCGGATGGCGCCTGTCGTGGGGCGCGGTTTTCGCCGGCGTGATCGTCGCGCTGGTCGCTCATCTCATTCTCAATCTTCTTGGGCTCGGCATCGGCCTCGCCGGGGCCACCTCTGCGGCCGGACTGGAATGGTTGGGGACCGGCTTCGGCATCTGGTGGACTATTGCCGGCATCATCGCGGCAGCCATCGGCGGCTGGATTGCGGGCAGGACTCTCGGCTCGGCCGATCGCAGTGACGGTATGATTCACGGCCTCCTGTCCTGGGCCGGTGCCACGCTGATCATCGCCTTCCTGCTGACTGGAGCCGCGGGCGGTATGCTCGGTGCGCAGGGCATGCAGCAGCAGGCCATGGGCCCGCTCGGTGGCATGACGGGTCAGGCTGGCGGTGGCCAGATGACACAGCAACAGCAGTTGCAGCCCGGTCAGCCGCAGCAGCAGCAGCCAGGTCAGCAGCCAAGCGCGCAGCAGATGATCCCTGAGCAGGCGGCGGGCGCCATTTCCGGTGCGGCCATCGTGAGCTTTATCGGTCTGCTGCTCGGTGCAGCGGCAGCGGCAGCAGCCGGGCGCGCCGGTGTTTCCGCAGCACGTCGCTCACTGCGCGAAGAGGGCTGACGCCTTCAGTCGCCACGGGAGCCCATTCGAGCGGTCGTTGCCAACCACGACGGCCGTTCGAGTGCTGCCGGTAGCTGGCCCGGGCGGGCCCCGTTCCGTCGGGAATCAGTCCAGCGTCAAATGAGCCTTGATGGCGTCGCGCTGAACCGGGTCCATGGTATCGAAGGTCGGTAGCGCATCGATCTCGTCGAGACTGCGGAAGTGACCATTCCTGCGGCGGTAATCGATCAGGATGTCGGCGCGTTTGGAGCCTACACCGTTGATGCGCTCCAGATCGTCGTGGTCCGCAACGTTCAGGTTGAGCCTTCCTGTCACTCTCACGGGAAGGGTCTCGGGGTGGACGACGAGATTTTCGGTGAGCAATCTCTGGTCTGCCGGCGAAGCCGCCTGAAACAGCGGTAGCTCCAGCAGCTCGTCGATATGGCGAATTCCGCCTCGCTTCTCGCGCGTCTCGACGATTTCACGAGCCCGGGATGATCCGATGCCGTGAATGCGCTCGATCTCTTCTAGGCTCGCAGTGTTGACGTCCAGCTTGGCCATGACGGTACCCATTCCTGTGGCGTCGACGTATGGATTGCCGTCTAAACGCAGTCTGACGGGTTCGCGGTTCCGCGGCGCTCCGGGTTTCCCGGCGCCGCGCCGTCACACGGTGAACCGTCGGGCGAATGAGGTCAGGATCAGCGGCCACCCGCGCGCGGAGGCGAGCCGCTCGCGCAGTTCGCGCGCGCCCTCGCCGTGCTTGGCAAAGTCCCGGTGTATGACCTCGATGCGCGTCACAGGCCGTTCAAGCTTCGAAACATCGGACTCGGGTATGAAGCGGAGCTCCACCTCGCTGGCCCGCTCCGGAGGCTCGGGTTCCCAGTTCGGGCTTATGCCATAGGCGAGCACGACCCGGTTCGGCGGGTCGAACTCGCGCACCTCGCCCCAGACCAGTCTGCGTCCTGAGGCGTCGACCTCGTACCAGCGGCCGCCCTTCAATGGCTCGATGACGGCCATGGCGAACCGGTCGAGCGAGTAGGTGAACGCGAGCGGCCACCACCTTCTCAGCTCGTAGACAAAGTTGCGAAACGCATCCTCGCGGTCCATGACGACCCGCACGGACGCGTGAACCGGCTCGATAATGTTGCTTTCCTGCATGCCGCCTCAACGGCGGCGCGGGGCAGGGGTTCCGGGGATCTCAGGCGCCGGCCATCACCGAGCAATGCTGGCCGCCGTCGACAGGCAGGCAGACCCCTGTGATGAACTTCGCCTCGTCGGAGGCGAGGAAGACGGCCGCGCTGGCGATGTCCCACGCCTCACCCATGTGCCCCATCGGGCAGAGCTTGTTGCGCGCCTCGATCATTTCCTCGGCCGAGCCGTATTGCCCGGCGATCTGCTTGTAGATCAGCGGTGTATGGATCAGGCCCGGCATGATGCAGTTGGCACGGATGCCGGATTTTGCGTACTGCATGGCGATCGCTACCGTGGCGTGATTCACGGCCGCCTTGGTCGCGTAGTAGGCGAAGTAGGGATAGCCGGTCCATCGGATGGCGGCGAGCGAGGAGATGTTGACGATCGCGCCGCCGCCCTGCCGAAGCATGTGCGGGATCACGCATTTCGACGTGCGGTAGACAGAGCCGATGTTGATGTCGACGGCGGCCTGGAAACGCGCCTCGTCGAGCTCGACGGGCCCGTCCATGTGAGTCATGCCGACGTTGTTGTGCAGGATGTCGATACGCCCGAAGCGCTGGATGGCCTGGTTCACGGCGGCCTCGACCGACTCGAGCTTTGTCACGTCGGCGCTGACCGCCTCCGCCTCATGGCCCTCGCCGGTGATGATGGCGGCCGTTTCGTCCGCCGCCTCGGCGACGAAGTCGACGCAGACGACCTTGGCTCCCTCGCGGGCGAAGGCGACGGCAGCGGCCTTGCCGTTGCCCCAGCCGGGACCAGCCGAGCCCGCTCCGAAAACGATCGCGACTTTGTCCTTCAGACGGTCGGCCATGGCATTCACCCGAGGATGAGATTGGGGAACCAGGTCGCAAGACCCGGCACGAAGGTGAGGAGCAGAAGCACCAGGAGTGCGAAGCCGAGGAACGGCAATACCTCGCGCGTTGCTTGCTCGAGCGGCACACGGGCAATCAAAGCACTGAGGTTGAGGCACAGTCCGACCGGCGGCGTGATGAGCCCGATGCACAGGTTGACGACCATGACGACAGCCACGTGAACCGGATCGAGGCCCAGCTGCAATGCCACCGGAAACAGCACCGGCACCAGCATGATCAGCGCGGCGTTTGCTTCCATGAACATGCCGACCAGCAAGAGCAGCAGGTTCAGCATGATCAGGAAGACCCACGGGTTATCCGTCACCATCAGGATCGCGTCGGCGATCTGCTGCGGCAGGCCGGCGTAGCCCAGGATCCATGAAAAGATGCGGGCGGCACCGACGACGATCATGATCACGGC
>JAWLCO010000109.1:0-13731 GCA_041687075.1 Hyphomicrobiaceae bacterium | reverse complement strand
GTCGGCGCCGGCTGAACCCGCCGAGCTGGATGAAGCAAATGTCGAGGGTGATGTGGAGGCCATCCAGGACATGATCCGGATGTTCTCCGAGGAGATCGCACGCCCCAGGAAGGCGCCGCAGGCGCGCAGCAATGATGCTGCCGAAGGCCGGGAAAGCTTCGTTGATCTCCCCTCCGAAGAATCGGCGATTTCTGCCTCCGTCGGAGCGCTGCGGGCCGCGGCGGACGAGATGCGGCGGCCAAGCGATGGGGCTCGCACGTCGATCGAAAAGGGCGTACTGCCGCCGCTTCGGGTCGATGCCAATTCCTCGAAGCCGCAGCCGCCTCCGGTCGGACCGGAGCACGAGGAAGTTGCGGCGATGGCAGATGCCATCGCGACGGGCCAGCTGGACGTGTTCCTCGAGCCGATCGTCGGGCTTGCGGACAGAAAGGCGCGTCACTTCGATGTGTCTCTCCGCTTGCGCAATGGCGACGCAGGTAGCTTCGGACCGGAAGATTACATTCCGATGGCGCGCAATGCGGGGCTGTTGCCGCTTGTCGACGCCACGCGGGCGGCGCGGGCGGCCATTGTCGCCCGGCATATGGACGAGCGCGGCAGCGGCGGTTGCCTGTTCTCCTCGATCACGGCGGAATCGCTGACCAGTGCGCGCTTCCTGGAAGAGTTCGCCGAAGCATGCCGCCAGTCGCCGAAGCTCCGCGATCGGCTGGTGTTCTCGATCGCCCAGAGCGAGCTGCGTGGCCTGAGTTCGACGCAGTGGAGCACGATCCGGCAATTGGCGACCAGTGGCTTCCGCTTCGCCATCGAGGACGTGACGAGCTTGGATCTCGACCTGCCCGACCTCAAGGCAGCTGGATTCGCGTTCATGCGCATCAGCGGGCAGGCCATGCTCGATGGCGTCTCCAGCCTCGACGGCGTGCTGTCGGCGGCGGAGCTTTGTGAGCGACTTGCCGGCACCGGGCTGACCCTGATCGCGGTCGGGCTCGGCAGCGAGGATCAGCTCGAGGGTGTGCTGTCCGCGGGTGTGCCGCTTGGCCAGGGCCGGCTGTTCGGTGTGCCTCGCCCAATTCGGGCGGAAGCCCTGCGCCCTGCGGCGAGAAGCGCAGCGGCTTGATCCGGGGCCTCTCCACAGCTAATGGGGGCGGCATGAATGCTCACGCCCCCACGCCTCAGCTCCTCTCTTCCATCGCTCCTCTCGCCGACGGCTACGATGCCTGGATCTGCGATATCTGGGGCGTCGTGCACAACGGTGTACAGGCGTTTTCGGACGCCGTGGGCGCGTGCCGCCGGTTCCGCGAGCGAGGCGGCGTCGTGCTGCTGTTGTCGAACGCACCGCGGCCAGCCCCCTCGGTGCAGGCGCAGATCGACGGTTTCGGTGTCCCGCGAGAGGCCTACGACGGCATCCTTACTTCCGGTGACCTTACCCGTAAGCTGATCAGCGAGCGCGCGCACCTGCGGCTGTTCCACCTCGGACCGGCGAGAGACAAGCCCATGTTCGACGGGCTCGAGCTGCGCCTTGCGGCGGCCGAGGAGGCGGATCTCGTCATCTGCTCGGGGCTATATAACGACGAGACGGAAACCCCGGCCGACTACACTGCGATGCTCGAGCCGCTGGCGCGCCGTGGCATACCGATGATTTGCGCCAACCCCGATCTGACGGTCGAGCGCGGCTCACGCATCGTCTATTGCGCCGGGTCGCTGGCCGCCGAGTACGAGCGTCTGGGCGGCCGGGTCACTTACGCCGGAAAACCCCATCTGCCGATCTATGAAATGGCCTTCGACAGGCTCGGCGCGCTGCGCGGAGACCCTGTGCCGCGGCAGCGCATACTGGCGATCGGCGATGGCCTCAGGACGGATATCCGCGGCGCGGCTAACGCCGGCATCGACTCGGTTTTCATCGCCAGCGCCATTCACGTGACAGGAGAGCTCGACCGGGGGGCAATTGCGGAGCTCTTCAGCGGCTCGGACCTTTCTCCCATCGCAGCGCTTCCAGCTCTGGCCTGGTAACGAGCTGACCATAAGGTCCTCCCACCTTGTCGCGGGCATCGAAGGCCGTCATGTTAGGCCCCGATTGTCAGTCGGTGCGGTCGCGGCAGGCTGGCCGCATCCACGCGAGACGAGCAGTGGGAGTTGCGACATGGATTGGGACGAGATCCGGCCGAAGCCGGGCAACACCATCACGGTCGGCGAGCCCCTCCACGAGTTGTCGCTGACCGATCTGGAAGAGCGCCTCGCCGCGTTGCGCGAAGAGATCCGGCGGGTCGAGCAGGAGATTGCGGCGAAGCGGGCGCACGAGGAGGCGGCATCGGCCCTGTTCAAGCGCTGAGGGGCCGCCGGGCCGCATGGCCCGTCAGGATGGCAACTCCCGTTCCGTTCTGCAGCAAGCGGAGCGCGTGTGTCGTTACGGGCGCATGATTTACGACTTGTTAGGATAGTTCCGGTAGGTTCAAACCCATCCAGATTTCTGGATGTCGAGTGGCTCGCCCACTCTGTTTGACGCCTCCCTGTCACTCTTGAGCCGCGTAGCCGCGGCTCAACTTTTCAGGGGAGGAAGGTGGTGCTGCCCTGAAATGCGCTCAATCGTGCAGAGATGATTTGCCCTCACCTGAAAGATAGTGTCGTGTTATGGTCGGTTCAGTTGTGGCGTGAGTAGGTCATGGGTAGCAAATCGCGTCTCAGGGAAGAGCCCTGCACCGGTGTCACCGTCTCGTTCGGTGAGCATTTCGCCGCGTCGGAGCAGTTCGAGGTCGTCTACGCCCAAGGCATGGAGCTGGTGGAGCGGACGGCTGCCTATCTCGACGGCCCCGGCCGCCAGGAAGCCAAGCAGCTCAAATCCAACGTTGCATTGACGTATTCGACCGAAAGCATGCGCCTCACCGCGCGGCTGCTCGATCTGGCATCGTGGCTGCTGATCCGGCGTTCGCTGCGCGATGGGGACATCACGGAAGAGGAAGCCCGCCGCAAGCGCGCACGCCTCAAGCTGCGCACGTCGGGCCGGCCAAGTCACATCACCAATTTCAGCGAGTTGCCGGAGCGGCTGCAGCAGCTCATTGACGAGAGCTTCGTGCTGAGCGATCGCATCATGCGGATCGACCGTTCGCTGCAGCAGGTCACCACCAGCGGGGAGCGGCCCGCGAGGCCCGCCAGCAATCCGGTCGCCAGTCAGATTGCCGAGCTGCAGGCCGCCTTCAACGCGGCCATCCGCTGAGCGCTGGACCCGAACCCAGCGCTACTGGGGTACCAGGCAGAAACAAGACGCCTGGCACCGCAAGCTCCTGACACGAAACGTCCCGAGGTTCGCCAGAACGTCAAACGGCCCGGCATGAGGCCGGGCCGGTCAGGCTCAGAAGAGGCCCTCGAACTTCTTCTTGAAGCGCGACAGGCGTCCGCCGCGGTCGAGGAGCTTCTGGTCGCCGCCCGTCCATGCAGGATGGGTGTTGGGATCGATGTCCAGCGTCAGCGTGTCGCCTTCCTTGCCGTAGGTCGAGTATGTCGTGAACTCGGTGCCATCGGTCATGACGACCTTGATCTGGTGGTAGTCAGGGTGAACGTCAGCGTCTCTTTTCATCGGCGGCTCTCGGCAACAGGGGTCCGCTCGCCACTTGAGAGCGGACACATTCAACGCGTTTGAGGGATGTGTCGAGCGGCCTACATAGTGGAAAGCGCCGCGGGGCACAAGCCGTGCCCGCGTTAACGAGATGCATGCGTCATCTGCGCAGCCCGCCCGGATCGCGTAATCTGGCATATCAGGGGCAACCCGTGATGCGGGGATCAGAACGACAATTCAAGCCGGCCGAAGCGGGGTAGCAGCGAGGTGAGAGGGCCAAGGAAGATCAGGAGCGAGCCGGCAGCACCGGGCGAAGAAGCCACGGCAGACGCACGCCGCCGCTCGCTGCGACCGCTGCTGGGGCTCAGGCCCTACATCGTGAAGCACCCCGCGATGCTGGCGTTGGCGGCCATTGCGCTGCTGGTCGCCGCGATTGCCATGCTGACCCTGCCCATCGCTGTCCGGCGCGTTATCGACTACGGCTTCGGCGGGGCAGATGCCATCTTCATCAACCGCTACTTCTCGATGCTGATGCTCATCGGCCTCGTGCTGGCGGTGGCGAGTGCGGCCCGCTTCTACTTCGTCAACTGGCTGGGCGAACGGGTCGTCGCCGACCTGCGCTCGGACGTCTTCCGGCACCTGTCGCGACTTGGCCCGGAGTTCTACGAAACCACCCATTCCGGCGAGGTGACGAGCCGCCTGACAGCGGACACGACACAGATCAAGGCGGCGGCGGGCACGGCGCTCAGCCAGGCGCTGCGGAATGTCATCATGCTGGTGGGCGCGCTCACGATGATGTTCGTAACGAGCGCGCAGCTCTCCTTCCTGGTGCTGATTGCCATTCCGGTGATCGTGCTTCCGCTCATCGCCTACGGGCGACTCGTGCGCCGGCTGTCGCGCCTGGCGCAGGATACGCTGGCCGATGCCTCGGCGCTGGCAGCGGAAAATCTCGCCGCCGTCCGGACCATGCAGGCTTTCACCAGCGAGCGCACCGTCTCGGCGCAGTTTGCCGGCGCGGTCGAGACGGCCTTCGATGCGGCAAGGGCGCGCCTCAAGGCCCGGGCCGGATTGACGGCCATGACCATGTTTCTCGTCTTTGCCAGCGTCGTTGGCGTGCTCTGGTACGGTGCCGATGCCGTGGTCGAAGGCGACATCAGCGGGGGCCGGCTCAGTCAGTTCGTACTTTATGCCGTGTTTGCAGCGGCCTCGCTGGCCCAGCTCTCCGAAGTCTGGGGGGAGGTCAGTCAGGCGGCCGGTGCGGCTGAGCGTCTGACCGAGTTGCTGGCCGTCGAGCCGCAGATTCGTACGCCAGCCGATCCGGTGCCGCTGCCAGTGCCGGGCCGCGGCGAAATCGCGTTCCACCGCATCAGCTTCCGCTATCCCATGCGGGAGGCTTCGGCGCTGGAGGATGTTTCCTTCGACGTCGCGCCCGGCGAAACGGTAGCTCTTGTCGGACCTTCTGGTGCCGGCAAGAGCACCGTGTTCAACCTGCTGCTGCGGTTTTTCGATCCGGTTTCAGGTGAGATCCGCGTCGACGGTGTTCCGATTGCGGAGGCGGACCTGGAGCAGCTCCGCGCGCGCATGGCGCTGGTGCCGCAGGACGTCGCGCTGTTTGCCGATACCGTTGCCGGGAATATCCGCTACGGCAGTCCGGAGGCGAGCCTTGACGATGTCGTGCGCGCGGCGAAGCTGGCGCAGGCTCATGAGTTCATCTCATCCCTGCCGCAGGGCTACGAAACGCGTCTTGGCGAACGCGGCGTGTCGCTCTCGGGTGGCCAGCGCCAGCGTATCGCCATTGCCCGCGCTATTCTTCGCGATGCCCCGATCCTGCTTCTCGACGAGGCCACCAGTGCGCTCGATGCCGAAAGCGAGGTCTCAGTGCAGAAGGCCCTGGAGCAGGTGATGCGCGGCCGCACGACACTGGTCATCGCTCACCGGCTGGCGACGATCCAGAAGGCAGACCGCATCCTCGTGTTCGATGCCGGCCGGATCGTCGAAGAAGGAACCCACGCGCAGCTGGTGCGCAAGGGCGGCCTCTACGCCAGACTCGCTGACCTTCAGTTCGCCGGAGAGGCGGCGCAGTAAGACGACTGTTGGTGTTCCCCTTACGGGAAAGGTTGGGGGTGGGGGTTCCCCTCTTGGTGCACGCCAGCGTCTCGTTTGCGGCCCCACCCGCGCACCGCGCTTCCGACCTGCTGCGCCGCCCTGAGGGCTGGAAGGAGCTACGCGCTCTGGTCTGGTCACCGAAATTGCCCGCAATCACCTGTTCGTCAGCTTCAGCTCGATGCGGCGGTTGCGGCGGAGGATTTCTTCGCTGTCGCCTTGTTCGAGCGGCTGGAACTCGCCAAAGCCGGCGGCGACGAGGCGGTTGGGTGGGACGCCGCGTGAGATGAGATAGCGCACGACCGAGATGGCGCGGGCCGTCGAAAGTTCCCAGTTCGAGGGGAACTGGAAGCTGCTGATCGGCCGGGCGTCGGTATGGCCGTCGACCTGCAGGGCCCAGTCGATCTCGCGTGGAATGGTGCGCTCGAGCTCGATGATGGCGGAGGCGAGCTGGTCGATGGCGGCGAGACCTTCTGGAGACAGCTCAGCCTGGCCGGACGGGAACAGAACCTCGGACTGGAAGACGAACCGGTCACCGACGACGCGGATGTCCTTGCGGTCCTTGAGCAGCTCACGCAGCCGGCCAAAGAAATCGGAGCGATAGCGCTGCAACTCCTGCACCTGGCGGGCGAGCGCCGCATTGAGCCGCTGCCCCAGATCCTTGATGCGGTCCTGTGCCTCCTGGTCCTTCCGTTCGGAGGCCTCGAGCGCCTCGTTGAGTGCCGCGATCTGCCGGCGCAGGGCAAGAAGCTGCTGGTTGAGCAGGTCGACCTTGGCGAGTGCCTCGTTCGAGATCTGGGTCTGCTCATCGAGCTCTGCGGTCAGCGAGCTGATGCGGGCCTGACCGCTACTCACCTGTGCGTCCCGATCGGCAACGAGCCCGGAAAGCCGGGCGTTCTCGTCGCGCAACGAAGCGAGCGTCGCCTGCAGGGACGCCAAGTCGTCCTCGATGGATTTTGCTTTGCCTTTTTCGAGCGAGAGCAGGTTGGTGAGCTCCGCGATCTGCCGCGTCAGCCGGCGCAGGGCCGCGTCCTTGCCGCTCGCCTCCTGGCTGACGAAGTACTGCGCCAGCATGAAGATCGACAGCAGGAAGGTGAAAACCAGAAGCAGCGTCGACAGAACATCGACGTAACCCGGCCAGAAATCCCCGTGCTGGGCTCCGTGACGACCGCGGCCGCGCGCCATGGCTTATGCCCCGCGCCGCTTGAAGTTCGTGGCCAGATCCCGCAGCATGCCTGTCACCTGGTTCTGCTGCGCCGCTTGCTCGTCCACCCACTGGCGGACGACGTTCTGCTCCGCCCGCATCTGTGCCACCAGCTCGTTGACGCCGTGGGCCAGATCGCGCACCGCATCGTTGCTGTTGCCATTGGCTTCCAGCGGCAATGTCGCCTGCAGGCGGTCCGTCAGCTCGGTGATCGAACGCTGCATCTCGAATACGGCCGAGTAGAGCTGGCGCGTCATCTGGTCCGTCGCACCGGCGCCGCCCGGGGTCAGCTCGGTGATGCCCGAGAGCCATTCCTCGAGCTCGTTGTAGAAACGGTTCTGCGCGTGACTGGCCTGCAGCTCCAGGAAGCCCAGCACGAGCGATCCGGCTAGGCCCAGCAGCGATGACGAGAAGGCCGTGCCCATGCCTTTCAGCGGTGCCGCGAGCCCGGTTTTCAGTTCCTCGAATACGATCGAGCTCTCATTCGACCGCGTATCGAGCGTGCTGATCGTGACGCCTACGGACGTGATCGTCTCGAGCAAGCCCCAGAAGGTTCCGAGCAGGCCGAGGAAGACGAGCAGACCGACCATGTAGCGGCCCGTGTCGCGGGCTTCGTCGAGGCGCGAGCCGATCGAGTCCATGATCGAGCGCATCGACACCGTCGATAGCGACAGCGTCCCCGTGCGGTCGCGCAGCATGGTCGCCATTGGCGCCAGCAGAATTGGCCTGTGCGAGATGGCGAGCCCTGGATCGGCGATGCGGAAGGCGTTCACCCAACGAATTTCGGGGTAGAGGCGAATGACCTGCCGGAAGGAATAGAGGATGCCGACGAACAGAACGAAGATGATCAGGCCGTTGAGAAAAGGATTGTTGAGAAAGGCGGTGACCAGCATCGGCATGGCGATCGCGGCAATGAAACCGACGATCGTCAGAAAGAAAATCATGTTGAGCAGGAAGCCGCCGGGCGAGCTCAACGTACGATGGGCGGACTTCGCCGCGATTTCTGCTTGTCGCTTTCTGGCCATTATTCGAGCCTCATGACGGACGCGCCGGCGACCTTAGCGAAAATCTCGTGGCAGGGAAAACCGGCAACATCGTGCCCGAAAGGCGCCGAGTTCTCCACTATGCTGCCCGCCGGGCGCCGTTGAGGACCGAGGTGAGCCCTCGCGAGATCGCCGGATTGGCCGCAAGAACGTCGCCGGTCTCGAACATGCGGCTGCCTCCCTCTGTGTCGGTCACCAACCCGCCGGCCTCCCGCACGATCAGTATGCCGGCTGCCAGATCCCACGGCTGCAGGCCGTGCTCCCAGTAGCCATCGAAGCGCCCAGCCGCGGTCCATGCCAGATCGAGCGCAGCCGAGCCGGTCCGACGGATGCCGGCAACCTCGCGCATGACGAGTTCTGCCTCGCGCAGGAAAAGCGGATGTCCCATCCGGCCCCGGTGGGGAATGCCGGTTGCGAGAACCGCGTCCGCCAGCGTCTGGCGCGCAGCCACACGGATGCGCCGATCGTTCAGGAATGCGCCCTTGCCCTTTTCCGCCGTGTACATTTCATCCGATACAGGATTATAGATCAATCCTGCAACAAGCTGGCCTTCCCGCTCGAGGCCGATGGAGATTGCGAACAGCGGAATGCTATGCAGGAAGTTGGTCGTGCCGTCGAGCGGATCGATGATCCAGCGATGGCTTTTGTCTGCGCCGACGACCTCACCGCGCTCCTCCATCAGGAAGCCGTAGCCCGGGCGCGCGCGCGACAGCTCCTTGAACAGGATCTCTTCGGCCCGGTGGTCGGCTGCGGAGACGAAGTTGGCCGGACCCTTCACCGAAACCTGCAGGTGTGCGACCTCGCCGAAGTCGCGCGCGAGACTGCGCGCGGCCTTGCGGGCGGCGGCGACCATGACATTCATGAGAGCGGATGCAGGCATGCGAACAGCGCCTCGACACGGCTGATGACAAGTGCGGGCCGGATGCTGTGCGGCCCCAAGCGTGGCCGTTCCGACTAGCGGCTCCGGTCCGCCATGACAAGAGGAAGGAGGGCGGGCGAGGCAGGTTCCCGCTCGAGGGCCGCCGCGGCGTCAGTTCGTGAGAACACCGATGGCGGCGCGGTCCCGCCATTCCTGGGCCGCCCTTTCGGCCGCCAGGCGATCGGTATCGGAGAGCTTGGCGAGGAGCTCGTCGAGCACCTTGTCCTCGAGCCCGCCATCACGGGCGAGGATGCGCCATTTGGCCGCTTCGATGAGGTTCGGCGCGCCGTGGCTGTCGTCAGCGAGGAGATGGGCGAGACGGTTCTGCGCCCCGGCAAATCCCTTCTCCGCGGCGGATTGCAGATAATCGACAGCTTTTGGAACATCCGCATTGAGACCGAACCCGCGCAGCAGCATCACCGCGTAATCGTACTCGGCCTCGACGAGACCCTGCTCGGCGGCACGGCGCATCCACAGCGCGGCCTGGTAGGCGTCCGGCTCGACGCCGTGGCCGTTCTGGTAAAGCACGGCGAGATCGTATTGGGCGGCGACCACACCCTGCTCTGCGGCATACCGGATGTGGAGGGCGCCGCGCTGCGGGTTCTCCGGCTTTCCGTCGCCGTTGAGAAAGAGGATGCCGAGATTGTAATTGGCGTAAGGATGCCCCTTGGCGGCAGCCATTTCGAACATGCGTGCGGCTGCGGCCCTGTCCTTCTCAATGCCGCGCCCCTCGGCGAAGAGCAGTCCGAGAGCGAATGCGGATTCGATGTCGCCCAGCTCGGCGCCTCGTGCGTACCAGCGCGCGGCCACGGACGCATCCTGCGGCACTCCGAGGCCCTCCGCATAGATACGGCCGACCAGCGTATGCGATTGCGGATCACCCTCGTTGGCGGCACGCTCGGCCAGGTTGAGCGCGGTCAGGTACTGGCCCTGTTCGAAGGCGATGTAGGCGGCGTCCTCGCCGGTTGCGGGCACCAGATAACGCGACATCGCGCTCTGGGGCTTGTCCGGCGTGAACTTGCTGAGGGGATCTTCCGCCTGATTGTTCTGCAGCGGCTTCGGTCCCTTCGGCTGCGGACGCGCCATGGGCTTGGACCGAGGCTTCGTTTTCGGCTTGGGTTTCGCCTTCGCATCCGCCTTGGGGGCATGGGGCGCCGTTTCGGTCGACCAGGAGCTGGTTTCGGCCAGTGCCAGCGGTGTGGCCATCAGCAATGCCAGCCAGCCAGCCAACAGCTTCGTGCCGGTTCGCATGCTCGCCGTTCCCCTCACTCCGCCATTGCCGAATCAAGGACGTCAGCGATCGCCTTGATGCGCCGTTCGAGCTCTGACATCGGTTCGCCTGCAGGAAGCCGCATGCCAATGAAATCGGCGCCTACCCGCGTCAGCTCTGCGGCATCCTCTGGCGTTTCGACATCGAGTGCCACGCAGGGAACCTCGAAGATCTCGGCCCACCAGGCAACCAGGTCCAGACGGCGCTCGCGAGCGGCCGCGCTGTCCTGGACCCCCTCGGGGACGCCGAATGCGATGTATTCCGCCCCATCCTCGGCGAGGACCATGGCGTCGTGGCGAGACTTGCCGGCATGGACGCCAACGATGGCGCTGCGGCCCACGATCTCGCGTGCGGCATGGTAGCGATCCTCGATACCGCTGCTGTGCTGGAGGTGAACGCCGTCAGCACGCAGCTTGCGAGCGAGATCGGCATCGTCCAGCAGCAGCGCGGCCGCGCCGTGCGCCTGAGCCTGTTCGACGAGCGGCTTTGCCGCGGATTCACTGAGGACTTGGCCAGACGGCGGGGTGATGAGAACCGCGGCGATCGGGGCAGCTGCAAGCGCGATCGCTATGCGGTCCCGGGCCGTTTCACCGGCCTCCACGACCAGGAAGAGCTGGCTGCCACCTTCCTGTTCCATCACCCGGCTGCTCCCAGGACCTTCACGCATCGGCCAGCGCTATCAGCGCCAAATCCGGCCAAACGGTGACACGTCCACATCAGGGGACCGTTCCACCCGATGAGAACCACAGTACAAACCGCAAACCCGGAGCCATCCGGCTCCGGGTTCTGGGTGTCGCGCGAATCCTGCCTCGAAATGCGTTTGCTCAAGCCGCCTGCTCCAGTGAGCGCTCCCATTTGCCCAGCGATGCGAGCCCGTTCATCCGGGCGCGATGGGCGAAGGCGCGCTGGCCGGCGGCAACGTTTTCGGACTTGCCGCCCCAGGCCTTCAGAGCGGCTGCCTGCAGAGCGCGGCCATAGGAGAAGGTCAGTTTCCAGGGCAGATTGCCCATCGCGTTCATGAGAGACAGGTGCTCGGTGGCCTGCTCGTCCGACTGGCCGCCGGAAAGGAAGGCGATGCCGGGAACGGCGGCCGGCACGCTGGCCTTGAGGCACTGAATGGTGCGCTCAGCGACCTCCTGTGCGCTCGCCTGCTTGGGCGACTTCTGGCCGGCGATGACCATGTTCGGCTTCAGCACCATGCCCTCGAGCCTGACCTGCGCGTCATAGAGCTCCTCGAACACTGCCCGCAGCGTCCACTCCGTCACCTCATAGCAACGATCGATGTCGTGCGTGGAATGCTCGCCGTCCATCAGAACTTCCGGCTCCACGATCGGGACGATGCTGGCTTCCTGACAGAGCGCGGCGTACCGGGCGAGGGCGTGTGCGTTGGCCTTGACGCAGTTCCAGGTCGGGCAGCCTTCGGCAATGGTGATGACGGCGCGCCACTTCGCGAAGCGGGCGCCCAGCTGATGGTACTCGGCAAGGCGCTCGCGCAGGCCGTCGAGTCCTTCCGTCACTTTCTCGACCTTCGAGGTCGGGCCGGCCAGCGCCTTGGCACCGCAATCGACCTTGATACCTGGGATGGAGCCGGCCGATTTGATGATGTCGACAAGCGGCGTACCATCCTTCGCCTTCTGGCGGATGGTCTCGTCGTACAGGATCACGCCGGAGACATGGTCCCGCATCGCCTCGGTGGCGCGGAACAGCATCTCGCGGTAGTCGCGGCGGTTCGGCTCGGTGTTTTCGACGCCGATCGAGTCGAAGCGCTTCTTGATGGTGCCGGTGCTTTCGTCGGCAGCGAGGATGCCCTTACCGGGGGCGACCATAGCCTGGGCGATATCTTCGAGTTTTTCAGTCATGTGTCACGTCTCCTCGGGCGACAACTGAGCCACAGGTTCGCGTCTGGATAGCAACATTTCAAGATCCGGGACCGCTCGTTCAAGGACGGCAGCGACCCCGAGATGTGAAAAAACCGTGCTTTGCCAAGCGCTTGCGCACTGGCGGAAGGCGCGGGAGAGGAGCAGTCGGCAGGCGCTCTTTCCCACCGGGTGGGGGAGGTACGACCCGCTTCCGTCAGCCTCAACGGAACGCCTCTTACAGCAGCTTGCCCATCGCGACAGCGGTGTCGATCATGCGGTTCGAGAAGCCCCACTCGTTGTCGTACCAGGAGAGCACGCGCACGAGCTTGCCGTCGACAATCTGCGTCTGCGTCGCGTCGAAGGTCGACGAGGCGGGCGAGTGCAGGAAGTCGATCGAGACCAGCTCGCCCTTGTTGACGGCCAGCACGCCCTTCAGCTCCTGCGATGCCGCCTTCTCCATGGCCTGATTGATCTCCTCCGCGGTCGTCTCGCGCTCGGGGATCAGCTTCAGGTCGACAACGGACACGTTCGGGGTCGGCACGCGAATGGCGGTGCCGTCGAGCTTGCCCTTGAGCTCCGGCAGCACGAGGCCGACTGCGGCCGCGGCACCCGTCGATGTCGGGATCATGGACATCGCCGCAGCGCGCGCCCGGCGGCGATCCTTGTGTGCCTGATCGAGAATTTTCTGGTCGTTCGTGTAGGCGTGGACGGTGGTCATGAAGCCTGACTTGATCCCGCACAGCTCGTGCAGAACCTTGGCGACGGGGGCGAGGCAGTTCGTGGTGCACGAGGCGTTGGAAACCACCTTGTGGTCTGCAGTCAGCTTGTCGTGGTTGACACCGTAAACAACCGTCAAATCAGCGCCCTTCGACGGCGCCGACACCAGGACGCGCTTGGCGCCGGCGTCGAGATGCACCTTGGCCTTCTCCTTGTCGGTGAAAATGCCCGTGCACTCCATGACGATGTCGATGCCGAGGTCCTTCCAGGGGAGCTGGGCGGGATCCTTGATCGCCAGCACCTTGATCGGCTTGCCGAAGCCGATGTCCATCTGCTCGCCTTCGACCTTGACCTCGCCCGGATAGGTGCCGTGCACGCTGTCGTACTTGAAGAGGTGGGCGTTGTCTTCGGCAGACCCCAGATCATTGATCGCGACCACCTCGACCTCGGAGCGCTGACCCTCGGCGATGGCCCGCAGCACATTGCGGCCGATGCGCCCGAAACCCGAAATCGCGATCTTCACAGCCATCTTGTCCTCTCCTGGCGAGCGATTGCCAGCTTCTCGCACGTGAGAATGCGCCGTGCCGGCCTTTAAATGTACGTGGGCGATTACATGTTCCCGGAGTGCCGCTGTGTCAATGCATGCGACCCGGATGCAGCAGTTGTAGAGGACAATGAATCGTTTGACGTCGGTCGAGTTGACGCGCCAGCTTTTAACGACTTAAGGTCCAAGTCGGCGATGCTCGTGGCCAGAGGGGGGCTCTGCGTCGCACGCCAGGACCAGCCGAATGACGCAGAGGGATCGGCAGAAAAAGGGGCGCGCGGCTGCTGCAAGAGCAAGCAGCCGCAGTACGCGAACAGGCTCGTCTGCAGCCTCGAAGACGCGGGTGAGCGAACTCGAGCAACTGGAGCGCGAACGAAACGATTTGCGCACCCGGCTCGAGGTTGCCGAGGCCCGCATCAGGCTGCTCGAAAGCCAGCGACTTGAGGTCCTCAATCGCATTGATTGGGTCATCGATTCGATTCATAACGTCCTCGAGCGGCAAAACTGATTCGCACGAGGCGGTGACCT